>JARRQA010000117.1:0-8812 GCA_037382325.1 Robiginitalea sp.
CTGGAAGCCGTGGCCAGCCTGTATTTTAAAGAAGGGGAAGCCCGTCCGGGAATTGATGTTCGGACCGCTGTCATCCTGATGTCCCACGATTATAAGACGGACCTCGCCAACCTGAAGGAACTCATTAAAAGCCCCGCTCCCTATATTGGGTCTTTGGGACCCCGCAAACGCTTTGAGAAGATGCTTGGGCAACTAAATACTGAAGGTATCGAGTTTTCTGGGGAGGAAATGGCGCGCATCTATGCCCCCTGTGGGCTGGAAATTGGCGCCAATACCCCTGAGGAAATCGCCGCCAGCATTTTCTCCGAGATCCTGAGTGCTTTTAGCGGGAAGCCCGGTGGCATGCTGCGGGAAAAAAGCGGGCCGATCCACGAAAGAAACTAATACCGCGGGGCAGCCTGATCCGTTCCTGGTTTCGGATTCAGCTCACTTCCTCCGTTCCCAGAGAATGTTGCTTTCCCGTTCACGGGAAACGGTTTCTGAAATGACCGCCACCGCCTTATCGATATCCGCTTCCAGGGTGTACCTACCGATGCTCAGCCTAAGGGAGGCATAGGCAAGACTGCGTTCCACCCCCATGGCCATCAGCACATGTGAGGGTTCCACGGAAGCCGAATTACAGGCCGAGCCATTTGATACGGCAATTTTCGTACTCAGGGCATTGAGCAGTTTGGTCCCATCCACGAAGGGGAACGAAAAGTGGGAAGTATTGGGAAGGCGCTCCACAGACTGGTTGTTGGAACGGGCCAGTTCGATGGTTGAAAGCCCGGCATCCAGCCGATCCCGTAAGCTCTGAAGACGGGCCTGTTCCTCTGGCAGGTTTTTTACCGCCGTGGTGACGGCCTTGGCAAGTCCCACGATGAGGGGTGTGTTCAGCGTACCGCCCCGTTGCCCTCTTTGCTGCCCTCCCCCCTGTAGGAGGCCCGGAAGCTCCGGTGCTCCTCTTTTGAAGTTACTGTAAACCAGACCAATCCCCTTTGGTCCGTAGACCTTATGCCCGGAAAAGCAGGCGTAGTCCACCAGGTCTAATACCGCATCCAGGGGTACCTTCCCCAGGGCCTGGGTCGTATCTGAAAACAGTAGGGAACCGTTTTGCGCGCAAAGGGCGGCAATCTCTTCAAGCGGCTGGATAATTCCGGTTTCATTATTGGCATACATCACAGCCACCAGGGCTGTTTGCGGTTTCAGGGAACGGCTGAAATCTTCCATCCGGATCAGGCCACGGGAATCCACATCCAGGTAGGTGACCTCAAAACCCTCTGACTCCAGAAAGGCACAGGTGTCCAGCACTGCTTTGTGTTCCACCTTGGTGGTGAGGATGTGATTTCGCTGTTCCCGATTAATGCGCATCACCCCTTTCAGAATGGTATTGATGCTTTCGGTGGCCCCGGAGGTGAAGATCAGGGACTCGGGAGTACTATGCAGGGCGTCGGCAATTTCAGCTCTGGAATCTTCCACCGCACTTTTTGCCAGCCATCCGTAAGGGTGGTGGCTGCTGGAAGGGTTTCCAAAATGCTCCCGGAAATAGGGAAGCATTACCTCCAGGACCTCCTTGTCACAGGGGGTGGTCGCATTGTAGTCAAAATACAGCTGGGAATACATAGGTAACGGATCCCTTTTGAGCCTTTAAAAGTAACTAATATCTCCCAAAGACATCATAAATGAACAATATAAGGGCCACAGCCTTAATACTATGTTAATTTATCCAGATCGACTTGCTATAATTGTCATATCTAAATAAATTAGATACCTTTATTATAGACCTGCTATTTTAATCCCTAAAATATTCTCTAATACATAATCTATTATGATTCCAGCCAAATTCACGTACCACAAGGCCACCTCAGTAAAAGAGGCAGTAGCTTTGGCAGAAAGCCTTGGCGAGGAAGCCAAGTTCATGTCAGGAGGGCACAGCCTGCTGCCTATGATGAAACTCCGGTTTGCCACGCCTGAACACATTATCGACATCAGTAAAATTGATGGCCTTTCCTATATTAAGGAAGAAGGCGATCTTTTGAAAATCGGGGGGCTGACCACCCAGACCGAAATGGAACACTCGAAGCTGATCCAGGACAAATACCCTATTTTTTCGGATGCTATCAAACTCACCGCAGATCCTTCCGTCCGCAATGCGGGGACTATTGGCGGGAATATAGCCCACGGGGATGCGGCCAACGACCAGCCCGCCCTGATGCTGGCCATGCGGGCCACGGTCATCGCAGAAGGCCCGGATGGAAGAAAGACGATTCCGATCGATGACTTTTTCCACGGTTTCTACATGACTGCCCTGGAACCCACGGACGTACTCGTGGAAATCCATGTTCCCAAAGCGGAGAAACACAGTGGAGGGGCATATCATAAAGTAGAACGCAAGGTTGGGGATTACGCCACTGCCGGCGTTGCGGTTTACCTTGAATTGGATGACGACGGCGTCTGCCGGGAAATAGGTATCGGCCTTACCAATGTCAGTGCAGTACCCATGCGGGTGGAACGCGCTGAGGATTTACTCAGGGGCAAGACCATTACGGATGACCTGATTAAGCAAGCGGGAGATTAACAAAGCCCTGGAACGGGCCGGAAATTAAACCGACAAACCATGAAACACGAAATAACACTAAAGATTAACGGGGAGACTGTCACTGCGGAAGTGGACTCCCGCCTGCTCCTGGTCCACTTCATCAGGGAACACATGGAGCTAACCGGAACACACATAGGATGTGATACCAGTAATTGCGGAGCCTGCACGATTCTCCTGGACGGGAAGTCCATCAAGTCATGCACCTATCTCGCGGTTCGGGCAGACGGATCCGAGATCACCACCATAGAGGGGGTTGCCGAGGAAGGCAGCAACCATCCCATACAGCAGGCATTCCACGATCAGCACGGCTTGCATTGTGGGTTCTGCACCCCGGGGATGATCATGCGTTCGTTGGATTTGCTGAAGAACAATCCGGACCCTACGGATGAGGAGATCCGCTGGGGGATTTCCGGGAACCTTTGCCGGTGCACCGGATATAACAACATCGTTAAGGCCGTCAAGCAGGCAGCCAAGGAAATGCAACAGGAAAAACAACCCGCAGTCTAACCTCAAAAACCAAAGGAATTATGTTTAATTGCAAAACATCAGCAGAGGTAGGCGGAATGGGTCACTCTGTGAAAAGAAAAGAAGATGCCCGTTTTTTGCACGGGAAAGGAAATTACGTGGATGATGTCAAGTTACCCGGCATGCTCCATATGGTGATGGTTCGCAGCCCGTATGCTTATGCCAAGATCAAGAATATCAACAAGGAAAAGGCCCTGGCCATTGACGGAGTACTCGCCGTTATAACGGGAGAGGACCTGGCGCAGTACAACCTGCACTGGATGCCGACCCTTTTGTCTGATACCCAAATGGTATTACCCACCGATACGGTCATGCACCAGGCCCAGGAGGTTTGTGCCGTAATCGCCACGGACCGGTATGTGGCTGTCGACGGGGCTGAGGCCGTTGAAGTGGATTATGAGCCCATGGATCCAATCGTCGACCCCTTTAAGGCCCTGGATGAGGGCGCGCCTCTGCTGCGCCCGGATAAGGAAAACCAGAAGGACAACCACATCTACCACTGGGAACGCGGAGACCGGGAGAAAACCGATAAGGTCATTGCAGATGCCGATGTGGTAGTCACCGAACGGATCCATTTGCCCAGGATTCACGTGGCCTCCATCGAAACCTGTGGCTGCGTGGCCTCCTATGATAAGGACACCGAGAAGCTGTTGGTCTACCTGACCACCCAGGCACCCCATGCCATTCGTACGGTGGTCGCCCTGGTGGCAGGCCATGTGGGGCTTTCCGAGGAAAAAATCCGAATCATCTCTCCGGATATCGGAGGGGGATTCGGCGGTAAAGTACCGGTATACCCGGCTTACGTGGTGGCTATTGCAGCCACCTTCCTGATCGGCAAACCGGTAAAATGGATTGAGGACCGGTCCGAAAACCTGGTTAATGGCTTTGCCCGGGATTACCATATGGATTGTACCCTTGCAGCCGACAAAAATGGAAAAATCCAGGCCTTCAAGGTGAAAACACTGGCCGACCACGGATATACCGATTCTTCGGCCAACCCTTCAAAATTCCCCACGGGGATGTTCTCCATTTGCACGGGCTCCTATGACTATGAGCACGCCTTCGCAGAGCTGGATGCTGTTTACACCAATAAGGCGCCCGGCGGGGTGGCTTACCGTTGCTCCTTCCGGGTAACAGAGGCCGTCCACGCCATTGAGCGGATGGTGGACAAACTCGCCCATAAACTCGGGAAGGATCCGGCCATGCTCCGCCTGCAGAATTTTATCAAGAAGGACCAGTTCCCCTATTCCTCCCCTTTGGGTTGGAGCTATGACAGTGGGGACTACGAGGCCACGCTGAAAAAAGCGATGGAAATGATCGGGTATGATGATTATAAAAAGGAACAGGCCGAAAAACGGAAAGAAGGAAAATTGATGGGAATCGGTATTTCCACCTTTACAGAGGTGGTTGGTGCCGGACCCTCCAAAGATTTCGATATCCTCGGGATTGCGATGTTTGACAGTGCCGAGATCCGCGTCCACCCTACCGGAAAGGCGTTGGCCCGTTTCGGGACCAAATCCCAGGGACAGGGGCACGAAACCACCTATGCCCAGATCCTGGCAGAGGAACTGGGGATTCCGTATTCCGATATAGAGATTGAAGAAGGAGATACCGATACGGCTCCATACGGACTTGGAACCTATGCGAGCCGGAGTACGCCCACTGCGGGTGCAGCCGCCGCTGTGGCTGCCAGGAAGCTGCGGGATAAAGGCAAAAAGATCGCTGCATACCTCCTGGAGGTCAGCGAGGAAGACCTCGAATGGGAGGTAGGGAAGTATTTCGTCAAAGGGGCCCCCGAAAAGTCCAAGACCATTCAGGAAGTGGTGTTTGCCGCCTATACCAATATCCCTCCGGGCATGGAGCCCGGCTTCGAGGCAACTCATTATTACGACCCGCCCAACCTCACCTTCCCCAACGGAGCGTATATCTGTGTGGTGGAAGTTGAGAAGGAAACCGGTGCCATCGACGTGAAACGATTTGTGGCCATCGATGATTGCGGGAACATCATCAACCCGATGATCGTCGAAGGACAGGTTCACGGCGGGCTCACCCAGGGGATTGCCCCGGCCATGTATGAGGCCATTGAATACGACGATGAAGGAAACGTTCTGAACGGGACCCTTATGGATTACCTCGTGCCGACGGCGGTAGAATCCCCTCACTGGGAAACCGGGCATACCATAACCCCCTCTCCACACCACCCGCTGGGTGCGAAAGGGGTGGCCGAATCCCCAACAGTGGGTGCACCTCCGGCCATCGCCAATGCGATTATCGACGCGCTGACACCCCTGGGGATTGAACACCTGGACATCCCGATCACTCCTGCCAAGGTTTGGGAGGCAATTCAGGCACATTCTTAATTAAAACTAAGGGTTAAAGGCTTCCGGAACCCGATAAGGGCTTCGGAAGCCCTTTCCCAAAAGAAAAAAATGATATGAAAGCACAATTAGAAAAATCGTTTGAAGTTCCTCAGGGAACGGAACTCGTTTGGGAACACCTGATCGACCCGAACAAGGTAATGGATTGCGTTCCCGGTGTCTCCATCGATGAACAGGTTGGAGAAAACCACTACAAGGGAAAAGTCGGGATGAAATTTGGTCCGATTGGGGCGAAATACGACGCGGATATCCATTACAAAGAAGTCGATGCCGACAATCACAAGATCATTCTGACCGGGAACGGCGTGGATGTCAAAGGGAATGGCAACGCCGAGATGACCATGACGATGAATATCAATAAAAAGGAAGACGGAGGGTCGAAGCTCGATGCCGTAATGGACGTGACCATCAATGGGAAGATTGCCCAGTTTGGCTCCCGCCTGATCACCACGGTTTCGAATCAGCTGTTTAAGCAATTTGTCTCCAACTTCTCGAAAAAGTTGGCCGCTGCCGAGGCAGCTGCCTAAGGACACGACAATTCAGGTTCAAAAGCTATGCTCTCAGGGCATAGCTTTACCTTTAAAAAAAGAAGCTATTGAATACTGAAATAGAAAGCCTGATTGGGGATTTTTACAAGCATGGCTATATCCTGAACGACGCCCTGGCAACCTCCGTTTTTCTCCTGAAGAAACTTGAGAAACCTTTGCTGTTGGAAGGGGATCCCGGGGTCGGCAAGACCATGTTGGCCAGTACGCTCGCCGCACATCTCGATACGAACCTGATACGCCTTCAGTGTTATGAGGGCCTGGATGTGGGAAACACCATTTACGAATGGAACTACCAGAAGCAGCTGCTGCATATTAAATTATTCGAGCAGGAAAGGGATAAAAAGAAACTGGGGGAGGAGATCTTCGGGATGGAGTACGTCCTCGAAAGGCCGTTACTGAGGTCAATCAGTGCTCCGAAACCCGTGGTACTCCTGATCGATGAGATCGACCGGGCCGATGAGGAGTTTGAAGCCTACCTGCTGGAACTGCTCTCGGATTTTCAGATCAGCATCCCGGAGCTGGGGACCATAAGCGCGATTTCCAAACCGCTGGTTATCCTCACCTCCAACCGAACGCGGGAACTGAGTGATGCGCTGCGAAGAAGGTGTTTGTACCATTGGGTGGATTTCCCCACCCGGGCAAAGGAAATCGATATCATCGCCCGAAAGTTACCCGAGATCGACCAGGAACTCGCTGCCCAGGTAGTGACCTTTATTCACAACCTGCGTAAATCCAGCCTTCACAAGCCACCGGGTATTGCGGAATCCCTTGACTGGGCCAAGACGCTCCTCCTGCTGAACGAAGGCCACATAACGGAGGAAATCGTTCGAAACACGATTGGCAGTGTCCTGAAACACAAAGATGATATTGAGTTTGTAAAGAACCGTTCGGTACAGGAATTCCTGATGCCGATTGACTGATGAATCCGTTTTTTTGAGAATGCCGTGGAAGCTGTAGACAAGACCTTCAAAGAGCGACTTATCGACTTTACCTTTTATTGCAGGGAAAGGCAGTTCATGCTGGGTCCGCAGGATACCCGGGAGGCCTTCGATATCGCTGAGCGCGGGTACTGGCTGGACCGTAAACTCTTTCAGTACAGCCTGAAGGCAATTTTTTGCAAGCGAAAGGAGCATTTTGAACGGTTCGACGAGATGTTCGATCGTTTCTGGAGCAGGTACTACCAGGAAAAGCTTGAGGCCCGTAAAAAAACCATCAAACAGATCAAAAAGGAGCCGGAGACGGATACCCTTATTTTTCTGGGGGCCAAGTTCAACAAACCGCGACAGGAGAAAGACCAAAAGGAAGCCAAACAGACCAAGGGTGCCAATGAGCAGCTCCGCCTCCGTATGACGGATTTTTCCAAGGTGGACATTGCAGACAAAAAGCGCCTGGAGGAACTGGCCGAGGAGCTCTTTCATCAAATGAGCATGCGCTTCAAAAGGCGTCTGGAAAGTGCCAATAAGGGAAATATCGATATTCGCAGGACAGTACGTCACAGTATTTCAAAGGGGGGGTTGATGCTCGACCTGGCCTACAAAAAGAAACGAAAGGAAAAACGGAAGGTGGTTTTCCTGCTGGATGTGAGCGGGTCCATGGATACCTACAGCTACTACCTGCTACGGTACGTGATGGTACTGCGAAAGTATTTCAGGGAACTCGAATTTTTCACTTTCAGTACACATCTGACCCATGTGACCCCCCTGTTGAGGGCACAGAACGAACAGCAGGTGCTCAAGGCCGTGGGTAAAAATGTACACTCGTGGTCCAGCGGAACCAAAATCGGCGAATCCCTGACCGAATTCCTGTCCAAATACGGACATAAATTCCTGAGCCAGAAGCACGTCGTGGTTATTCTGAGCGACGGGTTGGAAACCGGCAGTGTAACACAGCTCAAAGAAGCGGTTGGCACGATCCGAAGGAAGTGCAAAACGCTCATCTGGCTCAATCCGCTGAAAGGAATGAAGGACTACCAGCCCATTCAGAAGGGAATGGTCAATGTAATGCCTCATCTGGACGCGTTTGAATCAGCCCATAACCTTGACAGCCTTTTAAAATTGGAAAAATTACTGATGGATGTTTAATGAACTGACCTTGAAAATTGAGGAATACCTGGGCAAGGGAGAAAATTTTGCCGTTGCGCAGGTGATAGACCGTATTGCCCCGAGTTCCGGAAAGGTGGGTGATAAAGCCCTTATTCTTGAATCCGGGAAGCTGATTGGCTGGATCGGAGGCGGGTGTGTCCGCGGTATTGTCATCAAAGAAGCCCTGGAGGTGATACGTACCAAACGCTACAGGAGAATCCGGATCTCTCCGGAAGGTGGAACCAGGGAAACTGCTAATTATAAAGAATACGTCATGTCTTGCCAGAGCGAGGGCACCGTAGAGGTGCTTATAGAAGCGGTCATCCCGCAACCCGAAATGCTGATCGTGGGAAAATCAAATATTGCCAGGAAGCTGGCAGCCCTGGCTGCTGCAGCGGACTTCAAGGTAATCGTGATGGGCCGTGATGCCGATGTGCAGATGTTCCCCACGGCACATAAGGTACACGACCAGGTGGATTTCACGCCCTATGAAAAATCTGACAACAATTACATCCTGGTGGCCACCCAGGGGGAAGACGACGACCAGTCGGTACTGAAAGCCCTGAAAACGCCGGCTCGCTATGTGGGTTTTGTGGCCAGCAGCAAAAAAGCGGAAGACGTAAAAACGTTTTTGAAGCAGGAGGGGGTTCCGGAGGCACGGGTCGAACAACTCAGGAGTCCTGCCGGCCTGGATATCAATGC
>JARRQA010000118.1:0-6298 GCA_037382325.1 Robiginitalea sp.
TTCCTATCAAAACTTTGAATCCCATTGAGAATAAAACGCTCCGATCGACCTGATAATCTTTAAGCTCCGAAAAGGGCTTTCTAAGTATTAACAGCCTCACAACACGTGAATTATTCACTTAGTAAAGGTAGGTTCGGAAATGCGAATTTCTTAATTGAAGACTTTACTTTTTGATGAAACTCAAAAATTCTCGACCAAATACACTTAGTTACGGATAACCGTAAAAAGTTTTAGAAATCCCCTTCTATTTAAAGTAGGAAAATAAAACAGAGGCCTTCAACCTTATATTTCAAACGTAGGAAGATTCCTAAAAATCCGACTAATGTTTCTCTGCAACTTTGATTAGAAATGGGAATTTGTAAACCCAAAATGGGAACTACATCAGATAAATTTACGACCGAGCTTTTTTTGAAGAAATGACCTACTTCACAAACAAAAGCTCCCGGTATTTTGCCAGGGGCCAGTGGTCATCCCCCACCAGGCGTTCCAGGCGGTCGCTGTGATACCGTATTTCCTCGAAATAGGGAAGGACGGCATCGCAATATGACCTGGCTTTTTTATGGATTTCCTTCAGGGAATTTGCCCGCTTGCGGGCCTCCGTCATCGCATCGGTCTTCTTGCGCAGGGCCTGCAGGTGTTCGGACAGCTGCTCCAGGATACCCAGCTGGGCCTCCGCCATTTTCTTGTGGGCGGCCCCGTAGACGTCCTTCAGTCCCGCGATATTGCGGAGCAGGTCGTTCTGGTACCCAATCGCAGCAGGGATAATATAGTTGTAGACCAGCTCCCCAAGCACCCTGCCTTCAATCTGAAGGTTCAGCACGTAGGTTTCCAGTTCCACTTCCTGCCGGGCCCGCACCTCCGTTTCAGTCATCACCTCCGTGGTTCGGAACAGGTCCAGGGTTTGCGCGGACGTGAGCACCTCCAGGGCCGCCGGGGTGTTCCTGGAATTGCTCAGTTTGCGCCTGGCCGCCTCCTTTTCCCATGCTTCGCTGTACCCGTCCCCGTCAAAACGAATCCGCTTACTGGACTTGATATACTCGCGAAGCACGTTGAAGATGGCCTCGTCCTTCTTGAGTTTCTTCCCATTGATCAGGCCGTCTACTTCCTCCTTGAATTCCCGGAGCTGCAGGGCGACAATGGTATTGAGGACCGTCATCGGTTTGGCGCAGTTGGCCTTGGACCCCACGGCACGGAATTCGAACTTGTTGCCGGTGAAGGCAAAGGGAGAGGTCCGGTTCCGGTCCGTATTGTCCAGGAGGATCTCCGGGATCTTCCCCACCACGTTCAACTTCAGTTCGGTTTTTTCCTCAGGGGATAGCTTTCCCTTGGAAACTCCTTCGAGTTCGTCCAGCACCCCCGTAAGTTGTTTCCCGACAAAGATGGAAATGATGGCCGGGGGGGCCTCATTGGCCCCGAGGCGGTGGTCGTTGCTTGCCGAGGCAATGGATGCCCTCAGCAGGGCCTCAAACCGGTCAACCGCTTTGATGGTATTCACAAAAAAGGTGAGGAACTGCAGGTTTTTCATGGGTGTGGACCCGGGACTCAGCAGGTTGGTTCCCGTATCCGTGCTCAGAGACCAGTTATTGTGCTTCCCCGACCCGTTGATCCCGGCAAAAGGCTTTTCGTGAAAGAGCACCTGTACCCCATGTCGTTGTGCCACCTTGTCCATCACGTCCATCAGCAGCAGGTTGTGGTCCACCGCCAGGTTGGCCTCCTCGAAGACCGGGGCCAGTTCGAACTGGTTGGGGGCCACTTCGTTGTGGCGCGTCTTGACTGGGATCCCAAGCAACATGCATTCTTCCTCCAGGTCCCGCATAAACCGGAAGGCCCGGGGCGGGATGACCCCGAAATAATGGTCGTCCAGGTGTTGTCCCTTGGCGGCCGCCTGCCCAACAAGGGTGCGCCCCGCCAGGGTGAGATCGGGCCGGGTCACCGCCAGGGCCTTGTCTACCAGGAAATACTCCTGCTCCCACCCCAGGGTAGCGATGACCTTGCTGACGTTTTTATCAAAATACCGGGCTACAGCCGTAGCCGCCTGGTCCACCGCGTGAAGGGCTCTGAGCAGGGGTGCTTTATTGTCCAGGGCTTCTCCCGTGTACGAGACGAAGATCGTCGGAATACAAAGCGTATTGCCGTATATAAAGGCCGGTGAAGTCGGATCCCAGGCGGTATACCCCCGGGCTTCAAAGGTGTTTCGAATCCCCCCGCTGGGAAAACTGGAGGCGTCGGGCTCCTGCTGTACCAGCTGGCCTCCCCCGAATTTTTCAATGGCCCTGCCGTCAGGGAGAAGGTCGAAAAAGGCATCGTGCTTTTCGGCAGTGGCCCCCGTGAGGGGCTGGAACCAGTGCGTATAGTGGGTGGCGCCCATGCCCATGGCCCACGCCTTCATGGCTTCTGCCACCTGATTGGCGATTTTACGGTCGATTTTTGTTCCGGAAAAAATCGCGGCCTTTACGCTGTCGAACGCTTCCCGGGTTAAATATTGTTGCATGCGGTCTTCATTGAAGACACGCTTTCCAAAAAGCTCGGAGCGTTTGTCAGATACTTTTGATGTGGGCTTAAAATGGGGTTCTCCTGCCTGGAAGGCCTGAATTCGCTGTGTATTCATAAGAGCTGCTTTACACCTTAATCGGTGGCGTTTTATGTAATCGGCAAAATTACCATAAAAAATTAGATTTTTGATATTACCCCACCAAACAGAAGGGGGTGTTGATAATTTTATCTAATTTTTTGATAATTACCCCCTTCCGGGTTGACCACACCTGCTAAAAAATGTTATTTTTGTCGATCGTTAAATAAAACTTATTTAAACCCTACAGCATGAATAAAGCGAAGTTAGAGTATATCTGGTTGGATGGTTATCTTCCGACTGCAAACCTCAGAAGCAAGACGAAGATCGAATCGGATTTCAGCGGCAAGCTGGAAGATTGCCCGATCTGGTCTTTTGACGGAAGCTCCACTCAGCAGGCCGAAGGGGGATCCTCCGACCTTTTGCTGAAACCTGTGGCTATCTTCCCGGATCCGGCCCGTGAGAATGGCTACCTGGTCATGACCGAGGTCCTGAATCCGGACAGCACTCCCCATGAAACCAATTCCCGTGCGATGATTGACGAGGATGCGGATGAGGATTTCTGGTTCGGCTTCGAACAGGAATACTTTATCATGGACACCCACACGCAACTGCCCCTCGGGTTCCCAATTGGCGGATACCCCGGACCACAGGGACTGTATTACTGTTCTGTGGGCGGAAGAAACACCCACGGGCGCGAGGTCGTGGAACGCCATGCAGATTACTGCCTGCAGGCGGGATTGAACTTCGAAGGAATCAACCAGGAAGTCGCCTGCGGCCAGTGGGAATTCCAGATTTTTGCCAAAGGCGCCAAAAATGCCGGAGACCAGGTTTGGGTAGCCCGCTACTTGCTGGACCGCCTTACAGAAGAGTACGGCTACTACATCGAGTACCACCCGAAACCCGTCAAAGGTGACTGGAACGGAAGTGGTATGCACGCGAATTTCTCGAACACCCTGCTACGGACCTGCGGCTCCAGGGAGATCTACGAAAGAGTCTGTGAGGCCTTCCGTCCGGTAACGGAAGAACATATCGAGGTCTATGGGGAATTCAATGACGAACGTCTGACAGGAAAACACGAGACCCAGGCTATCCACGAATTCAGCTATGGCATCTCAGACCGGGGCGCTTCTATCCGAATCCCGATCCTTACCGTGGAGAAAGGTTGGAAAGGCTGGCTGGAAGACCGGCGCCCGGCATCCAATGCAGACCCCTACCGGGTGGCAGGCCGGATCATCAAAACCGTGCAAAGCGCAAACATCGGGGTGGAGGCATAAGTCCTCTGCCTGCGACAGGTTGAAAGACCGCTGGATTCCTTTCCGGATTTCAGCGGTTTTTTTATCAATAGGTGAAGTAGAGGAAACAACCATAAACGGCCAGGAGCACCAGCCCGTCTTTCCAGTTCAGACGCTGGCCCCTGGGAATGAATACCAACGGGAGGATCAGGAAAGAAATCCCGAGCAACCAGAAAACATCATTTTCGATAAGGCGCTCGTCCCGGATATCAATGGGCTTGACCATGGCGGTAATACCCAGTACGGCGAGTAGGTTGAAGATATTGGAACCGATCAGGTTTCCGACAGAGATGGCCCGTTCTTTTTTAAGCATGGCCACTATCGATGCGGCCAACTCGGGAATACTGGTTCCCACCGAAACTACGGTGATACCGATAAACCGCTCGCTTACATGGAAGAGGTTTGCAAGGCCTACCGCTCCGGTAATCAGGAGCTCAGAACCACCCCATAGAGCGACCCCGCCTGCACCCAGATAAAACACGGTCTTGTACAAAGGCAGGGAATCAAAGACTTCAGGCAGCAGATCGTCTACAGCCGGTTTCTGTATGCGCAACAAATAAAGAAGGAAGAGAAAAAGGATGATCACCATGATCAGACCCTCCGCCCGGCCAAGCGTCAGGTCCCCGTATACGAAGACAAAGAAAAGGAGCGAAGCCGCCATCATCACCGGCCAATCCGTAAAATAAAAACTCCTGCGAACATCCATCTTTCCCAAAAGAAGGGCCAGGCCCAGCACGAGTCCCAGGTTGGCAATATTTGAGCCCACCACATTGCTCAGGGCCAGATCCGGATAGCCGCGTAAGGCGGAATCCAGGCTTACGATAAGTTCGGGGGCAGAGGTCACAAAGGACACAAGAGTCATCCCAACCACAATCTTCGGGATTTCAAGTCGGAGGGAAATATCCACAGACCCCTTGAGAAGAAAGTTCCCGCCCAGGATGAGTAGTGATAAACCGACAATGGAATAGGCGATATCGAGCATTTCAGTGGCTGTTAAAGCGGGTAAATATAGTATAAGCAGTGACCACTCCTATACAACCAAATAACTATTTTTATAGTTTTTTAACTATTTTTTTAGTTGTGCAACTAATTTATTAGTGTATGTTTGTCACAAATCCAATGGTATGCAACGTCTTACGAACAGGGAGGAAGAGGTCATGAAGCTGCTCTGGAAGCTCGATAAAGCTTTTGTCAAAGAGTTGCTCGAGGCGTTCCCCGGAAAACCGAAACCCCATTACAACACCTTATCCACCATGGTGCGGAATCTGGAGGATAAAGGGTATGTGGGACATGAAGCCTTTGGAAACACCTACCGGTATTATCCCCTGGTCACCCGGGAGGCCTATCGAAAAGAATTTATCGGGGAGACCGTAGCCGATTTTTTTGACCATAGTTATAAAAGCCTGGTCTCCTTCTTCGCGAAGGAGGAAAAGATCTCAGCAGAGGAACTCCGGGAAATCATCGAACTGATTGAGAAAAAGAAAAAATAGGAGCGTATGGAAACTTACCTCATCAAAGCCTCTGCCATCCTGGTATCTTCCTGCTGACCTATCAGGTTCTGCTCCGGAATGAGACCTTTTTCAGGTTGAACCGGTTTTTCCTTCTTTCAGGGATCGGGGCCGCCCTCCTCCTGCCTTTGGTTACCATACAGGAGGACATAACCATCCCGATGGAACTGATCAATGCGCAACCCGATTCCCAGGGCCTGAATTCTGCAGGGCCCGTGACGGACCGCGGATGGGAAATTCTCCTTTGGACAGCCTATCTGATGGGCGCCCTCTATTTTACGGCCATGGTTGGGAAACAGCTCCTGAACCTGCTGGGGCTTTTAAAGAATCCAAATACGGAACGAGAAGACGGGTGCACCCTGGTCCCCACAGACCGCATTTCCACCCCTTTTTCGTTTTTCAGGTACATTTTTTTCAATCCGAAATTCCATGACATTGAAGAACTGGAGCGTATCCTGGAACACGAAAAGGCCCACGCCCGCCAACTCCACTCCCTGGATGTCCTGCTGGGTCGCGCCACCGCGATTCTCCTTTGGATGAACCCGATTGCCTGGTGGTACCAGAAAAGCATTCAGCAAAACCTCGAATTCCTGGCAGATGCACAGGCCGTTCGAAAGCTCCGCTCGGTGAAAGAATACCAGTATACCCTTTTAAAAGTCTCAGGAAATACGCTGACCCCAGCGCTCGTAAACTCATTTTATAGTTCATTAATCAAAAAACGAATCGTCATGTTGCAACAAAATCAATCCAAAACCATTCATCTGTTGAAATACCTGTTAATCCTGCCCGTGCTGGCTGCCTTCCTGATGGCATTCAACCGGGAAACGGTCTATGTGCCCCAGGCGGATTCCATACAGGAACTCATCCTCTCAGATGCCAAAACCATCGAGGTGACCATCGACAAAGGAACCACGGACGAAGAACTG
>JARRQA010000119.1:0-6288 GCA_037382325.1 Robiginitalea sp.
TGACAGGGAAAACTATCCGGATTTCGACAACATCGGGACCTTTACCATTTATCAGTATTTTGGCAGGTATGCGAAGAGGTCGTTCCCGGGGATCTCCTTTGAAATCCTGAAGCCTTCGGATGAGGTGCTGGGATTTATAAACTCCTATTACATAAACTATGAACTGGGACCTTGTATAACCCTGAAATCACTGGAAGGCGCCCACCTGACAGGGGTTTATCAGGATGGGAAATTGAAGGCCATTTTCGGGATCGACAATCTGGATGAGGTAAAACAAAATGTGGTTCTTAAAATACCACTGTTTCTGCGCCTGTTTAAGGGGTTTATGAACCTGATACGCCCCCTTACAGGCACCGTTGCACTCCCGGGGATCCAGCAGCCCATACGGATGCTCTATTTCAAATTCCTCTTTTTGTGTGAACCGGAAAAAAACCTCATTCAGGCAATCTTTCGAAAGGTACAGCACGAAGCCTACCAACTGAATTACCCTTTCATTTCCATAAGCCTGCATGAGCGGGATCCGCTACAGAAGCTGGTTCCAAAACGATGGAGGATTCCGTTTCACTCTGTCGGCATGTTGGTCAGTATGAAAAACAACCGGGACCTGATTGCAAAAATTCAGTCAGGAGTTCCCTATAAAGACTTCTCAACTGTGTAATCACTAAATTTATCTTATATGAAAACCCTTAAACAGCCCTTCGATTCCATTGAAGTATTCAATGTGGTCTCCGACATTTATTCCCAGGCCATAACGGGAGAACTTATCGGTATGAGCAAATTCGCTTCCCTAGCCGAGACCATTGATGACCCTTACGAAAAAATGGAAGCAGTAGAACACGCCGATAGTGAAAGGCAGCATGCGGAGGGATTTATGGCCTATGCCAAAAAGAACAATCTCAATATCAATATCAATCTCGAAGGTTCCTACTGGAAGCGGGTGCGGGAGCAATTCCTGAAGTATGCGGGAAGAAAGGACTTTATCGCCTGCGTGATCATTCAGGAGGTCATGCTGGAGGCCTTTGCCATATCCATGTATACGGATGCCGGTAATGCGTTGGGCGGTCCCTCTAAAAAACTATTTCTGTCCATTGCAGAGGAAGAAAAGGAGCACATGCATCATTCCGTTGATTTGTTGCAGGAAGAAATGAATAAGGATCCGGAAGGTTTCATAAATAAGTTTGAAGAAATCCATTTTGACTGCATGACCATCCTGTCGGAATTTTCCGCCACAACGGATTTGAAGGGTCACTGTGGCGTCTGCAACGGCGAATGCATGAAAAGCTCTTTGCATCATGTTGGGCTCAATGTGGATCGTTTAAGGGGAAATGCCATGGCTCTTTATGCAAGAGCCCTGGACACCATTGGTATTCCAGGAGAAAAATCAATCGTATGGATCGCCAGGCTCCCGGCTTAGATTTTGCCGTCATAGGGCATCAGGACAGCTGGGAGAATATTCAATCGCTGATAAATGTAATGCGTACAGAGGCCTTAGAGGCCCTGCCGGTAGAAAAGATCAAGGGGATCTATTCCTATATTCCCCCCAGGGCGGTTTTCAAAATGCATGTGGAATCGCCTTTGGGGCCGTCGGTAAACGGAGTATATATAGATTCTTTTATTCCGCCGGATCATCTGGATGCCGCACACTTGAGAAGTAATATCCAAAAGGTGCGGGAAGCACTTGGCGTGGCGCACCGTCTCGGGGCCAGAATGGCAATTCTGGGCGGTTTCACCTCTATTCTCCTGGAAGGAAACTTTGAAGATTTTTCATCCTATGGGATGGTGCTCACCACAGGAAATACACTAACCTCTTCCTATGTGGTAAAGGGTATTGAAAAGGCCGCGAGAATTCATGGGACGGATCTTGAAGCGTCAGAAGTCCTCATAATTGGGGCGACCGGAGACATAGGGTCCGCCTGTGCCCGATATTTAAAAGGGAAAGTCAGAAAATTGCTTCTCTGTGCGAGAAATCAGAAGCGCCTTGGGATGTTTGCCGAAAAGATTTCAACTGGCGGACAAGAGGTCCGCTGGTCCACCAACCTGGACGAATTGACCCCGGATGCGGACTTGATTATCAGTGTAGCCAGTTCGAGCAACATCCCTGTTGATCGGCTTAAAAAATCGGTGGTGATCTGTGATGCCGGATACCCGAAGAACCTGGAGGATCGCCTGGATGGGGATGAGGCGGTACACCTTTTCCATGGAGGTATGGGACACCTTACCAATGGATATGTTTTTGACCCGGATTACACCTCAGACTTCTACCGCTACCCATTTCCGCACCTCGGTCATGGATGTATTATTGAAGTGATCCTTATGGCCCTGGAAGGCATCTCACACAATTATTCTTTCGGTAAAGGAAATATACGACCCGAAAGTATTGATGAAATGTATGCATTGAGCCTGAAACACGGTATTGAGCTGGCCCCTTTTTATAATTCTGAAGGAATATGGCCGTCAACTAAAAAAACCCACAGATATGAGTAAAAAAATGGAACAGGTAAAGCTGACGGAGCTGGTATTTGCTCAGAACTGGGAAGACCCGCTTTGCGACCACAGAGCACTAAGTATTCGGGAGGGCGAAACCGTGATGGCCATTACATCAGGGGGTTGCAATGTTCTTGGATTTCTCCAGTTTAATCCTGATGCTGTTTACTGCATTGACATAAACCCTGCCCAGGCCTATTTGCTGGAATTAAAAATTGCCGCCATTAGACGGCTTGACTTCGAAGCATTTCTTCGGTTCACCGGGCTGACCAGTTGCGATGATCGGGAAGCGGTCTTCGTGGAGGTCCTCGAAGCTGTTTCAGATGCTGCCAGACAATTTTGGAAAACCCAGAGAAGGATACAAAAGGAGGGGTTTATAATGAATGGAAGATACGACCGGTTTGTGAAGTTTGCCGGTCAATTCCTGAATCTGCTGCAGGGAACATCAAGGATTGAAGGGCTTATGCGCGAAAAAACGATGGAGGAACAAATGCAGTACTACGACGAAAAATGGAACACGCGGAGGTACAAAATGATCTACAAGCTACTTTTTAACAAGTATATCCTGGCCAGGAAAGGCCTTAGCGCCGACTATTTCCATTTTGACGATGGGAGTTCTTCATTTGCCGAAAGCTTTTACCTGAGGGCACAGAATGCCTTCAGGGATTTGCCCATAGCTGGAAACTACTTTTTATCCCTGTACGTCACTGGAAAATACAGAAATACCGAGGAGGTTCCGGACTACATGAAGGAAGCCATATTTGGACGCATCAAGCCAAACCTGGACCGCGTGCAGATCAGAACAGGAGAAGCCCAATCCTGGTTGGATGAAATGCCTGATGAAAGTATCGATTGTTTTGCCCTCTCCAATATCTGCGAACTGATGAGCGAAGCTGAAACCGAAAGGTTGTTCAAATCCGTATATCGGACGGCACGCCCCGGGGCCCGCGTTATTTTCAGGAACCTGATGATCCCCCGTGAGGTCCCTGAGTCGCTCCGCGGAAAAATCATTAAGCAAAAAGAGCTGAGTGAACAACTGAGGAAATCGGACAGGTCCTTTGTCTATGGAAAAGTAGCTGCGTACCATATTCCCAAGAACCCTTGAGTAACTAAATTTCTTCGTCGCTTTTTTCTCGGACGCTTCTGCGAATAAGGATTGGAAGCAAAAGCAAATCCAGTAGCAAGGCGAGTATGATAATCACGGCAGTGAGAAAGCCAAAAGCTGCGATTTCCTCCAGGCTGGAAACCATAAGTATTAAAAAAGCCCCGACAAGGATAGCGCTCGTCGCGAAAATGGCGGAACCACACTGTTTCAGAGTGGCCTGGATTGCACTTTCCACATCTGATCCTCTTTTTCGTTCCCAACGGTATTTCGTTAGGAAGTGGATGGTATCGTCCACGGCAATCACGAATGCGATGGTGAATACAATGGAAGTTCCTGCCCTGAGTTCCAGGTTTGTCAACCCCATAACCCCGGCGCCGAGAAAAATAGGGATTATATTGAGGAGCAAAGCCATCATGGCGAGGGTTATGTCCTTAAATAAATATCCCAGGACCAGGGTCACAATTAGGATTGCAATCAATAGCCCGACAAGCATATTGGAAATCCTTTCAGCATGGGTTCTGTCATAAAGGTATTCCAGGCCATTTATCCGTGCTTCAACTTTTGAGGTCCCTAGTCGCCTTTGGACTTCCGATTCAACTTCTGCGTATTTAGCCTGTGCTTGCTCCCGCCCAACATCTTGCATCTGGCCCCGGAACTTCAAGAGGGACTTCTCCTGGTTCAGCAAATAATCTTTGGAAGGCCACTGATTGAGCACTCGTGCATATCTCCTGATTTCCTCCGGACGGTATTCACTTTGACGGCCATGTCTCCCGGTACTTCTGCGGATCAGTTCATAAAAGGATATAGGGGACGTGATGCGGCTCAGGTAAGGCAGGCTGTCCAGGAAGGAATGTACCTCGCTAAGCTTATTGAAGATGCCGGGCTGAAGCAGAGATTCTCCTGTCCTGGAACGTATATAGAGTTCCAATGTTCTGGCGCCCCCAAATTCAGTCTCGAAAAAGGTGTGATTATCCCGGAGAGTTCCCGAATCAGGCATGGAATACTGTGCATTATTGGTGTTGATATTCCCTGTGCCAACTGCCGCAAATACCAGTAGGATCAGTACCAGTCCGATAATCCTGCCCGGAAAGCGTCGGCTTACCAATGCCAGCTTGTTTATTAATCCGGAGGAAAATCCTCTGAATGCCGGTCTCAGTTCCAGTAAATGGGTTCCCCTGAACGCTACAATTGCAGGAAAAATAAGGACGATCAGACCAAAGGTCATCAAAACTGCCAGCCCCGCCTGCAATCCAAAACCCTGCAATACCGTGATCGGTGATAGCAGGAGCGAAAAAAAGCCAATCGCGGTAGTAAAGGAAGTTACAAAAATGGCACGCCCCACTTCCCTAAGGGTAGAGGAATACACCTCAAAAATACCCGTTCCTGCGTCAAAGCCTTTTTGAGCTCGTACAGATAGGTGGATTAAATCCGAAATTCCCGAAATCAAAATTATGGTGGGAAGAAGGTTCGTCATCAGGTTTGTGGGAACCCCGAGCATTGCCAGTATTCCGTAATAGATAATAATGATACTCAGAATACTCCCAAAGATTACGAGGACCGCCTGCCAATTGCGAAGAATCAATAAGAGCACCAAACCCAAAAACAGAAATCCCAGACCCAGGCTCCGGGTCATTTCAGATTTAGATATGCTGTCCAGCGCATTTTTCACATATTGCCTCCCCCAAAGAAAGGCGGTTCCCTCAGGCCACTCCCTCAGCAAGCCGTTAATTTTGGAAAGTGCCTCCTCAATTTGCTTCTGGTTCAGGTTTCTTTTCAATTCGAGATAGATGAGCAACGCGGTCCCCTTCGAACTAACATAGTTTGGACTGTAAAGGGTATCCCTTTCGATTTTGGCTTTTAGTTCGGAAGGAGAGTTGTCCGCTTTTATATTCAGATAAGGCAGCGTGGTGATTCCAAGCATAGACCTAGTGGGATACCTGCTTCTGGTGATACCACTAACCGATCTGATTTGAGGGACCGAGTCCAGGCGGGACATAAGCTCCTCGGCCCTCCTCAGGAAGGAGTATTCGTAAATGTCCGGAGTATTCTGCAGGGCCAGAAAAAGGAGATTGGAGTCATCTGCCAGTTCTGCACGTATTTCCTTGTAAAAGCTGTACTGCGGATCGTCTTCGGAAAGAAACTGCTCAAGAGAATTATTTACCTGCAAATGAGGCAACTGAAAGGCTGCAAGCACTGACGCCAACAGAATGATAAGCGCAATGAGATACCTGTATTTGAATAATTTGGACATTAAATCGGAACAGGAGTTGTTAAAGTACGGATTTTAACGCCCCCTCTTGTTATTTGCATACAAACTGATGCCTTACGGATTTTATGTAATCATAAATCCTGGGTATTGAAGCGATTCTGCATTAATAGGGTCACGGATCCGGGTGCAAGGGAATTTTGGGTAGACCCAGACCTGTTTCAGGCGGAACAATCCGTCCGGATTATTGATTCGGATAGATATCCGGATACTCCATATTCCCAAGTTCATAAATTGTTGTGAAGTGTAAAATCAAAAACCATTCCGATGGCACATATCACTATTTTACTGAAAGGAGTTTTAAAAAAAGTACACCCTCCTGTGATTCTTGCGCTAGTCTTTTTCCTCTTACAGAATTCAATACTGGCCCAGGCAAGCGCAACGGATATTCGCGGGAGCACGTCATTGTTTGGACAGCTTTATGGTATCGAAG
>JARRQA010000120.1:0-6678 GCA_037382325.1 Robiginitalea sp.
GATTTGTTCTCCCACGAACCTGATTCCTTTTCCTTTGTAAGGCTCGGGTTTACGGAAGGAACGGATCTTGGCCGCAATCTGACCCACCAGTTGCTTATCGTGAGAGGTCAGTTTAATAAGCGGGTTTTTTCCTTTTTCAGAGGTTGTCTCCACTTTTACCTCAGGAGCCAGTTCCATGACGATATTGTGAGACATCCCCAGTGCGAGATCCAGCTTCTGTCCCTGATTGCTCGCGCGGTATCCAACCCCAACGAGCTCCAGTTCTTTGGTCCATCCCTTGGAAACCCCCTGAATCATATTGTCAATCAGGGCGCGATACAGGCCGTGCTTCGCCTTGTGGGCTTTCTTCTCAGAGTTGCGCTTCACAGTCACTTCCCCATCGGCCACAGATACTTCCACGTCACTGAACTCCTGCCGGAGTTCCCCGAGTTTTCCCTTTACGGTTACAACGTTGTCTGCCACCTCGATGGTAACTCCTTCTGGAATGGCGATCGGATTATTTCCTATTCTAGACATGCTGCTGATTCTTTATAATTCTGTTAATACACGTAGCAGTTGCCGGTCATCACCCCGTGAGAGGTGGAGACAATCGCAATCCCAAGACCGTTCAGCACGCGCGGCAGTTCATCGGACCCCGCGTACTTGCGGAGACCTGGCTTACTGACCCGCTGGATCTTCCGGATTATCGGTTCTTTGGTAGCCTTATCGTATTTAAGGGCAATCTTGATGGTGCCCTGAGCACTGTTGTCCTCAAATTTGTAACTGAGGATGTACCCCTGGTCAAACAGGATTTTGGTAATCTCCTTTTTCAAGTTAGAAGCAGGGATTTCCACAACCCGGTGCCCTGCACTGTTTGCATTGCGGATTCGGGTCAAATAATCTGAGATAGGATCTGTAAACATCTTTTTCCTGTATTTGTTAAGAGGTTACCAACTTGCTTTTTTCACCCCCGGGATAAGGCCTTTGTTGGCCATCTCCCTGAACATTACACGGGAGATTCCGAACGTACGCATATATCCCTTTGGCCTTCCTGTAAGCTTGCAGCGATTGTGCAGTCTTACCGGGGAGGCGTTTTTAGGCAATTTCTGAAGCGCCTCGTAGTCGCCGGCCTCTTTGAGTTCCTTGCGCTTCTCGGCGTATTTTGCTACCAGTTTTGCCCTTTTTCGCTCTCGGGCCTTCATTGATTCTTTAGCCATCCTTAATTCTTTTTAAAGGGTAATCCCATTTCGCTAAGGAGTGATTTTGCCTCCTTGTCCGTATCCGCAGAAGTCACAAAGGTGATATCCATTCCGTTGATACGGTTGATTTTGTCAATATTGATCTCGGGGAAGATAATCTGTTCAGTGACTCCCAGGTTGTAATTTCCCCTACCGTCGAAGCCATTGGCTTTGATCCCCTGAAAATCCCGTACCCTTGGAAGGGCGGAAGTAACCAGGCGGTCCATAAATTCGTACATCCGCTCCCCGCGGAGGGTCACCTTTGCTCCAATAGGCATTCCTTTGCGAAGCTTAAAGGCAGCCACGTCCTTTTTGGATATAGTGGCAACCGCTTTCTGACCGCTGATAAGGGTGAGTTCATCCACAGCGTGGTCAATGAGCTTCTTGTCTGCCACGGCAGCCCCGACACCCCGGCTCAAAACAATCTTCTTGAGCTTGGGCACCTGCATGACGTTCTTATAACCGAACTCATCCATCAGGGCACTGATGACGCGTTCCTGGTATTCTTTCTTTAATCTAGGTACGTAGGCCATAACTAAATAACTTCATTCGATTTTTTTGCAACGCGTACTTTACTGCCCTCCCGAACTTCAAATCCAACGCGGGTGGCATCCCCGGATTTGGGATCGATCAGTGAAAGGTTGGAAATATGGATCGGGGCTTCCTTTTCCACGATTCCACCCTGAGGGTTCTGGGCACTCGGCTTTTCGTGCTTGGACACGGTGTTGATACCTTCGACGATTGCCTTGTTCCTGTCGCGCAGTACGCGCAGTACTTTGCCTTCGCTGCCCTTGTGGTCTCCCGCTATAACGCGGACGGTATCTCCTGATTTAATACGAATTTTCATCTCTGTCTGCTTTACAGTACCTCGGGAGCCAAGGAAACGATTTTCATAAATTGTTTTTCGCGCAATTCCCGTGCAACGGGTCCGAAGACCCGGGTTCCCCTCATTTCCCCTGTCGGGTTGAGCAGGACACAGGCGTTGTCGTCAAAGCGGATGTAAGAACCATCAGGACGACGTACTTCCTTTTTCGTGCGGACAACCACAGCGGTGGAAACAGCGCCCTTTTTAATACTTCCGTTGGGCGTGGCCTCTTTTACGCTGACCACGATTGTATCCCCCAGGGAAGCGTACCTTCTTTTGGTCCCTCCCAACACACGGATGGTCAAGACTTCCTTGGCCCCGGTGTTATCTGCTACTTTGAGTCTGGATTCTTGCTGTACCATAATTATTTGGCTCTTTCAAGGATTTCTACCAATCTCCAACACTTGGTCTTACTCATAGGCCGGGTCTCCATGATTTTCACGGTATCCCCGATGTTGCAATCATTGGTCTCGTCATGCGCAACGTATTTCTTGGTCCTGAGTACGAACTTCCCGTACATGGGGTGTTTTACCCGTTTGACCTCAGAAACCACAATGGACTTCTGCATCTTGTTGCTGGTCACAACGCCTATACGTTCTTTTCTAATATTCCTGTTTTCCATAAAGCAACACCAATTATTGGTTTTCCCTTTTGTTTAATTCAGTCGCCAACCGTGCTACAGTTCTCCGCGTCTTTCTCAGTTGCAGCGGATTTTCCAGAGGGGTGACCGTATGGGCCATTTTCAGGTCCGCATATTGCTTTTTAAAGTCGGCCATTTTCTCCCTCAGCTCCTCGGTGGACATTGCTTTTATCTCGGTCTGTTTCATGATCCTTTGTAATTATGAGGGATCGTAATCCCTGGCCACAATAAATTTTGTTCTCACCGGCAATTTCTGAGCTGCCAGACGGAGTGCCTCCTGAGCAATGTCTTTGGGTACTCCCCCAATTTCGAACATGACGCGGCCCGGTTTCACAATGGCGACCCAGTATTCAGGTGCCCCTTTTCCTTTACCCATCCGTACCTCAAGAGGCTTCTTGGTGATCGGCTTGTCCGGAAAGATCTTGATCCACAACTGACCCTGTCGTTTCATGTACCTGGTGGCCGCAATACGGGCTGCCTCTATCTGGCGGGAAGTGATAAAGCTCGAATCAAGGGATTTGATACCGAACATCCCGTTAGAAAGCTGATGGCCCCGCTGTGAATTGCCTTTCATTCGGCCCTTCTGGGCTTTCCGAAACTTGGTTCTTTTTGGCTGTAACATCTTTTCTAGACTTCTTTATATTACTTTCTGCGGCGTTTCTTGCTGTCCCGTTTTCCGGACTTTCCACCGCCTTTGCTCATCCCTACCAGGGGTGACAGTTCGCGCTTTCCGTAAACTTCTCCCTTCATGATCCAGACCTTGATTCCCAGACGACCATAGGTAGTGTGGGCCTCGTGCAGGGCATAATCGATGTCTGCACGAAAGGTGGAAAGGGGAATACGGCCATCCTTGTAGGATTCTGAACGCGCCATTTCAGCCCCGTTCAGACGGCCGGAGATCTGAATCTTGATCCCTTCGGCATTCATCCTCATAGCGGCGGCAATCGCCATTTTGATAGCCCTCCTGTAGGAAATCCGGCTCTCTACCTGCCGCGCAATACTCGCTGCCACCAGGTTGGCATCCAGTTCCGGACGCTTGATCTCAAAGATGTTGATCTGAACCTCCTTGTCGGTGATTTTCTTGAGCTCTTCTTTGAGTTTATCGACTTCCTGCCCTCCTTTTCCGATGATGATACCGGGGCGGGCCGTAGTGATGGTAACGGTAATAAGCTTAAGGGTCCGTTCTATGATCACCCGGGAAACGCTCGCCTTTGCAAGGCGCGCATGGAGGTACTTCCGGATTTTTTCGTCTTCCGCAAGTTTATCCCCATAATCGTTTCCTCCGTACCAGTTGGACTCCCAGCCGCGGATGATTCCGAGACGATTACCTATTGGATTCGTTTTTTGTCCCATATTCTAATTAGATATCTGACTTTCTGCGTTATTTCTGGATCCCAGGACCAGTGTTACGTGGTTGGAACGCTTTCTAATTCTGTGAGCCCTGCCCTGGGGTGCAGGACGAAGGCGTTTCAGCATGCGTCCGCCATCCACGCGGATTTCCTTCACAAACAGGTCTGCCTCTTCAATGTCGGCATCCTCGTTCTTGGCCTGCCAGTTAGCAATGGCAGAAAGCAGGAGCTTCTCAAGCCTCCTGGAAGCCTCCTTTGTATTGAACCGGAGAATCGCCAGGGCTTTCTCTACATCTTCTCCCCTGACCAGGTCGGCTACAAGCCGCATTTTCCTGGGAGAAGTCGGGCAGTTGTTCAGTTTGGCATACACCAACTGGCTCCTCTCTTCCTTAAGCCTTTCAGCCATTTGTTTTTTGCGAACACCCATAGCGCTTATTTTTTACCTTTATTTTTAGCACCGGCATGCCCCCGGAACGTTCGGGTGGGAGAAAATTCCCCCAATTTATGCCCGACCATATTCTCAGTCACATATACCGGTACAAACTGCCGTCCGTTGTGGACTGCAATGGTGAGTCCGACAAAATCCGGGGTTATCATAGAGGCCCTTGACCAGGTTTTGATAACCGTCTTTTTCCCGGACTCCAGGTTCTGCTGAATCTTCTTTTCAAGACTGTAGTAAACGTATGGTCCTTTTTTTAGGGAACGTGCCATGTCTTACTTTTTTATTTCTTTCTACGTTCTACAATATATCGGTTGCTGTCCTTGGTACGGGAACGTGTCCTGTATCCTTTGGCCGGGATTCCGTTGCGGGATCTCGGGTGTCCTCCGGAGGCACGGCCTTCCCCACCACCCATGGGGTGATCGACAGGGTTCATGGCCACAGGACGGGTACGCGGTCTTCTTCCCAGCCAGCGGCTGCGTCCGGCTTTACCCCCGACGATCAGCTGGTGATCTGAGTTGGAAACCGCCCCAACGGTAGCGAGACAGTTTGCCAGGATCATACGGGTTTCTCCGGATGGCAGTTTAATGGTGGCGTACTTGCCTTCACGTGCCATAAGCTGCGCGAAAGTACCGGCGCTCCGGGCCATTACCGCACCCTGTCCGGGGCGGAGCTCAATACAGGAGATGATGGTCCCCAGCGGGATCTCAGACAGCGGCAGGGCGTTCCCGATTTCGGGAGCAGACCCGGCTCCGGCCTTGATCTTCTGGCCAACCTGCATTCCGTTTTGAGCAATCACGTAGCGCTTTTCCCCATCTTTGTACTCCACCAGTGCGATAAACGCAGACCGGTTCGGATCATACTGAATGGATTTCACTTCAGCTGCCACATCCTGCTTATCCCTTTTGAAATCGATCACACGATAACGCCTCTTGTGACCCCCGCCTTTGTAGCGCATGGTCATCTTTCCCTTGCTGTTCCGTCCACCCGATTTCTTCAGCGGTGCAAGCAGGCTTTTTTCCGGCCTGTCGGTAGTGATGGCATCAAAGCCATTGACTACCTTGAATCGCTGTCCGGGCGTGATCGGTTTTAATTTTCTGACTGACATGCCGTGTCTTTATAGATTACTGTAAAAATCAATTACATCACCATCCTCCACGTCTACGATGGCCTTCTTGTACGCATTGGTCTTCCCCTGCTGAATGCCGGTCTTGGTGTAGCGCGTCTTGCGCTGCGGTCCGTAATTCATTGTGCGTACTGAGGTTACAGAAACACCATAGGTCGCCTCAACGGCTTCCTTGATCTGCAACTTGTTGGCAGAAGGGTCCACGACGAAACCATAGCGGTTGTATAACTCACTATCAGAGGTCATTTTCTCGGTAATGATCGGTTTTATCAACACACTCATGATTTCTTATTTCTTATGGTTGGACTGAATTCCTTCCAGAGCACCTTCCAAAAACACAACACTCTGTGCGTTCATAATTTTGTAAGTGCTTAATTCTGAGCTAGATACAACTTCAGATCCCTTCAAATTGCGCGACGACAAATATACGTTATTATTTGTATCACCCAACACAAACAGGGACTTTTTGTTCTCCAGCCCCAGTGCCTTCAGCACCCCAATAAAATCCTTGGTCTTCGGCTGCTCAAAATTGAAGTCCTCCAAAACCACAATGGCGTTGTCTTTGGACTTGAGGCTAAGCGCTGATTTTCTGGCCAGGCGTTTCACATTTTTATTGAGCTTCTGGGTATAATCTTTCGGCCGCGGGCCAAAGATCCTTCCACCTCCGCGGAAGACCGGGGATTTGATACTACCGGCACGGGCCGTCCCGGTACCCTTCTGCTTTTTGATCTTCCGGGTACTTCCGGAAATCTCGCTGCGCTCCTTGGATTTATGGGTACCCTGGCGCTGATGGGCAAGGTACTGCTTAACATCCAGGTAGATGGCGTGCTCGTTCGGCTCTATCTTGAAAACATCGTCCGCAAGTTCGACTTTACGGCCGGTGTCCTTTCCTTTGATATCTAATACTGCGACCTTCATTACTTCTCGATTGTTATGTAAGCGTTCTTGTGACCAGGCACACATCCCTTGACTACCAGGAGGTTCTTCTCCGGTACTACTTTGAGCACGCGCAGGTTCTGAACCGTTACGCGTTCATTCCCCA
>JARRQA010000121.1:0-6263 GCA_037382325.1 Robiginitalea sp.
TCTTTATAGCTCCTTAGGACTGGAATTCATGAAGAAGTTTTACCTGATTTTGCTCTGTCTGGGGTTTATGGTCCAGGCCGTTGCCCAGGAAGAAGAGCGCAGCCTGCTCCGGGGGACCGTGCTGTATCGAAACTCGGTTGTGCCCAACGAAAATGTCATTAACACGACAGCACAGGTGGCTACCATCACAGATGAACAGGGGCGGTTTGCCATCCCGGTGAAGGAAGGGGATGAGCTGGTCTTTATGGCGCTGAATTACCAGTTGCAGATGGTGGAAATCACCACGGAGATCATACAAAACAACCGTTTGGTGGTGGAGGTGACCGAAAAGGTAACTGAACTGGACGAAGTGGTCGTCAGCCCGGAGGAACAGGAAGAATTCATCCGCCTGAGCAATGAAAAGTTCAAGGGGTTTGACTACGAGACGGATGAGACTTCGGACGTGGTAAATATTGCGGAAGACCCTACAGTAAGGGGCATGCAGTACGGGCTGAACTTTGTAAGCATCTTCAAGCTGCTGGCCAGTGCTCTCGAGGGAGATAAAAAACAGGAAGTTCCTCCCCTAAAGGTAAGCGAGGTTTTACGGCAGGTTTATGACGACAGTTTCTTTGTCAGGGACCTGAAGATTCCTCAGGACCAGATCGATGCCTTCCTGATTTATTGCGACAATCAGCTGCCCCCCCGGACCCTGCTACGCAAGGAAAATGAATTTCAACTTATAGACTTCCTGGTCACTCAAAGTGAAGCGTTCCGAAAAATTCAAGAGGAGTAGACCGGCAACCCTATTTCTGGCTATTGTACTGTTTTGTGCGTTCCGGTCCGTGGGGCAGACCCCCGACCCGGTACCGGATGAACTTCGCGGCCGTATCCTGGAGAACAAGGCTGGTGTCTCCAATGTTCATATCCTGAATCTTTCCGCCAATGATGCCACGATTTCGGATGCGGAAGGGTATTTCAGGATCCCGGCTAAGGCAGGGGACACCCTGCTGCTATCCGCGATCCGCTACCAACGGAAGACTTTCCAGGTCGATACAGAAATGCTCGGGGCTTCATTGCTCACCATTGAATTGCAACCCTTTGTGAACCAGCTCGATGAGGTGGTCTTATTTCCCTATAACCTGAGCGGGGACCTGGGAAAGGACCTGACGAACGTACCCGTGGAGGAGGAGGTGACGGCCAGTTCCCTTCGGCTGCCCAATGCCAAAGCTAAAGTGAAAACCCAGGCGGAACGAAAGCTCTTCGAGGCGACTACGGGATCCGGCCTGATTCCCCTGAACCCGGTATTAAATGCCATTTCGGGTCGCACCCGCATGCTGAAGCGACGTCTGGCCCGTGACAGGGCCTATCAGCAAACAGAGCACGTCCGCAGGCGTTACCCGGACAGCCTTTTTGTCCGCGAACTGGGAATTCCCCGGATCCGTATCCCTGATTTTATGTATTTCTGCGAAGTAGATCCGGTGTTTAATGACCTGGCTTCCTCGGGAGACCGGCTCAGGATGTGGGACTTCCTTCGGGGGAAAAGCCGGGAGTACCGGAAGAACAATGGATTATAGGATCTGCCTGCAAATGATTACTTTTGGGCGCTCTCTGGTATGGGTTTTGCCCTGAAAAAAAGGAAATACAGCTTTCATGAAAAGATTTTTCATCCTTGCAGGGATATGGGTATCCCTTTTGCTATCGTCCTTTTCAGTGGCTCATAAGTTCTATGTCAGTGTCACCAATGTGGCCTATTCAGCGGAAGAGGCTTCCCTACAAATTATCAGCAGGATCTTTATCGACGACCTTGAAAATACCCTCAAAACGCGATATGAGGTCGACACGAGGCTGGCAACTCCTGATGAATCTGAAGAGGCGGAAGCCTATATAAGGCGTTATTTCCATTCAAAATTCACGGTTTTTATCAACGGCAGCCCTGTAGAACATACCTTTCTCGGCAAACGGTATGACAATGATTTAATCCTCTGTTATATAGAGGTCACGGGACTGGAAAAGGAGGCGCTGAAGTCCGTTGGCATACAGAATGAAATCCTCACGGACATCTACGAAGAGCAGAAAAACCTGGTGCATTTTGACATCCTTGGCAAAAAGAAAAGTTTTGTCCTGGTCCGGGAGAATAATAAAGGAATGTTAAACTTGGAGCAACCTTAATTTGAAACTTTCAAAATCGTGTATTTTCAACCCCCAATTAATCTGATGAACAATATGATGAAACTGAAGTATTTTTTAGCTGCTTTTTTCTTTGTTTTTGCAGCCCTCGGATGGGCACAGGAAGAAGCTGAAACGCAAAAGGAGCCTGGTCACACGAACCAGAGCAAATTCCGACAGATGTACCAGGAGTTTGCAACCCCCAATACCTACCGAAGCGCCTCCGGTGCGCCTGGCCCAGATTACTACCAGCAACGGGCCGATTACAAAATGGACATCACCCTGGATGACAAAAATGCCCGCCTTTACGGGGAGGAAACCATTACGTATTACAACAACTCCCCGGATGACCTTGAGTACCTCTGGGTACAGCTCGACCAGAACGTACGTGCCAAGGATTCCAAATCTCCTCTGAGAGATGGAGATGAGTTGCCGCTGGCCTACCGGACAAGCTCCTTTGCCGGAGAATATTTGACTGAGCCTTTTGACGGCGGGTTCAATATCGAATACGTTCGCGATGCCCAGGGCAAGCCGCTTTCCTACACGGTAAACCAGACCATGATGCGGGTCAATATCCCGGAGCCACTGAAAAGCGGGGACAATATTTCGTTTTCCATCAAGTGGTGGTACAATATCCCCGACCATACCGTGGACCGGGCGCGTTCCGGCTATGAATACTTTCCCAAAGACGGGAACCGGGCCTACGTTATCGCCCAGTTTTTCCCTCGTATGGCAGTCTACAGCGACGTGGAAGGCTGGCAGAACCACCAGTTCTGGGGAAGGGGCGAGTTCGCGCTGCCCTTTGGCAACTATGAGGTGGATATTACCGTTCCGGCAGACCACGTGCTCGACGCAACCGGGGAACTGCAGAACCGCAAAGAGGTTTTCTCCCGGGAGATGATGCGGCGCTATGAGCAGGCAAAGAATTCCTATGAGGAGCCGGTGATGATCGTCACCCAGGAGGAGGTGGAGCAGGCTGAAAAGGGATTCTCTGAAAACACAAAGACCTGGAAATTCCGCGCTGAAAATGTCCGGGATTACGCCTTTGCCACCTCCCGGAAATTCATCTGGGATATGATGGCTGTGAAGATCGGCGGAAAAGACGTCATGGCGGTTTCCCTCTATCCGAAAGAAGGAAACCCGCTCTGGGAGGACCTCTCTACCAAGGTAGTGGCCAGTACCCTCAAGAGTTATTCGGCCCATACCTTTGATTATCCCTACCACAAGGCCATATCGGTACACGCCAAGAACCAGGGGATGGAATATCCCATGATTTGCTGGAACTACGGACGGCCCAATGAAGACGGCACCTATTCAGACCGTGTTAAATACGGGATGATCTCCGTGATTATCCACGAGGTAGGCCACAACTTTTTCCCCATGATCGTCAATTCCGATGAGCGGCAATGGGGCTGGATGGATGAAGGCCTGGATACCTTTATGCAGTACCTGGCCGAACAGGAGTTCGGAGAAGCCTATCCTCAGGTGATCTCCCCCAATGAAAAATATCCATCCCGCCGGGGGGACCCTGCCAAGATTGTACCCTACATGTCCGGGGACCAGCAGTACCTGGCACCCATCATGTCGAATCCGGAGAATGTGTATTCCCTCGGCCCAAATGCCTACGGGAAACCCGCCACGGCCCTGAATATCCTCAGGGAAACCGTCATGGGACGGGAATTGTTTGACCACGCCTTTAAGACCTATGCCCAGCGCTGGAAATTCAAGCACCCCACCCCGGAGGACTTTTTCCGGACCATGGAAGATGCCTCTGCTGTGGACCTGGACTGGTACTGGAGGTCCTGGTTCTACACCACGGATTATGTGGATATCGGGGTGAAGGGAGTCAAAAAATACTATGTTAGTGACAAGCCCACGGCCCAGATGAAGGAGTATATGGAAGCTAACGGAATTACGGAAGCAGACCTGCCTCCCTTGGTCTACCTGGCTGAGGAAGACAGTGAAGATTACGATCCGGAGCTGAAAGGAAAGGCACCTTCCGAGGTATCCCAACCGTTAAGGGAGTTTATGCTGGATAACATGACCGCCGAGGAACGCTCCCGTATTAAGGAGCCCAAATACTTCTACGAGGTCACTTTTGACAAACCAGGCGGGATACCCATGCCCCTCATAGTGGAGTATTCTTATGCCGACGGTACCAAGGAAGTGGTGACCTATCCGCCGGAAATCTGGAGGAAAAGCGACAAAGAGTTCAGCCGCGTGCTTGCCTCGGAAAAAGAACTGGTCGGCATCGTGGTGGATCCGAAAATGGAGACCGCAGATATCGATACCACGAACAACAGCTGGCCTAAAAAGGATACCCCCTCCGAATTCCAGCAGTTCAAGGAAAATATCAAGGGCCGATAGCGAAACCCTACTGAAGCAAAGTCCCGGCGAACGCGCCGGGACTTTTTATTTTGCGCCTGAAACTTGTGTATATTTGTAGTATGACGATGCACTTTTTGTTTATCAGCGGAGCGGAAATTTTCTTTATCCTCTTTATTGTGGTGATGGTTTTCGGAGCTGACAAGATTCCGGGAATCGCGAAGGGGCTTGGGCAGGGCATGCGGCAATTAAAGGATGCCACGGAGGAAATCAAGCGGGAAATACACAAGAGCGCCGAGAAGCAGGGCCTCGACACCTCCATTACGGATGATATCCAGAAAGAGCTTCAGGACGTCAAGAAAAATCTGGATGACGTAGGGGGCACTATCAAACGGAAATAGTCCGCTGCGAACCTTCCGGTGGGCCTTTCAGGGTCGCTGGAATTTCTCCTTGGTGATTATAGTCTCAAAATCTTCTCTCACTTATTCCACAGTACACAAGGTCAGCCCATCCCGAATGGGGAGCATTACCGCGCGTACTCTTGGATCCTCCGTGAGTGCTGTGTTGAAATCAGCCAGGATACGGGTAGCCCGGTCCTTCGGATCCACCGGGCCCATTACTTTCCCGGACCAGAGTACATTGTCAAAAAGGATAAGCCCGCCGGGCCGCACTTTTGGAAGTACGCTTTCGTAGTACTCGGGATACTCGTTTTTGTCAGCATCTATAAAAACAAGGTCGAACACTTCTTCCAGGGTAGGGAGGAGTTCCAGGGCCATCCCGGTGTGTTGTACAATTTGTTTTCCATACGGGCTGCGGTCAAAATACCTGCGTTGCATCCCGGTCAGTTCGTCATTTTTGTCAACAGTATGCAATGCGCCCCCGGGCTGCAGTCCCTCGGCAAGGCAGAGGGCGGAATATCCGGTATAAGTGCCTATTTCCAGAATTTTTTTAGGCCGGACGATCCTGGAGATCAGGCTCAGGACCCTGCCCTGGTAGTGACCGGTAATCATTCGTGGCATAAGGACTTTCAGGTGGGTTTCCCGGGTGAGTTCCTGCAGCAGTTCGGGTTCTGCCTCACTGTGGTTGGTGATATAGGCCTCCAGGGCATCGGAAAGGAAATGCATGGGCTTTCTTGCGAAATTACAAAAAGACGCCCTTTTGATTTCAATGTCCCGGGCAGCATTATGAGTTTGTAGTGAGGCATAATGTAGTAGGAATCCTTAGGGTCTGAACCTCAAATGGTCAGTTCCATAATTTCTGCCAACTGCTACTGCCAACCGCACAGGGGGGAAGCCCCCCACCCCCGCCCAGTCATAATCTAAGTCAACTCCCTGCAAGCAGCCATCAATTTACTCCATACTAAAGCAACCCTGTTCCAATTACGATCCCCACCTCCTCTCCCCACAGGGGATAATTTCCAAATCATGCCTAATTTAGGGACATCTTATTCCCTGTCCTATGAAGGTACATATCCGTGAAGCTACTATATCCGATCTTCCTACCCTGCGATCCTTTGAACAGGGGCTCATTCGGGATGAACGCCCTTTTGACCCCACCATCCGACCAGACCCGGTCCATTATTACGATCTGCAGGCCCTCATCAATGACCCCGATACCTGCCTGCTGGTGGCGGAGCACGAAGGCGAGCTGCTCTCCTGCGGGTATGCAACCCGAAAGATTCCCAGGCACTATCTGGATCACGAGGTGTATGCCTATTTTGGTTTTATGTATACCCGACCGGATTACCGGGGACTCGGAATTAACGGCCAGGTTGTGCATACTCTTAAGGAATG
>JARRQA010000122.1:0-6214 GCA_037382325.1 Robiginitalea sp.
AACGGAGCAATTGCCTTGCCTCCGCGGCAGTCAGGGTCCAGTTAAACTGTTCCGGATCGATATTCCCGATGGTTTGGATACCGGCCTGCCGGATTTCCGAGAGTACCCCGGATACTTCGCGATCGAGCCCGGGTAGTGGCGGTACAGTGGGGGATCCCTTCCATTTTTTTCGGTTCTGGACATCGTAATTCCACCGGCCCCCAAGGGGCTGTTCCCCTTCCATGAGGACCCCGTGTTTTTTGCGCATCATCCGGTAGAAGGACTCCATTAGCAACTGCTTTTTTCCCTTGAAAAAGGCGGACAATTCCATCCGGTCTGTGTAGAAATGCTCTGAATCGCATCCCTTTGAAGGTATTTCCAGGTCTTTGCAAAGTTCCCGGAGTTGCTCGTCGAGCCGGTATTCATCCGGCCATTGGTACTCAAAGCTCCCGATCCCTTCTTCGCGGATCAGTTTCCGGATAAGCTCCGGCAGCTGCTGGGGGTTGTCCGGGTCATTTATTTTAAAATACCGGACCTGATGACCCGATTCCTCCAGGGTTGTGGCAAACTTCCGCATTGCGGCAAAAAAGGCAACCACCTTCTGGATGTGGTGGGTTACGTAGTCGGTTTCCTGCCGCATCTCCGCCATCAGATAAATCACATCCTCCCGGGGCGATTTGTACCAACTGTGCCCGCCGTGTAACTGGTCTCCAAGAATAAGCCTAAGGATCTTCAAAATACCATCTCGTTTAAAAAAGGGTAGGTTCCAGCCACAGGCGCCGGTACTTCCCTTTTGGGTCATAGCGTTCTGCCTGGAGGGACGGGTTGAATTTGCGGTCCCTCGGATCATTTCCTACACCGCTGTTATACATCCAGTTACCCCAGTTGCTGTGAACATCGTAGTCGAGGAGCATGCTTTCAAACCATGCTGCCCCGGCCCGCCAGTCCTGACGCAGGGTTTTGGCCCAGTAGCTGGCCACGTTCTGCCGGCCGCGGTTGCTCATCCATCCGGTAAGTGATAGTTCCCGCATGTTCGCATTGACAAAATCGTTGTCGGTTTCCCCGTTTACCCAGCTTTGCAATACCTCTTTAGAATGCCCCCACGGCTGCTCTGCCCCCCGAATGCCTCCCAGCTGGAAGATACGGTCCCCGTGTTTCAGGGAGATGTATTTGAAATAGTCTCTCCAGATAAGTTCAAAGATCAACCAGTAAGTATCCTGATTCCGGACCACTTCTCGCTCGTATTTGCGCACTTCGCAATATACCTCCCTGGCGGAAAGGGAGCCATTGGCCAGCCAGGGAGAGAATTTCGAACTGTAGTCGGTACCCAAAAGCCCGTTGCGTGTTTTTTTGTAAAAACTCAGCCGCCTGTCTTCCCAGAAGTAGGATTGCAGCCGATCCCAGGCCGCCGTACTTCCTCCCTGAAAGGGAAAAGCCGAGCGGGGATCCGATGGGAAAGGCGATAATTCCAGATGTTCCAATTCCGGAATGTTGCCCTCCGGTTCGACCCAGTGGGTTTCGGGGCGCTTTCCGGGTGGGGGCAGGCATTGCCGGACCTTTACCTGTTTTTCACAGGCCTTTCGGAACCGGGTAAATACTTCAGGGATCTTGCTGAAACCGGCATAGGGAACCTCCTCCGGGTGGTACAGGAACTGGTCGTAGTGTTCTTTAAACCGGACTTCAACGGGTAATCGGGATAGAACCGCATCGCGGATCCGGACCTCATCCCGGGTCCATTCCCGTTGGGCGTTGATTTGCGTGACCCCGAACCGGGTAACCAGTCCCGGGAGGACCTCCTCCGGGCACCCGTGGAAGACAAACAGCGGGATATTTCGTTGCCGCAGGCAGTCCCTGAGATCCCGAACGGTTTCCCGCAGGAACTGCGCCCTGAAACTCCCGGTTCGCGGAAACCCGTAAGCGTCCCGCTCAAAAAAGCGGGGATCAAAGCAATATACAGCCAGGACCTTATCGGCCTTGCAGGCCTGTAAAAGCGAGAAATTATCGGACACTCGCAGGTCATTTCGGAACCAGTGCAGGGCTGTGGTCATAGGGTACTTCTTCTCTTATGCCGTACCTACCCTTTTGCCTCGGTGGGTACGGCATCCTTTGCTGCAGTATACTACGGACTCCCAGTTATGTTCCCATTTCCTGCGCCAGGAGAAAGGCCTTTGGCAGACCGGGCAGATTTTTTGCGGCAAAAAGGGTTTTCGATGCATGTGTTTAACAAAAATAACAAAAGAATAAACAAAGGATGTTAGGATTTCCCTAAATCCTCCCCATTACCTGCAGCGCCCGGACGAGCCTCAATTTTAGTATCTTTAGGACTTTATCATTCCGAATCCAATGAAGCAAAGCCCGAAAAACATTGCGATTGTAGGGTCCGGCCTGGTCGGTGCGCTCCTGGCGATTTACCTGAGAAAAGCTGGCCACAGGGTCACCGTTTTTGATCGAAGGCCCGACATAAGGACAGTGGAATTTTCGGGTCGGTCCATCAACCTGGCCATGAGTGACCGGGGCTGGAAGGCCCTGCAGGAAGCTGGTATTGAGGCCGAGGTACGTAATATTGCTATTCCCCTTTACAAAAGGGCCATGCACGTGATTGGGAAACCCCTGTATTACCAGGATTACGGAAAGGAGGGAGAGGCCATCTGGTCTATTTCCAGAGGGGTCCTTAACCGTAGGATGATCGACCTGGCGGAGGCGGCCGGGGCGGTTTTTCGTTTTGAGGAAAAAGTATGGGATGTGGACCTGCCCACTGCCCAGCTGTATACAGGAGAATCCGAAAAAGGGGCCTGGACAACCTATCAGTTTGACCATGTCTTCGGGTGTGACGGAGCCTTTTCGCGGATCCGGCACAAAATGCAACGCAGGAGTCGTTTCAACTATTCCCAGGAATTTATAGACGTGGGGTACAAGGAACTCACCATCCCGCCCAACGCGGACGGAACCCACAAATTAGACCGGAATTCCTTCCACATCTGGCCCCGCGGCAGGTTTATGTTTATCGCCATGCCTAACCTGGACGGAAGTTTTACCTGTACCCTTTTCATGCCTTTCGAGGGGGAGATATCTTTCGAGAATCTGAAAACCAAGGAAGCCACAAGGGATTTCTTTACGAAATATTTTCCCAGTGTGATGCAGGATATCGAAAACCTGTGCGGGGATTTTTTCCGGAACCCGACCAGTGCCCTGGTCACCATTAAATGCTTTCCCTGGACCTATTGGGACAAAGTTGCGCTTGTTGGGGATTCTGCGCATGCGGTGGTACCCTTTTTCGGGCAGGGCATGAATGCCGGGTTTGAGGACATTACCGTACTGGCCTCCCTAATGGAATTACATGGGGATGACTGGGAATCTATTTTCAGTGAATACCAGGAGCGGCGCAAACCCAATGCGGATGCCATTGCCGAACTCAGCTACCGGAACTTTATCGAGATGAGCACCCGGACGGCGGATCCGGAGTTCCTCCTCCAGAAGAAGATCGAGCGCCATTTTGCAGAGCAGTATCCCGAAAAATGGGTCCCAGCCTATTCTCGGGTCACATTTTCGGACCGGCCCTATGCGGAAGCCCTGAAGGCCGGTGACCGGCAGGAAGCCATAATGGAAGAAGTCATGAAAATGCCGGATCTGGAAAACCGCTGGGACCACCCGGAGGTCACCGAGCGCATTCTCGAACTCCTCGAAGAGACATCAAAGGCATAAAAAAGCCCGGTCACTGCGACCGGGCTTTTATTCGTTCCTGTAAGGTGCCTGCTCTATTTCAGACCGTCAAAGATCTCCTGCATTTTTTCCTGTTCCTCATCAGCAAGGGCAGGGTCTACCAGGATCCGGCCACTGTGCTCGTCGGAGATGATTTTCTTCCGGGTCGCGATCTCTACCTGTACCTGGGGCGGGATGGTGAAAAAAGAACCCCCGGAGGCACCCCTTTCGATAGGGACTACCGCCAGCCCGTTTTTAACCCGGTCGCGGATCCGCTTATAGGCGCTCAGCAGCCGGTCCTCGATAATCTTTTCGTACTCCTCTGATTTCTTGACCAGGGCTTTTTCTTCCTTTTCGGTTTCAGCCAGGATGGCATCCAATTCCCCTTTTTTATGCTTCAGGTGGGTTTCCCGTTCAGAAAGCTGCTCCTTGGTACCCGTTATCAGCTCTTTTTTCTGCTCGATCTGCGCCTTGAACTCCTTAATGTGCTTTTCGGCCAGCTGAATTTCCAGCTCCTGGTATTCCACCTCCTTGGCCAGGGAGTTGAATTCCCGGCTGTTGCGAACGTTCTTTTGTTGCTCGCTGTATTTTTTGATCAGCGTTTTCGCCTCCTCGATCATATTTTTCTTGGCCGTAATCTCGTAATTCACGGTCTCCACATCTGTTTTCAACTTGTCGATGCGGGTTTTAAGGCCCTGAACCTCATCTTCCAGATCCTGAACTTCCAGAGGTAATTCCCCTCGGACGTTGCGTATTTCATCGATTCGAGAATCGATGAGCTGGAGGTCGTAAAGGGCTCTGAGTTTTTCTTCTACGGTTACTTCTGTCTTTGATGGCATATTTAGAAATAGTTGATGGGGTTCGTTTTTGTCTCGGATAAAGAGATGGCAAAATTAGGAATTTTTTTGCTAAGATATTCAGCGAGCAGGTTTTTTGTAAACTGCTCAGTTTCATAGTGTCCGATATCTGCGATGACCATCTTCCCTTCGGCCTGGTAGAACTCGTGGTATTTCACGTCAGCGGTGATCAGAATATCTGCTCCGGCGGCTTTTGCAGCCCCAATGGCAAAGGCCCCGCTTCCCCCGAGAACCGCTACCCGCCGAAATTCAGCCTGTGGCAGGTCTGTATGACGGATACAGCCACAGTGAAACCGGTCACGGACCTCCCTGAGGAATTCTTTGGGGGGCATCGGTTTTGGAAGCTCACCCACCATGCCCATTCCGAGGTGTTCGTACTGGTTTTCAAGGGTGGTGACCTCATAGGCTACTTCTTCGTAGGGGTGGTTGGCAAACAGCGCCTCCAGAACTTCTTTCTCCCGGTCCCCGGTGAAGGTGATGTGTACCTGTACCTCGGGTTCCAGCTGCAGGTCTCCCTGCTTTCCGACTGCAGGGTTGGCCTTTTGACCGGGCAGAAAACTACCGGTGCCTTCACTGGTAAAACTGCAATGGCTGTAGTTCCCCAGGTGCCCGGCCCCAGCCTCAAAGAGCTTTTCAAGCAGGACGTCCTTGGAGGCTATCGGCACATAGGTCAGCAATTTTTTGATCACTCCTGTTTTCGGGATGAGGACACGGGTGTTTTCCAACCCGAGGACCTCGCATATTTTTCCGTTAACACCTTCTCTGACATTGTCCAGGGCAGTATGCATGCTGTAGATTGCCACTCCATTCTGGATGGCCTTTAAGACCGTTCGCTCCACATAGGTTTTCCCGGTTAACCGTTTGAGGCCTTTGAAGATGATAGGGTGGAAACTGACGATGAGGTTGCATTTTTTTGCCACCGCTTCCTCCACCACACCCTCCAGGGTATCCAGGGTCACCAGGATCCCGGTGACTTCGGTGGCGGGATCCCCTACCAGCAGGCCCACATTGTCAAAATCCTCTGCAAATGGGAGGGGAGCCTGCTGCTCCAGCAGGGTGGTAATGTCTTGAACGGTCATGTGTAATGGCTTTTTGACTGGTCTCAAAGATAAATAACTATTTTCGCTCTGATGAAATGGCTCAGAAATCTCGGTTGGCCCCTGTCCATACTCTATGGATGGATCGTGTACATCCGGAATAAATGCTATGACCGGGGTTGGTTTTCCTCCAGGGCCTATCAGGTGCCCATCCTTTGTGTAGGGAACCTCAGCGTGGGGGGGAGCGGCAAAACCCCTATGGTGGAATGGCTACTCAGGGAACTGCTTCCCGTAAAGAAGGTAGCCGTCCTCAGCAGGGGCTACAGGCGGAAAAGTTCCGGATTTCAATTGGCGGCACCCGGGAGTACTGCCGAGCAAATAGGGGATGAGCCCCTCCAGATTGCCCGTAACTTTCCAGGAGCCATCGTTGCAGTGGATGCCAACCGCCAACGGGGTATTGAAAAGCTGGTTGCCATGGAATCCCCGGACCTGATCCTGCTGGACGATGCCTTCCAGCACCGGAAGGTGCGCCCTGCCCGTTCCATCCTGCTGACCTCCTTTGACGAGCTTTACACAGAGGAACCCTACCTGCCGGCGGGAAATCTCAGGGATCATCGCTCCCAGGCCCGTCGGGCGGATCTG
>JARRQA010000123.1:0-6166 GCA_037382325.1 Robiginitalea sp.
TGACCAGGGAATAAAGGGCCAGGCTGATCTGAAAATTAAGTGCCTGCTTCCCATTGTAATCCACAAAGGCCGACTGCTTCCTGTTGGGCAGCCAAAAGACCAGTGGCAATATGAACTGACCGAAAGGAACAAAGAACCGGCCCAGGGTGGAGCCGTGTATCACTGCGGACAAATTTCGCTCGTGTTTGCTAATGGATTCTGCCATGGCATAGTTGTTTCTTATGCAAATATATATACGTAAAAAGGTATTATGCAAAACATAGTACCATATATTAACATAAAATTAACATATGCAAGGATGAGGATTTCAATATCTTTAGGGTGCATTAAAAGCCGCTATGTCCCGGAATACAAGCAAGTTCAATACTTTTTTGTTCTTCAAACTCCCTTCTGCCTGGTGGTGTGGGGTGCGCCTGACCGAACTCGCTGAAGGACATGCAGTCGCTTCCGTTCGTCACCGTTGGGCGAACCAGAATCCCTTTAAATCCATGTTTTGGGCCGTACAGGGGATGGCGGCGGAGCTTGCCACCGGGGCCCTGGTGATGCAGGAAATCCGAAAGAGCGGGAGACCGGTTTCCATGCTCGTGCTCAATAATAAGGCCACCTTTCGTAAGAAGGCCAGGGGACGTATCTCATTTCGCTGTGAAGATGGACCTCAGCTGAAAGAAACACTGGAGAAGGCCCTGGAAAGCGGAGAGGGTCATACGGTGTGGATGAAGTCAGTAGGCAGGAATGAGGCAGGGGATATGGTCAGCGAGTTTCATTTTGAATGGACCCTAAAGGCTAAGGACATGGGGTAAGAACGGAAACAAACCAACCCACCTGAAACAGTTTGGGAGGACGGCAAGGAAAATGCAGCCTATGACTTTAATTTGAGCTATTGGGGGGGCGGCCCCCGTGCCGGAAAACCCGACCAGTGCCATAAAGTCCTGTAACGATTTTAATTTAAATTTTTAAAACATGAATGCACACGAGATCGACTACGAAATATTCGGGGAGGAAATGCAATACGTCTCCATTGAGCTGGATCCCATGGAAGCGGTGGTGGCGGAGGCCGGGGGTTTTATGATGTCTGAACCCGATATCAAAATGGAAACCATCTTCGGGGACGGTTCCCACAAGGAAAAACAAGGGGGGCTTCTCGATAAAGTATTTTCAGCAGGCAAGCGGATCCTGACCGGTGAAAGCCTATTTATGACTGTATTTTACAATACGGGCCAGGGAAAGCGAACGGTGAGTTTTGCCTCTCCCTATCCCGGAAAGATCATGCCCATAGACCTTTCTGAGAAGGGGGGTAAGTTTATCTGCCAGAAGGATGCCTTCCTTTGCGCCGCCAAAGGGGTGTCTGTGGGAATTGAGTTCTCCAGGCGTCTCGGGAGGGGGTTTTTCGGAGGAGAAGGGTTTATCATGCAGAAACTCGAGGGCGACGGGATGGCTTTTGTCCATGCCGGGGGGACCATGGCTCGAAAGGACCTGAGCGAAGGGGAAGTACTGCGGGTGGATACCGGTTGCCTGGTGGGTTTTTCCCAGACTGTGGACTACGATGTTGAATTCGTAGGGGGGATCCGAAATACCATTTTTGGAGGGGAAGGTCTTTTCTTCGCCACCCTGAAGGGCCCCGGGACCGTCTATGTGCAATCCCTGCCTTTCAGCCGTTTGGCGGAACGGGTCTGGGCCGCAGCTCCCAAGGGAGGAGGCAAACAGAAAGGCGAGGGGAGTATCCTGGGGGGACTGGGCGATATTGTCATGGGCGACAACCACTAGGAAAAGGGAGCCGGTGCCTTCGGGATTTCGCATATTCCGTCATCTTTAAAAATATTACAGGGAAGCATCAATCAGAAAAGGAAATCGAAGTGTTTTCCGGGGAAGCGACTAATGAAACACCGGGGGCACCTCTGAGGGCTTGTTTGTTATCTTTGTCTTATGGATTTTAAAGCACTTCTGGCATTTTTGGAGGCCTTAAACAATAACAATTCCAAAGAATGGATGGATCGTAACCGGATACGGTATCGGACCCTGCGGGAGGAGTTTATCCACTGGCTCGACCGGATGGATGCACGACTGGCACATCTGGACCCGGAGTATTATCCCACCCCGGGTCGCAGAGGCATTAACCGGATTAACAATAACCTCCTTTACCACCCGGACCGCCCCGTCTATAAGGACCATTTCGGGGCCGGCCTGGACAAGGCGCCGGGAACAGGTGATTTCTATATACAGGTGGGTACAGGGGAATGCCTTCTGGCGGGAGGGCTTTGGAGACCCGGGGCAGAAAAGCTCAGGAAAATCCGACAGGCAATTGATTACGACGGGGAGGAACTCGAAGCGATCCTGCAAAAGCGCACTTTCCGAAAGATGTTCGGGGGGTTGTACCAGGATGAAAAGCTCCGGCGTATGCCAAAGGGATTCCCGGCCGAACACCCGCATGCCGGGTTGCTGAAAAACAAAACCTTCGCCGTGGTACGCCCCCTCGAAAAAAAGCAGGTACTGTCCCCTGGTTTTGAAGACCTGGTCGTGGAGACCTATCTGGAAATGCTTCCCTTCCGGCGCTATTTAAACCGGGCCCTCACCGTTGACGCATGATGTCCCCTCCCGGACCGGAAGGGATGCCGGTACCAAGGAACAGGGATTTGATTTCCCTGATTAATCCGTATCTTTAAGGATACCGATTCGAACGCATGTACCGCCTTTCCCTTTTCTGGATGTTCCTCCTTTGTCTGGCAGTCCCGCAAACGGCCTATTTCCAGGAGTCTGACCAGGCGCAAATGGCCGGGGCTTCCGAAGACTTTTTTTCAGACCAGGCCCCTCTCAAACTCTCGCTTACCGCATCCGTTAAATCACTGAAAAGGGAAACCAACGATTCCACCTATCTTGAAGGGACACTTCGCTTTACGGACGGGGCACAGGATATGGATTCCGTCGATCTGCGCGTGCGGGCAAGGGGGAATTTCAGGAGGTCCCAATGCTACTTTGCCCCCCTGAAGCTCAAATTCCGGAAGTCCGATATCCGCGGCACCCTTTTCGAGGGGCACCAGGAACTCAAGCTCGTCCTGCCCTGCCTCATGGGCTCGCAGGCCGATGACTATGTCCTGAAGGAATACCTGGCCTACAAGTTATTCGAGGTGGTTTCCCCCTATCACTACAAAACACGACTGGCAACTATTGCGTTTACCGAATTAAAAGGGCGGAGGGAGCGTACCCACGAACTGACCGGATTCCTGATCGAAGACCACAGTACCCTTGCCAAACGACTGGACGGGAAGCGCATCCGCCGGAACATGCCTCCTCAGATGCAGGATCCCCGGGCCAGTGTACGCAACAATCTTTTCCAGTACGGGATTGGAAACACGGATTTTTCCCTCAGGCTCCAGCACAATCAAAAACTGTATTACATAGACGGGAAGTACATCAGCATCCCTTATGACTTTGATATGGCCGGCCTGGTCAATGCCCCCTATGCCACGGTTTCCAATGTCCAGAGCCTGTCCGTGCAGATTACACATGTAACCGAACGGGCTTACAAGGGGTATGTGCGTGATTCGTCCCTGGTACAGGAGGTCCGGCGGGAATTCCTGGATGCCAGGCCCGGAATGATCCGGGAGCTCGAACTTCTCGAACCGATGTTCGGGGACCACCGGCAGTATGCGGAGGCAGCGGCCTATCTGGAAGGGTTTTTTGACATCCTCGCAGACGACCGTAAATTTGAACGCGAGATCCTCCGGCACATGCGCGAGTAAAGCCTATGCCTGGGTGCCGGATAATCCACTATCCGGAGGCATTTGCTTTCCTGGAAAACAGATTTACATGGCCCGTATCCGAAATGTTGTCAAAGAGACGCTCTCAGATGCCTGGTATACGCTCTACCGGTATACTTTCGAATACCTGCGCTCCGACGGGCGGTGGGACCGGCAGCAACGGGAAGCTTATGACCGGGGTAACGGAGCTGCCGTGCTCCTCTACGACCCGGAACGTAAAACGGTGTTGCTCACCCGCCAATTTCGCATGCCTACCTTTATCAATGGGAACCCGGACGGGCTCCTTACCGAAGTCTGTGCCGGTCTTTTGGAGGGAGACGACCCTGAATCCTGTATTCGGCGTGAAATCCTTGAAGAAACGGGCTATGCCGTCCCTTCTGTGGAAAAGGTGGCTGAGGTATATACCTCCCCCGGGGCGGTTACCGAAATGCTCTATCTCTACCAGGCGGCCTATCATCCCGGTATGAAAAAAGAAACAGGGGGAGGTGTGGCTTCCGAGTCAGAGGATATCGAATTGCTCGAGTGGTCCTACGCTGAAGTTATGGAGGCGTTAAAACAGGAAAGCATACGGGATGCCAAGACGCTGATTCTCCTGCAGCATGCGGCCCTTTTTGGCCCGCTGCGCGGCGATCTCATAAATCAGTAGTGATCCCGGACCCATCTCAGGATTCGCTGCATTCTGCTTTTGACGATACGGGTGGGTTTACGGTAGTGGTTGTTCATAAAACTGAAGACCACTGTTTTCCCGGATCGTGTTTTCAGGTATCCACACAGGTTATGGTTGTTGCTCAGGCTCCCGGTCTTGCCGAAAAGGTAGGGGCCTTCCGGTGCCTGGTACCAGTCTTTCAGGGTGCCTTCTCCCCCTCCCTGGGCCATGAGGCCAAAGAGCCGTTCCTCGGGGATCTCCCGATAGAGTTCCATCAGCAGGTATACCAGGGATTCGGGGGTGCAGAGGTTGTACCGTGAAAGCCCGGAACCATCCACCCAGCGCGGGGGACTCGGCATATCCCTCAGATAGGTATCCAGGATATGATCCCTCGCGGCCGGGAAACTCAGGCTGTCGCCCAGGGTAGCCGATACGAGCAACATCAGCTGTTCTGCCAGAAAATTATCGCTCACCGTCATCATTTCCCGGTAAAGGCTGTCTGAAGCGATGCCCGGTAGTACCTGCCAGGGGCCTTCAGGAGTTTTTTTCCCGCTACTTACCGGCACTCCCGTGGCCGATTCCCAAAGTTTTTCGGTCAGGGCAGGATACAGTTTGAGCGGTATCGCCACTGTATCGGGTAAGGAGGGTTGATAGTAAAACAGGTTTTTGTCCGGCATTCTCCGAAACGGGTGTTTTTCCAGGACAACACTGTCCCTGAACAGGGAGGGGACCACTTCCGGTCTGTCCCCACTGCGGATCAGTTGGACTACGTTGCCATGGAGCGGGAGGGAGGAACGCGAAGGGGTGTAATACCTGTCAAAGTCATCCCAGGCCCATCCAGCCCCCCAGGACGGATCCTTAAGATTACCGGAATACAGGACCATGTGGTCAAATGTCTTTATAAAGGAAACCGCTGTGGAATCTCTCAATTCTGGATGCAGGGGGGAAGGATCTCCCGTGCCGAGTACAAAAAGCGTATCCGAGCGGACCTTGTATTTCAGGGTGGGAATGCGGTCAGGAAGTGTTTTCAGGGCAGCATAGAGAGTGAAAACCTTCATATTGCTCGCCGGGGTAAAGTACTTTCCGGCATTCCACCGGTAAAGCGTGTCTCCCCTGCCGGCATCCACCATCAGAAAACCTGTGAACTGTTCGCCCTCCCCGATATAATGCAGTTGCTCCTTGAGGAATCGATGCGTCCTGCGCTGGGAGGAACATCCCGAAAATACAACGGTGAGCAGAAGTATTCCCCATAGAAATCGGATTCGAATGTTTCGGGTTTTTAGCAAGGAATTCGCAGCCGTTGATCGAATAATTTTGATAAAAATTAAAAATTTAACGGAATTCATACAATAAATTTAGATCGTTTCTACTTAATTTTGAATAGACAGTCTAACTAAAAACAATCTGAACCATGGCAATAGGTATGCTGGAGTACACTAAAACGGTACTCCAAAAAGTCAGCTTTGATGCCCGTCTATTCAGCAGGGAGCTGAAAAAAGCTATTAACCGACTCTTACCCGATGAACTCAAGGAACTAAGAGAATGGTTGATGCTGTTCGTCACGGATAAACCCGAATTACAGCAATCGCTTATTTATTTGCCCGTTTAAGAAAACGCCCCGCCGATGCGGGGTGTATTTTTTTAGAACCGTTTTCTACGAAGCTTTTCTGGATAGGGTAGGGCTGATCAGCTTTACATCCTGGAAGGTTATGGCCCCCCGAACCACAGCTGAAATCACTTCCCGGAGCGCCTCGGTGATCTGGTG
>JARRQA010000124.1:0-8596 GCA_037382325.1 Robiginitalea sp.
AATGGTCATTGGGATACCAAAAGAAATTAAGAACAATGAAAGCCGGGTGGGAATGACACCTGCCGGGGTTTTGGAACTAACCCATAAAGGGCACTCGGTTTTTGTGCAAACCGGTGCCGGAGTGGGGAGTGGCTTTTCGGACGAGGACTACAGGAAGGTAGGTGCCCGGATTCTGGACACCATCGGTCAGGTCTATACCATGAGCGAAATGATCGTGAAGGTTAAGGAGCCTATTGAACAGGAGTATGACCTGATCCAGAAAGGGCAGGTTGTCTTCACGTATTTCCATTTCGCTTCCAGTGAACGACTCACCCAGGCCATGGTGGACAGCAAGGCTATTTGTATCGCTTATGAAACAGTTGAAGATCCGGACGGATCGCTTCCACTACTTACCCCTATGTCCGAAGTTGCGGGCCGAATGGCCATACAGCAGGGTGCCAAATACCTGGAAAAGCCCGTTAAGGGAAAAGGGGTGCTCCTGGGCGGGGTCCCCGGGGTTCCTCCGGGCAGGGTGCTGGTACTGGGGGCAGGTACCGTCGGGATACAGGCTGCCAAAATGGCTGCCGGACTGGGCGCCCATGTGACCATAATGGATGTAAACATGAAGCGCCTGCGATATGTCAACGACGTTATGCCGCCGCATGTGGTCACAGAATTTTCCAATGAATACAACATACGGAAACATGTAAAGACCCACGACCTTATTGTGGGCGGTGTCCTGCTCAAAGGAGCCCGGGCCCCAAAGCTCATTACACGGGACATGTTGAAGACCATGCATCCGGGAGCCGTGATCGTCGACGTTGCCGTGGACCAGGGAGGGTGTGTGGAAACCTCAAGACCGACCACCCATGAGGAGCCGGTTTTTATCATCGACGATGTGGTCCATTACTGTGTGGCGAATATGCCGGGGGCAGTTCCGTATACCTCCACACTCGCCCTTACCAATGTAACGTTGCCTTACGTTCTAAAACTCGCGGATCTGGGATGGGAAAAGGCGTGCTCTGAGGACGCTACTCTGCAGAAAGGGCTGAATATTGTGAAGGGGGAAATCGTTTATGACGAAATCCTGGAAGCGTTTGGCCCCCTGAAGGGGATGATGGCATAGTTTTCCTGACAGCTTTACATTCTATCTGCCCCTGAAGGCTTTTAAGAAAGTATTGGCGAGGTTTTTGCATCAATTTCGATATTTTTAAAGCTTAAAAATTCGAAAAGATGACAGGATATTATATCATTATTGGAGCCATTGCGCTGGTCAGCTGGATAGTCAGTGCACGGCTGAAGAGTAAGTTTCAGCATTATTCGAAGGTTCATCTTGAAAATGGGATGAGCGGAGCAGAGATCGCTGAAAAAATGCTGGCGGACAATGGTATACGGGATGTCAAGGTTATCAGCACTCCCGGAATGCTGACGGACCACTACAATCCCAAGAATAAAACCGTAAACCTGAGCGAGGGCGTATACCACCAGCGGAATGCAGCTGCAGCGGCTGTTGCAGCCCATGAATGCGGTCATGCCGTACAACATGCCAAAGCTTACCAATGGCTTACAATGCGCTCCAAACTCGTGCCTGTGGTCAGCGTTACTTCCGGAATGTCCACCTGGCTGGTTTTCGGTGGGCTGATTCTCGGGGCCGCTGCCGGAGCGGGACTGGGCTACTGGATCGCCGTGGCAGGATTGGGGATGATGGCACTTGCAACGCTGTTCAGTTTTGTCACCCTTCCTGTGGAATACGATGCCAGTAACCGTGCTTTGGCCTGGCTGAAAAGGGCCGGGATGGTGACTTCCAAAGAATACAAAGGGGCAGAAGATGCGCTTAAATGGGCGGCAAGAACCTATCTGGTAGCAGCTATCGGAGCCCTGGCAACCCTGGTCTACTGGGGGTTACAGGTTTTCGGGGGACGGGATTAGGCCCTGCGGACTCAGATTTGAATCTGACGGTCGATCTGCTGATCCAGTGAAATGAAGGTCTCTGTACGTGAGACACCTTCAATTTGCTGGATTTTTTTATTCAGCAGGTGCATCAGGTGTTCGTTGTCCCGGCACAGGACTTTTATCAGGATGGACCAGTTCCCGGTGGTGTAGTGGCATTCCAGGACTTCCGGTATCTTTTTGAGTTCCTTAATAGCATAGGGGTTGCTCATGGCCTTGTCCAGATAGATACCGATATAGGCCTTGGTGGTGTAGCCGAGGGATTTTGGATTGATTACAAATTTAGATCCTGCCAGGAGCCCTGATTTCTCCAGTTTGCGCAGCCGCTGGTGTATAGCTGCTCCTGAAATTCCGATATTCCGGGCGATCTCGAGGATGGGTGTTCTGGCATCTGACATCAGATAGCGAAGGATCTTCTTGTCGATCCCATCAATTTGCACACCCTTTTGGTCCGATTTCATCCCTGAGCTTCTTTCGCTAAAGATAGTATAAATCCTCTTGGCTAGTTCCCGACGGAATCGGGGTTGTAACCGAGGTAGGGTACCTCGTATTCCCGGAACTGGATCCCGTTGTCCTTCAGGCCATCCAGGACGGGTCTGTATACCTCCCGGCGGATGGGGATCTGTACCCCGGCTTCTTTAATTTTTCCATTCAGAATCAACAGGGTGGCGATCGCCACAGGAAGGCCGACCGTCTTGGCCATGGCCGTATGCCTGGCCGACTCCCCGATCGCCACCCTGCTGATTCTGAATGGAAAAATTAAAGAAGCCGGGGTACAGATCCCCATTCGCCGGGAGGTATACAGACCCGTCCTGGATGGCCTGAAGGACAACGGGATCCAGTTCCGAGCTTCCCCCAGAGGATATCATCCTGGTCTATTTTCAGGTAATGCCTCAGTTTTAGCTCCACAGAATCGGTGGGGGAATAGGGCAGGAAGAGGTTGGTGAAGTCCCTGAAAGACATTCCCCTGGAATTAGCGATCCGGTAGGTGTCATCGGTCATTCCCAGCTGGACGAAAATATTCCAGCCCCTGGAAAAACCAACCCTTCGCATGGTGCCCCTGTAAAGGGTCAGGGCGTTCTGAAGGCCATAGGCCTCGCGGTAGCGCAGGGAATCCCGGTTTGCATAAACCTCAAAAGTCCCGTAACCCTTGATTTCAAGGAACTCGGTTCGCCTGAAAAGCTTGTGGTAGGGAATGTATTTATAAGTGCCTTCCTGTATGAATTTGGCAGCCCCGCCCTGGCCGGCCACTACCACATTTCTGGGATTCCAGGTGAATTTGTAGTTCCAGAGGTTGGTGTCGCTCTCCGGAGAAAGGAGCCCTCCGGTAAAGGATTCGAAGAGCAGCATTTTCCCGCCTGAGGCCTTGATCCGGTCGATAACCTCCATGGCGCTCATGTGGTCGATACCCGGGTCCAGTCCGATTTCATTCATGAAAATCAGGCCTTTACGGCGTACCTCGGGGTCCAGTTGCCGCATGCCTTCACTAATGTAGGAGGCGGTCACCAGGTTTTTATTGAATTCAAGGCAGTCCCTGGCTATTTCCAGATGCATGGAGGCAGGGAGCATGGAAACAATAATATCAGCCTGCTTTACCCGGGTTTTCCTGCTTTCCACGTCGGTGATGTCCAGCGGGATCACCTCCGCGTTGGGATGTTTGTGTAATGCTGCCGGTACCCCGTCCGGATTTTTATCTCCTATAATTATTTTGAGGTCTTCTTCTCCGGATTTTTCCAGAAAATGGTCCAACAGGTAAGAGGTGGATTTGCCGGCTCCAACGACCAGGATGCTTCGGGACATAGTGGTTGGGATGAAGTTAGGATTACGGCTTACGAAGGTATCAAAATGTTACATTTGCAAAAAAATATGACCCTGGAGTTATGAACAAAACAATTTTGGCAACGGGAGCTGTTTTTGGTCTCCTGGCAGTCGTTCTGGGGGCCCTTGGAGCACATGACCTTAAGGCAGTCCTAAGCGAGCCCGCCCTGGAGAGCTTTCGCACAGGGGTGGCCTACCAGATGTATCACGCCCTTTTCCTGTTGTTTCTCGGGAGTACCACCTACCTCGGGGACCGTGAGAAGAAACCCCTGTATTTTCTGATCCTTGCGGGAGTTCTCTGTTTCTCATTTTCCATCTATGCATTGACTACCGGGCCTCTGGCAGGGCTTGATTTCAGTCCAGTTGGCTGGATTACCCCTTTGGGCGGGGTTTTGCTGATAAGCGGCTGGTCACTGCTGCTTTACCGGGTTTTTAAACCAGTAGGCTAACTTATAGCCCTTAGACGGGGATATCCTCTTAAATTTAAATACTTTTGCGCAAACAAAAACCAATTATATGAGTACATCTGCCGCTCGTACGAAATCGATTTCGCTGGCTGAATATGGAATTACCACGGAAGACTTTTATTACCAGTTGTCTGCTGACGAACTGCACCGTCACACCCTTCAATCCGGAATGGGCAAAAAGTCCGATTCAGGGGCTTTGGCCGTAAACACAGGGGAATTTACAGGGCGATCCCCTGAGGATCGTTTTATCGTAAAAGATTCCTTAACCGGGGATAAGGTCTGGTGGGGACCCATCAACAAGCCTTTTGAAGCGGAAAATTTTGACCGGTTGTACCAAAAGGTTATCGACTATCTGAACGAAAAGGAACTCTATGTTCGCGATAGCTTTGTCTGTGCAGATCCGGATTACCGCATGGGGGTCCGGGTGATCAATGAATATCCCTGGTCCAACCTTTTTGCCTACAATATGTTCATCCGCCCCACCGAGGAGGAATTACGGGATTTCAAGGCGGACTGGACGGTGATCAATGCCCCGGGTTTTATGGCAGATCCGGAAACAGACGGTACCCGGCAACACAATTTTGCCATCCTGAATTTTACCCGGAAAATGGTCCTTATAGGAGGTACCGGCTATACGGGGGAAATCAAGAAAGGGATCTTCTCGGCCCTCAATTTCATCCTTCCCGTATACAGGAATACGCTCCCCATGCACTGTTCGGCCAATGTGGGGGAGGACGAACAAACGGCTATTTTCTTTGGTTTGTCCGGAACGGGCAAGACCACCCTTTCAACGGATCCATCCAGGAAACTCATCGGGGATGACGAACACGGCTGGACCCCCGAAAATTCGGTTTTCAATTTCGAAGGAGGCTGTTATGCCAAAGTAATTAACCTTTCGGCCGAAAACGAACCGGAGATCTACGGGGCGATCAAAAAGGGCGCTATCCTGGAAAACGTCATTATGGATGAAAGCGGGGCCGTGGACTTTTCGGATTCCAGCATCACCCAAAACACCAGGGTCAGTTATCCGATTTACCACATCGATAACCGCAAGGACCCTTCCATTGGCACGAACCCGAAACACATATTTTTCCTGACCGCGGATGCCTTTGGGGTAATCCCTCCTATCTCCCGGCTGACCCCTGCTCAGGCTGCCTATCACTTTATCTCGGGTTATACGGCCAAGGTGGCGGGAACAGAGGCTGGCGTGGATGAGCCGGTCCCCTCTTTTTCTGCCTGTTTCGGAGCCCCTTTCATGCCGCTTCATCCCACGAAGTATGCTGAAATGCTCAGCCGGAAGATGCAGGAAGCGGGCACCAACGTGTGGCTGGTCAATACCGGATGGACCGGAGGACCCTATGGGGTGGGAACCCGTATTAGACTCAAATATACCCGGGCAATGATACGGGCGGCCCTTAGCGGGGCATTGGGGCTTTATACCTACGACACCTACCACATCCATTCTGTTTTTGGCGTGGCCCAGCCCCGGACCTGCCCCGGGGTTCCCACGGAACTTCTGAGCCCCAGGGCAACCTGGAATGACGATGAAGCCTATTACAAGACCGCATTTAAACTGACAAATGCATTTCGGGAGAACTTCAAGAAGTTTGAATCCTATGCTAGTGAGGAAATACGCAGGGGCGGTCCTCAGCGATACGCCTTCTGAATAAAAAAAGGCTTCCGGTTCTGGAAGCCTTTTCTTTATTGCTTGTTGACGCTGTTGATATACTTTTGAAGAGCCATCGTCATGGAAGGTGTCTCCGGGGTGGGGGCCTTTATGTCAATACGCAATCCCGCCTCGGTAGCTGCATTGATGGTTGAGTTACCGAATACGGCAATACGGGTATCGTTTTGCTCAAAATCCGGAAAGTTCTTCAAAAGGGATTCGATCCCGGAGGGGCTGAAAAACACCAGCACGTCGTAATAGACATTCCTCAGGTCGGACAGGTCGCTGATTACTGTCTTGTAGAAAATTCCCCGGGTCCAGTTGATCTTGGCCTGATCAAGGGATTCCGGCACCTGGGGTTTCAGGACGTCGGAAGATGGCAGAAGGTAAACTTCTTCCTTGTATTTTTTAAACAGGGGCTGCAGGTCCTGGAAATTCCGCTTCCCGACATAAATCTTCCGCTTCCTGTATACCACATACTTCTGCAGGTAATAAGCAACAGCCTCAGACTGGCAGAAATACTTCATCGTATCCGGCACCTTGAAACGCATCTCTTCCGCGATACGGAAAAAGTGGTCCACGGAGTTGCGGCTGGTGAGGATGATGGCGGTAAATTTGGAAAGGTCGATTTTCTGCTGCCTTACGGCTTTTGCATCTACCCCTTCAACATGGATGAACGGCCTGAAGTCAACTTTGACTTTTTCCTTTTCGATGAGCTTGGAGTAGGGACTGTTCTCCATTTTTGGTTCTGGCTGGGAGACCAGAATCGTCTTTACCTTCATAAATCAGTCTTTTATCAAGTTTGAAATGATCAGAAAAGGAGCAATTTCAAGGGTGCAAAGGTACAAAATAAAATAGAAAACATGCGCTGTAATCAACTTTTGATGAATTTTCAGGATGCCTAACCAGCCGATCAGATTTATTACGAAAACCAGTATCAGGCTGCCGAAAATAATAGCTTTTGAATCCCGGAATACATAGCCGAGAAGCAGATTAGCCACAAACATTACCAGGGCACTGAAATTCAGATATGTCATCTTTTTAAAGATGATGGTTTCCAGAAGCCCCCTGAATTCCAAAATAGCTCCTCCGGCCAGCTGAAGCAGGAGTTTGCCTGCGAAAAATAGGAGTAATCCCAGGGCCGTTACCAACAGCAAAGCGCCATCCGGTTGGATTTCCGGGAGGGACAAGGTGCCAGCCAAAAGGGTCAGATAAAGACAGAGGTTCAGAAACATAAAAAGGGTCATTGCCAGGTGGAAACCATGCAGCAGGCGCCCTTTTTTATTGTAGAGAAAGATGTATTTGTTGTTGAATGGGAGGATAATAAAATTCCGGAACCGGCTGTAAAAGAATGCCCTGGCGAAAACCAGGCACATCAGGCTAAGCAGGAAAACCGCTGTAATCCAGTCGTTTGATTCAAAAGTACGTTCCAGGGCTTCCATGCTCAGGGGTCTAAACGTTGGGCTGAGCCGTTTAAGCCCCAAAGGAGCTGATTTTCTGAAATAACGGCCCTGCCGAATACAGGCGCCGTTTTCACATGGGACGGCATGATAAATTCAAATCGCAGCGTATCCTTTGAAGCTAAAATCTTTTCCGGAGGAAACTGCAACCCCAGTGGCCGGACTTCAGCTAATCGTTTATAGGCATCCAGGTAGGCGATCCCAAACCGCAGTTTTGAGAGCGGGATGTTTTCAGGATATGGGTTATAAACCCACATCTCGTACCTCTTTTCCGGTTCCAGGGGAATATTCCGGGGCATCCCCGCTTCCAGTTTCCGGAAGGATTCGAAGTTTTCAATGAAGTACCCGTACCGCCGGGTTCCGCGGTCATCCAAATAGGACAGGTTCCCCTTCTTGCGGCCCTTACTGATGTAAAAGACTTTTTTGCCCTGAAGGAGCGCCTCGGAATCATCAATGGAATACTGGTTTTTACGGTAATACGCATTGTTAAAGGAAATAGCAGGTTCCCTGGAATAATACCGGTACATGGAGGCGAGCCGGTATGAATTCTCAAAAATGACCGGGTTGCCTTCCGCGACTTTTTGGAGGTTTGCCACCCATACCTTGTTTCCATGGCTTTCGAAAGTACCGGGAAAAAGGGGTTCATAAACCAGGCCTGCCCGGAGCCAGAATAAAATCAGGATATTGGCCAGGCCCATGCGCCAGATCCATTTTCTGAGGCCCGGAGATTCTATCATGGCTTGCCCTACCATGACGGCAAGAGGGATACAAATGACAATCAGCCACTGGGTCTGGATACGCCGCTGGAAGCTGGAGATGAAGAAAAACAACAAAACCCCATAGGCCAGGTATTTCAGGGCTCTTTCAAACAGGTCACGGGGCCGGAACCGAAATAAAGTTCGATAGACCCAGGGAAAGGTCAGCCCGAACAGGGCCACCATGTTCAAAAGGAATCCAAGGGTAAATTTCGCAAAGTCATATGGCTGGTTCGGGCGTTCAAAAAGATGGAACTTAATTGAAACGAAGTCGTTCTGGTATAGCCAGTTCAGGTGGGGCAGGTAACAGAGGAGGGAAACGGCCAGGGCGAGCCAGGCATACCGGTTTTTAAGCAGGCTGAGGTTGGACAACAATACAAAGAGGATCACCAGGGCAGCGTGGTATTTGCTGTACATGAGTGCTGCCATCGTGATGCCCAGCAGTAGCGCCATGCCGATCCCGGGATGTTTTAAAAATCGCCTGTAAACCCACAAAAACAG
>JARRQA010000125.1:0-6132 GCA_037382325.1 Robiginitalea sp.
GGGACAAACACCTTCTGGAAGCCCTTCAATTCCTTTGCCGGCCGGTCCACTTCTGAATCCGGGACCGAACTGTATACCTGTACTACTTCCTTTCCATCCATTTTGCCAGTATTCGCCACCTTCGCGCTTATGTAGAGGGTGTCCATATTGGTCAGCACCTCCTTATCCGGACGCAAATTTTTGATTTTAAAAGTGGTATAAGAGAGTCCATAACCGAAGGGATAAAGGGGTTTAATGTTTTTGGTGTCAAACCAACGATAGCCCACCAGGAGTTTTTCGGCATAGGAAACAGCGCTGTCCCCCGGGAAACTGTTGGTCGCATGGGCCGGAGAATCATCTATGCTTTTGGGCATGGTCCAGGGCAACTTGCCCGACGGGTTCACGGCTCCCAAAAGCACATCGGCCAAAGCATTCCCCCCTTCCGATCCGCTATACCAGCTCCAGACCAGGGCCGGAGCTTTTTCTTTGATCCTGCCGATGTCAAACGGCGCTCCCGCAATCATCACCACAACGGTATTCGGATTAACCTCCAGGACCCTTTCGATAAGTTCTTCCTGTCCAAAGGGTAATTGTAAATCCAGCCTGTCTGAAGCTTCGGTTTCATAATCCCGGTTCGACCCCGCAAAAATGACGGCAACCTCAGCATTTTTGGCGGCCTCGATAGCTTCTTCCAACAGTTCCGGGTCCAGTTCATCCACAGTCTCCACCCGCTGTTGGGTCACCTCCCCGAAAATGGCCTCTTTTTTGGGGGCATACCGTTCCAGGTATCCCTCGGCATAGCGGAGTTTCACAGATTCAGGCAGCCTGTTCTCCAGCCCTTCCAGAGGGGTTATTTCCCTTTTGGTCTTAACCCCGGCACCAAAACCGCCCAGGGCATTTTTCTTGGTAGCATTGGCCCCAATCACCGCAATGGATGCAAGCCCTTCTGCTTTCAGAGGCAAAATGTCTTTCGTGTTATTAAGCAATACCACGGATTCTGAAGCAATGTCATACGCATCCTTAAAATGGGCTTCCGTACTGATGCTGCCTTTTGCCCGTGTTTCCCCGCCCATGCTTTTGATGGTATACATCAGGCGCAGAATACGCCTGACGTGTTTGTCAATTTCTGCTTCGGAAATCTTACCGGCTTTGGCAGAATCTATGAGCGGATCTGCGAGGAAAAACTCATCAAAAGGTTTAGGTGTCCCCATTTCCACATCCAGCCCGCTTTTCAAAGCATGAACGGAGCTGTGTACGGCTGCCCAATCGGAAATAACGATGCCCTCAAAACCCCACTGCTCCCTGAGGACCTCATTGAGCATATAGTCGTTCTCGCACAAATATTCTCCCCTGAATTTGTTATAAGCCCCCATGATACTATGGGCCTTTGCTTCCCGCACGGCCGCCTTGAAAGCGGGCAGGTATATTTCGCGGAGGGTACGCTCGTCGATCTGAACATCCACGAAATCCCGGTTCGTTTCCTGGTTGTTGGCAGCATAGTGTTTTACACAGGCTGCCACGTCGTTTTCCTGTAAGCCGACAATAAAGGGAACGGTCAATTTTTTGTTTAGGAACGGATCCTCGGTAAAATACTCATAGGTCCTGCCCCCCAGGGGTGTCCTGATAATATTGATGGCGGGTGACAACAATACATCCTTGCCCCGGGCCCGGGTCTCAGCCCCCACACTGCTGCCGAACAAATAAGCCATGTCAGGGTTCCAGCTAGCCGACAGGCCTGCCCCGGCAGGATAATAGGTGGCATAATCATCGTCCAGGCCCAGGGGAGCCCAGGACTCCCTGGAGATCTCTTCGCGGACGCCCAGGGGCCCATCTGCCATTTTTAATTCGGGCACCCCCAACCGGTCCACCCCGGCTGTCGTAAACATACTCGTCCCGTGGAGCATTCCCGCTTTCTCCTCCAGGGTCATTTGATTCACGATACTATCGATCTGAGCATCATATGCATGGGTAATGGGGGTTCCCTTGAAGGTCTGCTGGGTATCCATTTGGTTTAAAAGATTATCTGATTTCTGGGAGGTTTGGCAGGAGGTAACAAAAGAAAGCACCGCCAGTGCATAAAAACGAAATATTCGGTAATCCATCTGAGTATTCTTTAAGGTTGCTATTTGTCACGGTCAGAGGCGGGCTTCAATCAGGTCGCGAAACCCGCTTTTATCGTCCACGTAAACTGCTATATTCCTGTATTTCCGTATCCTTCCATAGAGGCCGGTCAGTTCGTTTTCCTCTTTTAAACGTATGACCACGTTATACCCTTCCAGGCTGCCGAGAAAAGATAGTTTTCTGGTTTGATCATTAAATTCAAAGTCCCCCGATGCCAGCTCCACGGACTCAATTTTCCCAAATTCAATTTCGGTTTCAGCCATTATTCCATAATGCAGCAACAGGCGGTCACCCACAACTGAATAGGGTCGTTTCAGCATGGATTTAAGGAAACCAAAAAGCTGGATACCGGAATAAATGCTGATAGCCGTAAGGATCCAGGCAGCCGCTGGGCTCCATTTAAGGAGTAAGATGTGAAATACTGTGGTCTCTATGGCTATTATGAAAATAATTGCCATCAATAATGAGACGGTTCCGCTGTCCCTGTGGTATGAAAACTCGTTTTCCCTTAACTCCCGCCTTTTCCAGTAGACAAACCCGTAATAAAATACTGCAATCTCAGTAACCGCCAGATTAACCAGGCCTTTCGGAAGAAACTGACCACAGGTCTTTTTAAGGGTGGTATAAAAATCAGGTGATTCTCCGGAGTGCCGTCTGAAGCTTCTGATCGCCTGCCTGACACGACAGATTATATAGGTCAGAATACCTGCTTCGACTGCCGGCAGCCCCCAGGCCCTGACAACATCGAGGTACTGTGGCCTGTCAGCAGGCAGGATTGCAGAACAGGCCAGGACTCCCAGGAACAGGAAGGCCACAACCGTGGTTTTCGGAAGGTTCGTTTTCCAAATCAGAAAAAAATAAATCAATGGTACTGTAAGCAGCAAATCGATGGTAATCCCCAGGGAAAGATCTTCCGGCTGGCGGGCGAATAACAAAGATTTGGAAAGCAGTACAAGGCCCCCGATCAGAAGAATGGGGATACCAAAAACAAGAAGGTAATCCGGCAAGCGCAAGGTTTTTTTCATCACTCACTCCCCTTAGTGTAAAGGTACCACGAATTGCTGGTTTTTCAGGCCAGAAAACTCCTTTTATACCACCAAATGAATGTCTTTCCGGGCATGGACGCTTCCCGGTAGAAACAATTTTTGAAAACCCATTGAGGCCTGCATGACTGAAGACTGTTTGGTCAGAGATTGGATTTCTGTGAATTCCCCTAAATTTGCCTGGCCCGGCAAAACCGTACCGATGAAGAAGCTACTCATATTCCAAATGCGGCCCGAAGACGCCACCGCTGACAGCGAGTTTGAGGCAATTTTACGCGTGGGGAGATTGGATGAAAACGAGGTCCGTCGAATCCGGCTGGAGCGGGAAATCCCCGATATCGATCTGGATGGTTACGCTGCTGCCATTGCGGGGGGCAGCCCGTTTGATGTAAGCACTCCGGAAGCCGAAAAAAGCGCAGTCCAAAAAAACATCGAAGCCTTTTACCAGAAACTTTTTGACCGGATGATCCCGTCCGATTTTCCCTTCCTCGGTTGTTGTTCAGGAAACGGTTTGCTCGGCAAGTATTGCGGGGCCCCTATCTCCGGGACCTATTCAGAGCCCATCGGAAGTGTACGAATCCGTTTGACTAAAGCCGGAAGGCAAGACCCACTCCTGTCCGGCCTGCCTGAAACATTTGACGCCCTGGCAGGCCACAAGGAAGCCTGTGACGAGGTGCCCGCGGGGGCAACCCTTCTGGCCTCCTCTGAAACCTGTCCGGTACAGATGTTCCGGATGCGTAAAAACATATACGCTACCCAATTCCATCCGGAGGCTGATTCTAATGAATTCATCCTGCGCATTAAGACCTATAAGGACTACGGATACTTCGCCCCCGAAGAGGCCGATGGCCTGATCACGGCCGTCAGCAGTGCAAACACCCCGGTCCCTCAGGAAATCCTGAGACGGTTTGTTCAGTTTTACAAAGCCCCAGGGCAAAATCCATAAGGTTCCCGGAGGAAGGTCACTTCCCCATAAGGTGAACCAACCCGAAAAGACTCATCCCATCACTTCCCGAAAATCTGTACATTTATTTGAAATCAGGTAACGACCCTACTTCCTGACCTGCCCTGACTGGCTGTGGCAGATCCAGAATAAAAGTATCTTGTAAGTTCAAATGGGAATTACAGGTTCGAGACAGATAATGTGGATGCTTACAAGCGCAATAACTATCCTTTTCAAAAACTTGAACCCAACCAATAAATTTTAAAAAAATGAAAAACATCAGACTTGAAATTAAATGGGCTTTGATATTTGTAGCAATGACCCTGGTTTGGATGCTTCTGGAAAAACTCGCAGGCCTGCACAGCACCCACATTGATTTGCATTTGTACCTGACCAACCTGTTCGCCATACCGGCCATAGTGGTTTATGTGCTCGCCCTGAAGGAAAAAAAGAAAAAGGACTACAACGGGCAGATGAATTTCCTGCAGGGTTTTATTTCAGGCCTGATCATCACTGTAATCGTGACATTATTCGCACCCCTCACCCAGTGGATTACCTCCACAGTGATTACCCCTGAGTACTTCCCGAACGTCATTGCCTATTCCGTGGAAACAGGCTATTACAATTCCATAGAAGAAGCAGAGGCCTACTTCAACCTTCAGAACTACATGATGCAAAGTGCCATCGGGGCCTTTATCATGGGGGTAATCACCAGTGTGATCGTGGCCTTCTTTGTGAAATCGAAATCGAAAAAATAACTCCTGCCGGAATTTTGCCTGTTGAAAGCCGGCCGCAGGGTTACACTAAAAGCTCTATTTCCCCTTAAAAACAGGACTTCGGAAAGGCCGGAAGGATCCCGTTTTATCAGTCTCTATTCTGCAGGGGCAGGTCGAGGGTCCGGGTATATGAAAAGCGTATAAGGGCGTAAACCAACAGCCCAAAGGGTCCGGCCATCAACGTCAGGAAGAGTGGCACTACCATCAGAAACCGGTTGACCCCAACGCGACGGGCATCCATGGCGATGACCAAACCGGCGAGCAAGTCAAATGCGAGGTAGTGGACCCACCCGATCAGCGCTACCCGGGGATCCCCGAAGGCCTTGCTTATATTGGCCAGGGTGGAACCGGCCTCCGGATCAAAACTACTGATGTCAGCAAGCAACAGCCAGGTGTAGGTAATAGCCAGTACACCGATGATGAGATAGAAAACGATCTTCCCGGTATACTTCCAGGAAGGCGCGATTAAAAGAAGCAGCCAGCCGGGCAGGATCCAGGTGTTCGCGATCGCAAAAATAGTTTCCATAGGTACCGTTTTAACTACCCTTGAAGATAGTCAAAAATTAACGGGAGGCGTTTATGCCGGGCAAGGGATATTAAAGTGCGATATTCTGTTAGGGGGAGCCCCCTCCCTCCTTTGCCAATTTAGGCTATTTCCCTGCAAATCCCTTTCAATTTACTATCGAAAGTCGCTTCAAAAGAAGAATATTTGCTCCTATAAATTAACAGTTGGCCCGGTAGCTTTCTAAAGAGAACCTGCCGCCTGAAAGATTTTGAAGTGGGTAACTAACGCAGTATCGGTGCATGTGCCTCCAATACCCGGCTGACGACCTCGCCGGCAATATCTCCGTAATCCACTTCCAATACTTTATTGGAATTTATCCATTCCCGCAGGGGGTAGACACTTTGGGCATTGAAGTCATGGAGCACAGGAACTCCCATTTCGGAAAGGGCCACTGCATTACACTGTTGTTCCAGTTGATTTTTCATTGGAACCACACAAACTTTTTTTCCGAGATACAGGGCCTCAGATGGCGTTTCAAAGCCAGCAGCACACAAAACCCCACGACAGCCGGCAATACTCCCCAGAAAACCTTCATGCTCTATGGGCCTGACAAGGACGTTTCCATGCATGAAAGCCGTTTTATTGTGTTTTGAGAAGACCTCCCACTGAACGCCCCGGATTTGCGAGAGGACTGAAATGATGCGCCTGTCGGAGAATGCAGGTAAATAAACGGTGTAATGTCCCTTATCCCGGAGGCAAAGCTCG
>JARRQA010000126.1:0-8754 GCA_037382325.1 Robiginitalea sp.
AGGAGATACAGGAAAATATTTACAGGAAAGCCGCGGATTACCGGGATTCCCACATCACCGAAGTGGATACCTTTGAGGAATTCAAAAAGGTGCTTGAAACCAAAGGTGGCTTTCTTTCCGCCCATTGGGATGGGACTGAGGAGACTGAGGAGCGCATCAAAGAGGAAACAAAGGCGACCATCCGCTGTATCCCGCTCAATCCCATGGAGGACCCCGGAAAGTGCATTCTCACTGGCAAACCTTCCCCGTACCGGGTGCTGTTTGCCAAGGCATATTAGGGCGAAAAAAAGCGCAGGAGTTGTTGCGCTAGTAAAAAATAATTGTATTTTTGCACCTGCCTAATTGGGAGCGATTTAAGCTTCAGGCCTATGGCCCGTTCGTCTAGGGGTTAGGACGCCAGGTTTTCATCCTGGTAACAGGGGTTCGATTCCCCTACGGGCTACAAAAGGGTTTTCAGTGCCGGTATTGCCTACTGCCACTGTGAACTGCCCACTGAAATAATGGCCCGTTCGTCTAGGGGTTAGGACGCCAGGTTTTCATCCTGGTAACAGGGGTTCGATTCCCCTACGGGCTACAAAGACCTGAATTAAGAAAGACATTTATGGCAAATCATAAATCCGCGTTAAAGCGCATCAGAAGGAACGAAGCAGTTCGCCTGCGGAACAGGTATCAGCACAAAACCACCCGTAATGCGATCAAGAAACTGCGCAGTGAAACGGACAAGAAAAAAGCTGAGGCATTGTTGCCTTCAGTCGTCAGCATGATCGACAAGCTGTCCAAAAGGAATATCATTCATTCCAACAAGGCAGCTAATCTGAAGAGCAAGCTGACGAAGCAGGTGACTTCCCTTTAGGTTGCTACAAAATATTTTAGATCCATACCCCGGGAAATTCCCGGGGTTTTTTTGTCTATTTGATTTCGGGAGCTACCAGATTTAATGATCTTTACCGAAATCGAAAGAGCTGATAACTGAAAGCGGTGGGCAGAAGTTCACCCAATAAAAAAACCCGGCGGGACAGCCGGGTTTTTACATTTACGGGAATAATCCCTTATTCGTTCATGGTCATCAGGAATTCTTCGTTGGAGCGGCTTTGTTTGATTCGTTGCTCCATAAATTCCATGGCCTCGATCGGATTCATGTCCGCCAGATACTTGCGCAGGATCCACATCCGCTGTAGCGTGGTATCGTCCAGCAGCAAATCGTCCCTCCGGGTACTTGAAGCTACCAGGTCGATAGCCGGGAAGATCCGTCGGTTTGAGATGCGGCGGTCCAGTTGCAGTTCCATGTTACCGGTACCTTTGAATTCTTCGAAGATCACTTCGTCCATTTTTGAGCCGGTTTCGGTCAGTGCCGTGGCGATGATGGTCAGGGATCCCCCGTTCTCGATATTCCGGGCGGCTCCGAAGAACCGCTTGGGTTTGTGCAGGGCATTGGCATCGACACCACCTGATAATACTTTACCGGAGGCCGGTTGAACAGTATTGTAGGCCCTTGCCAGACGTGTGATGGAGTCCAGCAGGATGACCACGTCGTGCCCGCATTCCGTAAGGCGTTTAGCCTTTTCGAGCACGATGTTGGCGACGCGGACGTGTTCCGTGGCTTCTTTATCAAAAGTCGAGGCCACTACTTCCCCGCGAACGTTGCGTTGCATGTCCGTAACCTCTTCCGGACGCTCGTCGATCAAAAGGATGATCTGATATACTTCCGGATGGTTCGCGGCAATGGCGTTGGCGATGTCCTTGAGCAACATCGTCTTACCCGTTTTGGGCTGAGAGACGATCATGCCCCGTTGACCCTTCCCGATGGGGGCGAACAGGTCTATGATCCTCGTGGAAATACTGCTTTGCCGCTCGGCCAGTTTAAATTTTTCTCTCGGGAAAAGCGGGGTGAGATGCTCAAAAGCCACCCGGTCCCTGACGACCTCAGGATCAATCCCGTTGATCTTGTTCACCTTGATCAGCGGAAAGTATTTCTCTCCTTCCTTGGGAGGCCGGACGTTACCCAGGACCGTATCTCCGGTTTTCAGACCGAAAAGCCGGATCTGGGACTGAGACACATAAATGTCATCCGGGGAGGACAGGTAATTGTAGTCCGAGGAACGCAGGAACCCATATCCGTCGGACATGATGTCCAGGACTCCTTCGCTTTCGATAATGCTGTCAAACTCGTATTCCGGTTGCTTGTATTTGTTTTTCAATTCCTTATCGTAGTTGCTGCTTTTTTTATCCGGCCCGCTGTTTCGGCTGGAATGTTCCTTTTTTCGGTGCTGCCCCTTGTGGGAATTGGAGTCTTTGTTGTGATCCCTTTTTCCAGAGGTATCACGTCCTTTCCGTCCCCGGGAGCTGCTGTCTTTTTCCTCGGTTTTTTCCTGTCCGTTAGAGGAAGGTTTCTGGGAGGAAGATTTTCTGGAGGATGGCTTCCGGGAGGTTTCGCTTTTTGAAGAGGGGTCTTTCTCAGACCGGCTTTGTTTTTTTGGCTTTTCGGTTTCTTTGACCTCCGCAACCTGCTCTTTAACGGCTTGCGGATTACTGGCCTGCAAATCGAGGATTTGATAGACCAGGTCGAGCTTTTTAAGGCTTCTGTATTTGGGGACATTCAGGTTTTTAGCGATGTCCTGAAGCTCAGGTAGCTTCTTGGCCTTTAATTCGGAAATCTCAAACATGTATTCTGTAAAAAATAAGAGTTATTGGTACGATCCTTTTGTCAATAAAAAAGAAGAGGTGTTATTTGGATATCGTCCGGGAACGAACTCCCTGAGTGGGAAGTGTTATAACTAATAACGGCACAATGATACGAATATTTTTCCACAAATCCCGTTTTGCCCGTGAAATTCGACAAGAAGACGTGTTTGGGGGTGTTTTTTAAAAAGTAGGGAGAATCTTTGTCCGAAAGGATGGCAAAAGTGCAAAAACCTTTATTTTTGCATCCGAACGAAAGCCGTTTATGATTCAGCGTATTCAGACCGTATACCTTTTGATCGTGGCCATTTTGACCGGGATCCTGCCCTATTGGGTTCATCTGTGGACCGACGGGGGAGGGGAGGCCGTATACGCACGGCAGGAAATCTTCATATCCGGGGCCTTTTACGGTTCGGCTTTGCTGGCGCTGATCGCCATCCTGCGTTTTAAAAACAGAAAACAACAATTTGTGTTGAATCGTTTCAACATCTTATTGAACCTTTTTTTACTGGGATTTTTCGTTTACCGGTCCCTAAGCATATCCGGAGAGGCGGAAGCCTCTGAGAAGGGTATTGGGATGCTTATCCCCATTTTTTCTATCGTTTTCCTAGTGCTGGCCAACAAGGCCATCAAGCGGGATGAGGATCTTGTAAAATCTGTGGACCGTTTGCGATAAGCCTTATATCTTAGTAGTATTAGTGCGATGAACCCTGGCCCTGGCCGGGGTTCTTGCATTTAAGGATGGTTTGTATGATTTGTTCAAAGACCAAAGTTCAAAGTTTTAAGTTGGCAGTGGCAGTTGGTAGTTGGCAGTGGCAGTTGGCAGTAAGGGGCTGAAAACAATCTAAATACTCCCCTTATTCAGGCCTTTTCAGGTGCAAATTGGCATTTTTCCGATTGGGGTGTCCCACCCCGCCCACCTATTGTAAAGGTAGCCACTAAGACTGCAGGGACCCGGCAGTTCGGATTTCCCATGGCAGGTCAGGGAGGTGTTATTTCGGTTGAGGTATCAGGGGCTGGTCAGGGATTCAAGTTTGCCTAAAATCCGGGTAAGCCTGGCATCCATTTCGTAGAGGATATCCCGTATCGTGTAATTCGCATCCAGCATGTTCTCGATAGCGGCATAAGTCTCAGGCTCTTTTACCAGTTGGAGGAATTCATCACCGGTCAATTCAAGTCTGGAGTATTTTAGATTCCTGTTGTAATCCCTGTCATACTGTTTCCCCCCAATTATGCCCAGGCTTCCAGCCTTTCGTCGTAAGTCGTAAATGGAACCGAAGTAAAAAATATCCCCCGTAAAATCCAGATGGTCCCTGTAAAACTGTTTGGACCTTATAAATCCGGCCAGTTCTTCCAGTAACTCGGTATCCTCAATAAGGCTTATACGCCCAGAGGAAATCGCCGCGTCATAGGTCGTCAGGATTGGATCCACAAAAGGCGCGTCAAAGGCTCCGCCAGCCCAGTATTTCAGGCTGTCAACAGGAACATTTCCAGGGTTCGTGCCAACAGCATTCAGAAAGGATTCCATCCGGTGAATACCTCTCCGGCTCAGTTTCTCGCCTTCCGCCAGCAAGATTTGAGTAGTGGCGAAGTCACTTTTGAGCGCCATGTATAAGTCCATGCGCTCCTGTTTACGCTTTTGACCTTCATCCCATTCGTTTATCTGCAGGGCAATAAGGATCCCGAGAACCACCAGGACGATCTCCCCGAGGGCATAGAGAACGTACCGGGAAATGCGATTTCTTGCGAGCATACTTTGTCTTAATCTTCTGAAAAGATAGAACATGGCATCGGTTATACAGACAGTTATTTCACGGGATTAGAAGCTAAAAGGGCACCGGGCCAGCAGGTTTTTAAAACCAGGCAACCCATGTGTTCTGATTTTATTCCAAAACCTCATAAACCGAGATAGCTTCCGTTTTGTTCTTAAAGGAAACTGCTCCGAGGGAATTGCAATTGAAAGACTCCTTAACCTTCTGGTAGCAGTCTTCAGAAATCAGGATCTGATTGGGCCCTGCCTTGTCCTGAAGCCGGGCAGCCACGTTAACGGTGTCACCGATTACCGTGTAGTCCAGCCGTTTCAGGCTTTTGGAGCCTATATTACCGGAGACCATTTCCCCCCTTTTAATGCCAATAGAGACCTTAGGGCGGTAATGTTCCGTCCCTTCTTCCTCGGGAAGGTTCCCTATTGCCTCCCGGATAGCCAGGGCGGTTTCGATAGCCCTGTCCAGGTCGTACTCCCCCCGGAAGACCGCCATTACGGCATCGCCGATGAACTTGTCGACATAACCTTCCTGTGCAATGATCTCTTTGACCATAGTGTCAAAGTAGGTGTTTAGGATACCGACTACTTTTTCGGGGGCCGCCTGTTCGCTGATGGAGGTAAAGCCGCATAAATCGATGAACATTACCGTCGCCTCGATGTTTTCACTCGCAGTGATACTGGATTCGTATTCCTGTCCTCCCATGAAGCTCAGGACATTTTCATCCACGTACATCCTGAGGATGTTATTCTCCTTAACTGCCTTCAGTGTATCCCTGATTTGACGGACGTGCTCCAGGGTTTTCTCCATGGTAATGGTCAGGTCCTCAAAATTAATGGGCTTGGTGACGAAATCGAAGGCCCCCCGGTTCATAGCCGTCCGTATATTGTCCATATCCCCATAGGCTGATACGATTACCGCTTTGAGAAGGGGGTTGAGTTCATGGAGTTTGGAAAGCAGGGTGAGTCCGTCCATCTCCGGCATATTGATGTCACTCAGCACCAGATCTGTATCGGGTTCCTGTTCCAGTTTTTTCAAAGCTTCCATACCGTTATAGGCAAACAGGAATTCGTATTCGTTGTTTCGAATTTGTTTACGGAATTTTTGTTTGATCAGGACTTCCAGGTCCGTTTCGTCATCGACTACCAGTATTTTGGCCATTACTCGAGGGTTGTAAGTTTTTCCTTCAATAATTTGAAATCAAGGGGCTTGGTCAAAAAATCATTTGCGCCAAGGCGATTGGCCGCGTTTCGGTTTTGTTCATCCCCGTATGCTGTGATCATCATCACCACAGGTGGCGGTTTTTCATAGGTCGTCCGAATTTTCTCCAGCAACTCCAGGCCACTCATCCCAGGCATGTTGATGTCCGAGAGGATCAATACTGCCTTTTGCTCCATTTCCTCCATGACCCTCAGGGCCTCTTCCCCTGAAAAGGCAAACTGAAAATCCAGTTCTCCTTTGCGGATCTCTTTTCGGAACCGCTGCTGAAAGAGGATTTGTACATCCTTCTCGTCGTCTACTACCAGTATTTTCATGTGATTTGCTTTTGTACTTGTTTTCATTTTACCTTGGCAACTCCACAGTAAAAGTGGTGCCCTCACAAAGGCCCAGTCCTGTTCCTTTACCCGTAGGTTTGGTGGTAAAGAAAGGCTGGAAGATCTTATCCTTAATATTTTCAGGGATTCCCCCTCCGTTATCGCGGACCGAAATTTCAATGCCCTTTTTGGTCTTTCGGGTTTCTACCCAGACAGTAGGGTTATAGCCATCTGATTCCTTCTGACTCCGCTGTTTCACTGCATGAAAGGCATTGGTGAGCAGGTTGAGCAATACACGACCAATGTCCTGGGGCACTACAGTTACTTCAGGCAAACCAGGATCTAAGTCCGTCTCCATGGAGGCGTTGAAGGACTTGTCTCTGGCGCGCAGGCCATGATATGCCAGCCTGAGGTATTCGTCAGCGAGGTTATTGATGTCTGCAGGAACCTTCTTTTCCTCAGAGCCACGGCTGTGCTGCAACATGCCTTTTACGATGCTGTCCGCACGCTTGCCATGGTGGTTGATCTTTTCCAGGTTTTGCCTCAGGTCTTTCGAAATGGTTTTGGCCTCTTCAATGTCGCCTTTGTCCAGTTCTTCATTCATTTCCTCTACCAATTCAGAACTTACCTCGGCAAAGTTGTTGACAAAATTCAGTGGATTCTGTATCTCGTGGGCAATCCCGGCGGTAAGCTCCCCAAGGGAAGCCATTTTTTCGGATTGGATGAGCTGCTGCTGGGTTTCTTTAAGCTGGTTATACGCTTTTTCGATCTCGCGTGCCTGCTGCAGCTCTTTTTGCTGGGTTCTTTCCCGTTCTTTTCGGAGAAGGCGTCTTTTTTGAAATTTGTGGGTGCCAAACACGCCTCCGATGAATAGCAAACCATAAGAAGTAAAGGCCCACCAGGTTTGCCACCAGGGGGGATTTACGATAACCTCCAGACGGATCCCCTCTGTATTCCAAACCCCCAGGCCGTTTGAGCCGCGTAGCCTGAAAGTATAGGTGCCCGGAGAAACATTGATATAAAAGGGAGTTTCGCCGTTCCGGACATCGCCCCGCCATCCCCGGTCGTATCCCTCCAGCATAAACTGCAGCGTATTTAATTCCGGTTCATAGAAGTCGAAACAGGCCACGGCAAAGGCAAAGGTGTTTTCGCTACTTTCCAGTTCGATCCGATCAGTCTTCCAGATGGGCTTTTTAAGGATATTTTCAGACTGCCTTGTCATCCCGCTTACCATGTTGTCATCCATGAGTTTGAATCCTGTGATCCGGATATCAGGGGGGGTGTCCTTAATATCCTCTAAAAGATCTTCCGGGTTGAAGGCGTGAAACCCATTCCAGCGGGCAAACAGGAGTTCTCCGTCCCTTGTCAATTCCCCGGTGCCTGTACCTCCGATATTTCGATAAATGCCGTGGTGTTCATTATAGACGGAGAACGTTTCGTTAACCGGGTCAAACTCCACTAATTCGTAATCCGTTGCAATCCATATAGTTCCATCCGGATGATAAGCAAGGGATTGCAACCGGCTGCCCGGCAATAAACTGTTCCCTGCGGTGTACTGTTTTAGTTCACGTGTCACTGGATTGAGCCTGTACAGTCCAAAATTCCAGTCCGTGAACCAAAGATTCCCGGAAGGGTCTGAGTCCATGTGCGCTACCATGCCATAGGGAAGAGAGGTGGTAATAAAGGGCTCAAACGATCGGGTTTTAGGATCAAACCGATCCAGGAAGAGAGGGGCTTGACCAGTAGGGCTTGGCGATCCGCCACCTACCCAGATAGCCCCTTCATTATCTTCGTAAATCGTCCAGGCCTGGGGTCCGGAAATGCTTTTCGGATCGTCAGGATCGTATCTGTAGATTTCACGCGTTTCCATTTGAGGGTCATAGCGGATTACGCCATATCCCCAATAAGAAATCCAAATGTCCCCGGTACTACTCTGTAGAATTGGAGAAAGCCACCAAAAATCAGGGCTCGTATTTTCTGGAAGGAACTTTTTAAAAGTATCGTTTTTAAGATCGCCTATAAAATATCCTTCGGTAGTACCCGCCCATATCCGCTCCGAGGAGTCAATAGTTATGCTTCCCATAAAGGAGGAAATTGTCGGGGAAGATTGCCGGGGTTTGAGCTTTACCTGTGTGATTTCATTAAAATCCTTGCTGACCTTCCATAAAGAAGACTTTAAAACTGCAAAATTGGGGTTTGGGGACGATTGTGCAATCCAAATAGCCCCATTGGGATCTTTTAAAATACCACGCATCACACTCAGGGAGTCCCTAAGTTCTCCGAATTGAAAAAAGGGAAACCTGAATTCATTTTCCCGAACCTTATAGACTTCTTTCCCTTCCCCGGCCGTGGTCACCCAAATAGTACCGTCATCGCTCTGGTAGGTTTGCCAGAGAAAATTCGATTTCAATTCATTTTCACCCTCTCCGGCTTCAAAATGCCTGTTTAGCCCGAGTTTTGGATCATAAACATTCAAGCCCCCGTCTACTGCAGTTATCCAAAGGCGCCCTCTGTCATCTTCAAAAATGGAGGTAATATGGCTCCATGGACTTGTAGTAGTAATATCTGTACCATCTAAGAAAGGCATCGATAGTTTATTCGGGTTCCCGGGGTCAAAAGGATAGTGCGTAAAGGTCTTGTTCGCAGTGTCAAAAAGATGCAGTCCGTCCCCTGCGGTACCCACCCAAAAGTTGCCCTGACTATCCTCAAACATCGCCCTGACTTTGTTGCTGGAGATCGTGGTTGCGTCCTCCGGGTCGTGCAAAAATCGTTCAAAG
>JARRQA010000127.1:0-6037 GCA_037382325.1 Robiginitalea sp.
GATCCGGTTCCTGGAATACGGAAAGAAGATAAAAATGGTCCAAACGCAGGTCACGGGCATCGAAATCGATACCCCGGAGGACCTCGAAAAGGCAAAGAAAGCATGGACCTGAATTTCAAAGAGATCACCACCATTGGCTTTGATGCGGATGATACCCTTTGGGTGAATGAGACCTATTTCAGGGAGGCTGAAGCAGCATTCGCGGAACTGCTGGAACCCTATGAAACCAAAAACACCATTGACCAGGAACTCTTTAAAATGGAAATGCGCAACCTGGAACTATACGGGTATGGGATCAAAGGCTTTATGCTTTCCATGATCGAATCCGCCCTGGAGCTTTCCAATGGGAACGTTTCCCAGGAGTCCATCGGGAAGATCCTGGAATTGGGCAAAGGCATGATTTCCCATAAACTCGAATTACTCGATGGGGTGGAGGAGGTCCTGGAGGCCCTCTCCGCAAAGTACCGGCTACTTGTACTTACCAAAGGAGACCTGCTGGACCAGGAGCGCAAACTGGAAAAATCAGGCTTGATTGACTATTTCCACCACGTGGAGGTGCTCAGCGACAAAAAGGAAATCAATTACAGCCGCCTCCTGGAACATCTGGAAATCGAGGTGACCGAATTTTTAATGGTGGGCAATTCCCTGAAATCGGATGTGTTGCCCATTCTGAATATAGGGGCCCGGGCAGTACACGTCCCCTTTCATACCACCTGGGCTCATGAGGAGGTGCATCCGGACCAGCATGAGAACCGGCATCTGACCCTTTCCAGCCTCAGGGAACTCCTGGGGTATTTAAACTGAAGATATGCAATTAAAAGATTCGAGAAACATAAAGGCGGCCATGAAAGGAACCAAGTACCGGAATTTCCCTATGGTACCCCGTGTTATTTTTGGGGCCGGAAGTTTCGACCAGCTCCAGGAGATTCTCTTACCCCGTCGTGTGAGTTCGGATGCCCCGGTGATATTCCTGGTGGATGATGTTTTTGAGGGAAGCCCCCTTATGGCCCGCATCCCGGCAATCATGGAAGATCAGATCATCCTGATTTCAGCAGATGAGGAGCCCAAGACACAACAGGTAGATGCTCTGGTGGCTAAAATCAAGGCTGAAACCCCCACAGCACCTGCCGGAATAGTGGGCATCGGGGGAGGGACCCTGCTCGATCTGGCCAAGGCCGTGGCCCTTATGCTCACCAACGATGGAAAGACGGAGGACTACCAGGGGTGGGACCTGGTGCAGAATGCCGGGCTCTACCATGTCGGGGTTCCCACCCTTAGTGGCACTGGTGCCGAAGTATCCCGGACTACCGTTTTGCTGGGTCCCGAACGGAAACTCGGCATAAATTCAGATTTTACACCTTTTGACCAGGTCGTCCTGGATCCCGACCTTACCAAAGGGGTCCCCAAAGACCAGTGGTTCTACACTGGAATGGATTGTTTTATCCACTGTGTGGAATCCCTGAACGGGGCCTATATCAATGCCTTCAGCCGCAGTTACGGGGAGAAGGCCATGGAACTCTGCGAGGAGGTCTTTTTGGGGGATCCGACACCGTCGGAAAGCCGGGAAAAACTGATGATGGCTTCCTGGCATGGCGGTATGAGCATTGCCTACAGCCAGGTTGGGGTGGCACATGCCCTGAGTTATGGGTTGTCCTATGTATTGGGGACCCCCCATGGGCTAGGAAATTGCCTGGTCTTCAGGCATCTGGAAGACTACTACCCGGAGGGTGTCCGCCTTTTCCACGCCATGATCAAAAAGCAGGGGATTGAATTGCCCGAAGCGGTTTGCAGGGATCTGACGGAACACGACCTGGATACCATGGCCGGGGTAGCCCTTGGGATGGGTCCCCTGTGGGAAAATGCCCTTGGGAGGGATTGGGAGACGCGTATAGACCCGGAACAGGTAAAGGAGATCTACCGGAAAATATAACGCCGCACCGCATGAAAGCACTTGCCTCCTTCTTCTTTCATCGCTTGTTGGGCTGGAAATTTCAGGGACGTTTTCCCGACCTGAAGAAATGTGTGGTCATCGTGGTTCCCCATACGCACTGGATGGACTTTTTTATCGGTCTCATGGTACGCGAACTCATTGGGGTGCAGATCAACTACATCGGCAAAAAAAGCCTGTTTGAAGGTCCTTTCGGGTGGTTTTTCCGCTGGACCGGGGGAGCGCCCGTGGATCGGGGAAAGCGCAGTGATACCGTGGAGGCTGTCGCCGCTCTTTTTGAGGAGCGGGCGGAATTCCGACTGGCCCTGGCCCCTGAAGGGACCCGGAAAAAAGTAGATCAATGGAGAACGGGATACTATTATATCGCCCTGAAGGCCGGAGTCCCGATTGTCCTGGTGGCATTTGATTACGGGACCAAAACCGTCCGTATTTCAGAACCCCGGCAACCTTCCGGCGATTATGAAACCGATTATGCCGCTTACCGGAAATTTTATCAGGGCGTGCAGGGACGGATACCCGCCTATACCTGAAAAGCACCCCGTGGGGTACTTTTCGCTTCTGTTGTTTAAATTCAGCTTCTGACCAGGACAAGGTACACACTGCACAGCTCGTCCGAACCATCGAGGTCCAGGTCGTATTCAACCGTGTTAGGCCCCCCGTTTATGGTAAAGGTGTTCCCGCTGAGGGTGGCCCCGAAGTATTCGTAGTCCCCTGCTTCGCCATCGAACTCAATGGCAAAATATTCCCCGTCTTCAAAGAACATACGACCACTGGTCATCATCGCTCCACGGTCAACCGGGTCGATGGTAAGGACAAACTGACCGCTGGACTGCACGGTCATGCTGGCAGAGCCCCCTTCGTTAATGATGGCGGCAAAGTCAGGATCGGGTCGTTCCCCGGCCTCCGAATAGGAGAAATTCAGGGTAGTGGCCGTCCAGGTTCCCTGTAGTTCACTGATGGCAAAGGCCGGACCGGTATCGGATTGTTCGTCTTCGTCGGAATCTGAAGAGCAGGTGGCGAGGCTCACGGCAGCCCCAACCGCAATCAGGAGGTACAGTAACTTTTTCATGGGACAGGATTTTATGCCGAAGGCCTGGCTTTCGGTCTTCGGGAAGTTCTGACCCTGAAGTTACTTCAACTCATAGGTTAAGGCAATGACCTGGGTCAACCCGGTTTACTCCTTCATATTGTGGAAGACGTTCTGCACATCGTCATCCTCTTCAATCTTTTCCAAAAGGGCCTCGACCTCTTCCATTTGGTCGGGGGATAGCTCTTTGGTCACCTGTGGAATTCGGTCAAAACCTGAGGAGCGAATCTCAATATCCCGTGTCTCGAGTTCCTTTTGAATAGCCCCGAAAGACTCGAAGGGAGCGTAGATGTGAATTCCCTCTTCATCGGTAAAAACCTCTTCAGCCCCGAAATCGATCATGTCCAGTTCGAGTTCCTCCGGGTCCAGTCCTTCTGGGTCGATACAAAAAGTACAGGTGTGGTCGAACATGAATTCCACGGAACCCGAAGTACCCAGGCTGCCGTTGCACTTATTGAAATAACTCCGGATGTTGGCTACCGTCCGGGTGTGGTTGTCCGTGGCGGTTTCGATTAGGATGGCGATACCATGGGGCCCGTACCCCTCATAGAGGATTTCATCGTAATCTCCCTGGGATTTATCCGATGCCCGCTTGATAGCCCTTTCGATATTGTCTTTAGGCATATTCACCGCTTTGGCATTCTGGATGACTGCCCGCAATTTGGAATTGTGGTCCGGATCAGGCCCTCCTTCCTTTACGGCGATCACGATATCCTTTCCGATTCGGGTGAAGGCCTTGGACATGGCCGCCCACCGCTTGAGCTTTCTGGTCTTGCGAAATTCAAAGGCTCTCCCCATAAACAGGATCAGTTAAAGTGCTACAAAAATAAAGAATCTTTCAGGGCTGCCCCAAAGGATCGTATGGCCTATTTCTTCAGGAGGCTTCCGTGGAGACAAGGTCTTCGACCAGGCGGGCGAGTTTAAAATCCTTCTCCGTGACACCCCCTGCGTCATGTGTGCTGAGGCGAATGTGCAACTGGTTGTAGACGTTCGTCCATTCGGGGTGGTGGTTCAGGGCTTCGCACTCAAAGGCGATTCGTGTCATCAGGGTAAAGGCCTCCCTGAAATTCTGGAATTCGAAGGTGGTTTCCAGGGCGTTTTCATTGAATTCCCACCCTTCCAGTTGCTGAAGCCTTTTTTCGATTTCGGATGTAGATAGTTTTTCCATGGCATTGTTTTTATGTTCCTAAAGGTACAAAGCTTACTGCTTTATCAGGTGGTCGATCACTTCCTGATACTTTAATTGCAGGTTTTTCGGAAGCAGGTTCTCCCGTGGAAGCACTGCCAGGTAGCGTTCCTCGTTGGTGGTATAGACCCGTTTGAAGATCGGGGTCTCCTTACTGAGGTGGGCTGTGATTTCGCGGATGAAATCATCGTGGTGTACCAGGTCCGTGGATCCCAGATGGTAGACCCCGTGCCTGCCCCGGTTGATCATATAGTGAACTTGCTGGCAGAGCTTGTCGTCGGAGGTCACATTGAGGACCAGGTTGGGAAATACCTCGATTGGTTCCCCGCTGCTGAGGGCCTGCTTGATTTCCCGGATCCTGGGAGAGGTGTTCCCGAAGACCATGGGAAGGCGCAGAATACCCATTTTTCGCGGGGGCAGTCGAAGAAGCATATTCTCGATACGGATTTTCAACCGTCCGTAAATGCTTTCTGAAAGTGTTTTGTCGTACTCATAGGAAGGATACTTGCTGTAGGCGTCAAAGACGTTGGCGGAAGACAGAAAAAGCAACCGGGCCCGGTGTTTGCTCAGGTATTCTGTCAAATGGGCATGTGCCTGGATCTGGGCACCGAAGTCCCCTCGAAGGGCGGAGATGACAATCTGGGGCTTAACCTCCTGCAACAGGCGGTGGATATCGTCCTCCAGCATGTCGTAGCGCAGGAACTTTTGATTGTCCTCAAAGCTTCTGCGGGCTGAACAATAGGTGCCGTAGGTATCGAAGTAGTTACACAGCTCCTTGTAGAGGGCATTTCCCAGAAATCCACTCGCTCCTAAAATCAATATCCTCTTTCCCTCTTCACGCACGCCTCAGCCAGGTTTTACCTTGTCTATCCTTTGTAGAAAGGCGGTTTGACCACCGTTGCCGGCAGGCGGTTTTTACGAATCTGGATGTAGACGATGGAACCAGGGCTTGCATGGGAAACCGGAACGTATCCCAGACCGATGCCTTTTCCCAGAGAAGGCGACATGGTGCCGGAAGTGACCCTCCCGATGGGAGTGCCATCGGCATCCGTGATAGGATAGTCCTTTCTAGGGATGCCCCGCTCATTGAGTTCGAACCCGACCAGCTTCCGGGAAGGTCCGGCTTCCTTCTCTGCAGCCAGGCCATCTCTGTTGACGAAATCCTTGTTCAGTTTCGTAATCCACCCCAAACCTGCCTCCAGGGGAGAAGTAGTGTCATCAATGTCATTCCCGTAAAGACAATACCCCATCTCAAGGCGCAGGGTGTCCCTCGCAGCCAGGCCTATTGGCTTGATCCCATAAGAAGCCCCTGCCTCCATCACCCGGTCCCAGACCTGCTGTACCTCCGCGTTTTTGCAATAGATTTCGAAACCGCCGGAACCCGTGTACCCGGTGGCTGATATGATCACATGGGGAATATCCGCGAAATCCCCCACGACAAAATGGTAAAAGGGGATACTACTGAGATCGACCGAAGTCAGGGACTGCATGGCCTCTGAGGCTTTTGGCCCCTGAATGGCCAGCAGGGAATAGGCATCCGAAATATTTCGCATCCCGGCTCCGACCCCTTCGTTGTACTTTGAAATATGGGCCCAGTCCTTTTCGATATTGGAGGCATTGACCACCAGCAGGTAGGTTTCCGCTTTGACCCGGTAGACAATCAGGTCATCCACAATCCCCCCCGTTTCATTGGGCAGGCAGCTGTATTGCGCACGGCCGACCTCCAGTTTCGAGGCGTCGTTGGAAGTTACTTTCTGGATGAGATCCAGGGCCTTGGGACCTTCTATCAGGAATTCCCCCATATGGGAGACATCAA
>JARRQA010000128.1:0-6003 GCA_037382325.1 Robiginitalea sp.
GCTTCTACCCTATCCGGATCGGACCCGAAAGCATGACGCGCTTTCACGGTATCGACGAAAAGATCAGCAAGGAAAACTATCTGGAAATCATTGAATTCACATACCAGCTGATTCGGAAGGTAAATTCCTAAGGGAATCGAATACTGCAAGGTTTGACCCTCTGGTTACCTTAAAGGGTGTTAATGATCGGTAACAACGGTTTTCGCCATCCGGCACTTATTCAAACGGAAATATTCTGCCTCCCTGACCCCCAACAGAAAATGATTCTGTAATTTTAATATGTATGGCGTTAATCCTATGCGTTTTTCACCTTTGAGATTGGCATGAAATTTAAACGATTTATTGCTGAATTAAAACGGAGGAATGTGCCCAGGGCTGCCCTGGCCTATTTGGTGGTGGCCTGGATGGCGGTGCAGGTTTTGGATATTCTGCTTGAAACCTTTGAAACCCCGCCTTACGTAATGCAGGGCATTGTGGTTCTGTTAATTGCGGGGTTCCCTTTATGGGTTCTATTTTCCTGGATCTATGATATTACCTCAAAAGGCATTGTGAAGACCCTCTCCGGGATAGATGCCTCAAGTCAGGAAACCTCCAAAATAAAGAGTTCGCTCAACAAGGTGATTATCTTTTCCCTGAGCATTGCTGTTATTCTGTTGCTATACAACCAGTTCAGTGATCCGACCGTACGCCAAAACCAACAATTATTCGCTTATAATGGTCCGTATGGGACCGTGGCTGTATTACCCCTGTCCAATAATAAGCCGGATCCGGATACTGATTACCTGGGTTTTGCAATAGCAAATCAGATCATAGGCGACCTGAATTACCTGCGCAACATAACGGTGAGATCCTCCAGTGAGATCCGCAGGTTTGCCGGGAAGGAAATAGACTTCTCCAGGATCAGGGAACAACTGAACGTGGACTATGCCCTGGTGGGGAATTACCTGAAAGAAGCTAATCAAATACGGGTCAGTGTGGAACTGGTCGAGCTTGAAGAATTTAGTATGGTGTGGAGAAGTGAGGATATTGAGGTCGATTTCAGCAATACCTTCGCCCTTCAGGACATCGTTTCTAAAAAGGTTGTTGACGGGCTGAATATCCAGTTTTCACAGCAAGAGATGAGCCTTATTGAAAAAGACATTCCCAAGATACCCCTCGCCTACGAATACTACCTTCGAAGCACGTCTTACCCACTGGATTCCGAGGGTGACCGATTGGCTATTGAAATGCTTCAAAAGTCCATAGCTCTGGATTCTACCTATGCGCCTGCTTATGCAGATCTGGGCTTCAGGACACAGCGTCTCGCATTCTTCGAAATGTTGGGTGAAAACGCCCTGGAGGAATCTAAACAATATTACCTAAAAGCATTGTCCCTTAATTCGAATAATTTAAGCGCATTGAGTTACCTCGTGGTCCTATATACTGAAACCGCAATGACGGAACAGGCGATTGAATTGACTCGGCGGATGATTGAAATTAATCCAAACAATGCATCGACACTTTTTTCCCTGGGGTATTTGTACCGCTATATCGGAATGATTGATGAGTCGGTTGCCCGTATGGAAGAAGCTATCAGTATTGACCCTAAAAACCCAAATTACTCAAGGATCGGCGTCAGCTACTTATCTCAGAACCGATATGAAAAGGCCCTCGAATCTTTTCGAAAAGGCAGAGGTACTACCTATTCATTAACCTGGCAAGGGATAACCTTGTATCGTATGGGCAGAGAAAAGGAAGCATTGCAGTATCTGGAAAAAGTAATAGAAAAAGAGAGCGAGCCGTATATGCTCTACTCGTGCAAAGTGTTAAAAGCTGCTATTTTGGGAAATATCAGGGAAGGCTTAAAATTAGCTAAACTGCTTGAAAATGCGAACACCTCTGATTCAGAAGGCTGGTATTCCTTGGCTGCAATATATTACCGTCTGAACAATACCGATGGAGCCCTCCGCTGCCTTGAAGAGGCTGTAAACCGAGGATATTACAATTATTCCTTTATGATGTCAGATCCACTGCTTGACGGGATAAGGGAGGATCCTCGTTTTCATGCCATTGCTGAAGTGGCCAGGGAACGCCATTTGTACTTCAAAGATAAATTTTTCCAGAAGCCTGAGGTTCTCTAACGGGAATTCCCCTATCAATAAATAATGTTTGCCAATTTAAATTTCTGTACCCTCAGGACTACCAGATCATAGTCCGGCCAGGTTTTCGGCAAGCGAACTTTTGTCCTCGTTCACCCCATAAACTTCCTGAACGATCTGGTATAAATCCGGGATTACTTTTTGAGCGAACCGGGTAGTATTGTTCATCAGGACACAAATTCCCAGGTCATCATCCGGATACAGCGCAATCTCATTCCTGAAATTATTCACGCTACCTCCATGGTGCCAGATGGTTTTTTCCCGTCCGGAATCCTCTGCTTCGAATTTATGAATCCTCCAGCCAAAACCATAATGCGATGATATGTGCCCGGGCCAGCGTTGGTAATATTTGCTGCGTCCTTTGATCTCAATAATGGGAGTGAAAGCTTCCTCAATGGCAGCCTGGCTCATAACGTCCGGGTTGTGGCCCAGCAAAAAGCGCATCCATCTGCCCATGTCTGAAGCACTCGCATTAATACCCCCGGCGGCAATAGCGTTGTAATAGTTATCCCGTATTTTACGGGGCCGCCAGCCCCGTCGAATTCGGGCGTGTGGCGTGGCTATATTTCCGGCTGCCAACAGGGATTCGTGATCCGTAAACGTAGAACACATCTCAAGAGGCTTAAAAAAACGATTTTCCAGGGCCTTGGAAATCTTCTCCCCGGTAGCCTTGTGAATGATTTCACCTGAAAGGGCATACAGGGCATTCTGATAGCTGTAGAGTTCCCCGGGGCGGCTGACGGGGGTTACTTCCTTAAATCGTTTGGCTATATCCGGCAGGGACATGCCCGCCTCCACCAAATTGGTATAGCTGTGGTACGGTGCTCCCGAGGAATGGGAAAGAATATGTGCCAGCGTTATTTTCGCAGTGTTTTCAGCATCCCCCAATTGGAATTCCGGGATATAATCATGGACCTTAACCCCCCAATCCAATTTTCCTTCTTCCCTGACATTGGCGGCCAGCACCCCGGCAAAACCCTTCGAGAGGGAGCCAAGCCTGAAAATGGTCTGGCTGTTCACCCGTTCCCCCGTGCGAATGTTTTTCTTTCCGAAACCCTCCGAAAGCAGGATCGAATCCCCTTTCACCACACTAACTCCAGCCCCTACGATATCCCCGGACGCAATTGCCTTTTTGAAGTAGGCCGCCACGGCTGCTTTCAAATTCTCCTGCCTCTTTTTGTACAGGGCTGCTACTCTTTTTACATGTAAAGCTATGGGATCGTTCAGGGCGGGGGCGTTGGTTTCCGAGGCGGTTATGGCATGGTTCCCACTTACGGTCAGTCCAATGAGTGAAATCAGGATGACCAGGGAAGAGCTTATAAGGATTTTAGTGCGCTGTCTGTAGACCATACAAGTTTGGGCGTATAACCAACTGAATATTAGGGATCTCTGAGTAGTTAACCGATAAAATGCTCATTTATTATGTAATACTTCCGCAATTTTATCGGTGATGAATTTAAAAATAAACTCCGTTGGGCCCAAATAATACTTTCATCCGGGATGTGGAAGAAAAGCATTAACTACCGGGTTAGCCCAGCAATCCCTCCCGGTCCAGGCTCCGGTATTGTATAGCTTCTGCAAGGTGAGACTCCCTTACCTCCGGGCTGCCTTCAAGGTCTGCAATGGTACGGGAGAGCTTTAAAATCCGGTCATAGGCCCGCGCCGAGAGTTCCAGCCTTTCCATGGCGGAACGGAGTAGTTTCAGCGCGCTTTTCCCCAACCGGCAAAATTTCCGGATTTGCCGTGTATCCATTTGGGCATTACAGTGCCTCCCTGGCTGGCCTTCAAAACGATGGAGTTGGATTTTCCGGGCTTCCACCACCCTGTTTCGGATCTCCCGGCTGGATTCTCCTTTCCGGCTCGATGAAATCTGGTCGAACGGAACGGGGCTGACCTCCATGTGCATGTCAATACGGTCCAGAAGGGGGCCGGAAATTCTGCTGAGGTACCGCTGCATTTCCAGTCGGGAATTCGTAAATCCATGGCTCTCCGGGCTGAAATAGCCCGAAGGACTGGGATTCATACTTGCCACCAGCATGAAACTGCTCGGATAGGTGATCGTAAAGCGGGTCCGTGAAATCGTGACTTCCCGGTCTTCCAGGGGTTGCCTCATTACCTCGAGGACATTCCTTTTGAATTCCGGCAATTCGTCAAGGAAAAGGACCCCGTTGTGTGCCAGTGATATCTCGCCGGGTTGTGGATAGGAGCCTCCCCCTACCAGCGCGGTGTCTGAAATAGTGTGATGAGGACTCCGGAAAGGACGCTGTCGGATAAGCCCTTCTCTGGACGGGCCTGACACTACACTGTGGATTCGGGTGGTCTCCAGGGATTCTTCCAGGCTCATGGGAGGCAGGATACCGGGAAGCCTTTTTGCAAGCATGGTTTTCCCGGATCCCGGAGGTCCTATCAGGATGAGATTAGGCCCCCCTGCCGCTGCAATCTCCATACACCTTTTAACTGCCTCCTGCCCCCGCACCTCACTGAAATCGGGAGTTTCAAAAACTTCACACAATAGGTGTTCCGGATCAGGGCTGTCGGCGACAGGCAGGTCACTTTCCCCCTTGAAAAAGGAAATCACTTCGGAAAGTTTTGTAGCTCCCCGGACTTCTAGGCCTTCGACCACGGCAGATTCTGATACATTTTCTTTAGGCAAGACTATTCCCCTAAACCCACCGGACCGGGCATTTAGGGCTATGGAAAGCGCCCCTCGAACGGGTTTGAGCTGTCCGTCCAGGGAAAGTTCACCAATGATCAGAAAGGTATGCAGTTGGTCGGTCTCCAGCTGACCCGAAGCCACCAGGATTCCCAGTGCCAGGGGCAGATCATAGGCGGTGCCTTCCTTGCGCAGGTCTGCAGGTGCCATGTTAATGGTTATTTTCTTTCCGGGAATACGGTAGCCGTTGTTCAATAAGGCTGCGGCTATCCGGTAATTGCTTTCCCGAATAGCATTATCAGGCAAACCCACCAGGTGATACCCAACTCCTTTGTCGATATTCACCTCTATGGTTACCGGGATCGCCTCAATACCGTAAAGGGCGCTACTGTAGACTTTGGCCAGCATACTCGATTTTGGTCTCAATATGCTGTCCTGCCCTGAATGATCCCTGCATATAGCGGGCGGTTTACAAATCAATTGAAAATGCGTCATAGTCCAAGTTGGGAAGAACCGTTCAGATTTTTGCTAAATATGACAGAGGTCATTGCAGGTCCTTATGGATTCTACTAATTTTTTTACGACCTTCATAAAACCGTTGAAATTCAAACCGGTACGACCTATTTGGATATCGCATCCTAAGCCGACAATTATAACCGACCCATTATGAAACTAAAGAAATTCTACAGGGAACTGGTCAGGCGAAATGTCTTCAGAGCGGTTTTAGCCTATTTGGCCGTAGCCTGGGTACTGATAGAATTCTCCTCTGTTGTCCTGCCCACTTTTGACGCCCCGCCTTATCTTTTACAGGGGCTTATTTATCTGCTGGCCATAGGGCTTATTTTCTGGACTGTCTTCGCCTGGATGTATGACCTGACTTCGGAGGGCTGGCAAAAGACTCCTGACTGGACGGATAACACGGAAACCAAAGCCGCTAACAGCCGCCGGCTCAATGCTGTGATTGCTATTTTCGGGACAACCGCCCTTTTACTTTTGCTCGCTGGGAGTTTCTGGGCAGGATCCCATTGGAAGAATAGTGGGGAGCTGGCTTACGAACCCGCCTATCAAATTGCCGTAATTCCTTTTGAAACTGATACCACTGGCCTGGAAGACGCGGAAGTTTTCGAAAACGGCCTCACCCAGGAATTGATTGAGGCGCTTTCGGGGAACCACGCCCTGATGGTCCTAAACATGGGTTCCACAAGGTATTTT
>JARRQA010000129.1:0-7995 GCA_037382325.1 Robiginitalea sp.
TTAAAAACTATTCCGAATCGATGAGCTCTATGGGGTAGTAGTATTTGTGGACCTGTCTTTTCACATAGAAAAAACGAACGACCCCCACCAGTAATAAAAGCGGGGCCAGGAAGGTCAGAAAATAACCGATTTCACGAATCTCCTGCAACACCTCCATCTTCAGGATGGCAAATCCGGAGCTAAGGAATACGATAAAAGTCCGGAAATAAGCCAGGAAGGTGCGTTCATTTGCCAGCCGCGTACGTTCTATGGCAAGGGCGTCTGTTCGTTTGAGTTTTTGCTTTTCCTTGTTCTTTTTTCTTTTCATAAGATTCTTATTTAATTTCCTTAGGGGAATTACCGGAGGGGTCAACCGGGGTGGTTTTTGGTTCTGCAGGACGCTCGCAAGGTTCAATATGGATTAAAACATGGCCCAGGCCCGGGATTTGACTGTTGAGGTGGTCCTTCAGACGGTGCGCGAGGTCGTGGCCTTCCCGTACGGAGATTTCGCCATCCACCCGGGCATGCAGGTCCAGGTGGTACCGCATCCCGGCTTTTCTCACAAAACACTTCTCGGTTCCAAGGATGCCGGGAACCTCCAGGGATTCCCTGCGGACCCTATCTACCAGATCATCGTAGCGATGTTCGTCCATTACTTCTCCCAGGGCAGGCCTGAAAATCAGGTAGCTGTTATACAGGATAAAACCCGCCGCAAAGATGGCCGCCCAGTCATCTGCGGTCTCATACCCCTCTCCAAATAAGACGGCAATGGAGATGCCTACAAAGGCGAGTACTGAAGTAATGGCATCGCTTCTGTGGTGCCAGGCATCTGCCCGGAGGGCTGAACTGCCGGTTTGCCTACTTTTTTTAATCACCACCCGGTAAGAGAACTCCTTCCATAGGATGATAGCTGCAAGGATAAACAAAGTCCACGATTCGGGGCTTTTCTGCGGGCTGCGGATATTCTGAATGCTTTCGTGAACGATTATCCCGGCGGAAACAACCAGAAAAGCCACTACGATAAAAGTGACCAGGGGTTCTATTTTTCCATGTCCGTATGGATGGTTTTTATCAGCAGGCTTTTGCGCATAGGTCAGCCCCATCAGGACCAGCACAGAGGCGAACACATCCGTAGTGGACTCAATGGCATCGGCGATAAGGGCATAGGAATTTCCGAAAAAACCTGCCGTTCCCTTGATCCCCGCCAGCAGGAAATTGGAAAGGATGCTGAAATACGCAGTCCGGATAGCGGAGGTTTCATTTGGCATTCGATCCGATTTAAAACAACATGAAGGGGCCTTTGCAAAGATATGGTAAATCGGGATCATTGGCCATCCCAATGGTCCCTCCCAAGTAGTAGGGTGTAAACAAAACCGGGGCGTTATACGGGTTTTATCCCGTGTTTTTTGGTTAATTTTACGCCCGACCTTCCATAAACGGGAATCTTTTGAAAGTAAGCGCACAGATCCGGGAACCCATCGAACGTGAAATGGTACTCTTCGAGAAGAAATTCCACGATTCCATGAAATCCAAGGTGCCCCTTCTCAACCGCATAACGTATTATATCGTCAACCGGAAGGGAAAGCAAATGCGGCCCATGTTCGTTTTCCTAACGGCCAAGTTGCTCAACGAGGGGGAAGTGAACGAACGTACCTACCGGGGGGCTTCGGTCATCGAACTGATCCATACCGCCAGCCTGGTACACGATGATGTGGTGGACGAAAGCTTTAAGCGCCGCGGTTTTTTCTCCATCAACGCCCTTTGGAAAAATAAGATTGCGGTACTGGTAGGGGACTTCCTCCTGGCCCGGGGAATGCTCCTGTCTGTGGACAACGGGGACTTTGATTTGCTCCGGATCATTTCGGTGGCCATGAGGGAGATCAGTGAGGGAGAGCTGCTGCAGATCGAAAAGGCCCGGCGGCTGGATATTACCGAGGAAGTGTATTACGAGATCATCCGTCAGAAAACGGCCACACTGATTGCCGCCTGCTGCAGCCTCGGGGCAGCCTCCGTCCGACCGGATTCAAAGGAGGTGGAGGTTTTCCGTAAATTCGGGGAACTCTGTGGCATGGCTTTCCAAATCAAAGATGATCTTTTCGATTATGGGGAGCAGCGTATCGGCAAACCCACCGGCATCGATATCAAGGAACAGAAGATGACCCTTCCCCTGATCTACGCCCTGAATCACGCCCCTGAAAAAACGCGGAAATGGCTGATCAATTCGGTAAAAAACCACAATAAAGACCGCAGGCGCGTCCGCGAGGTCATTCAGTATGTAAAGGATTCCGGAGGGTTGGAGTATGCCGAAACAAAGATGCTCGAATTCCGTGACCTGGCCATGGAAGTACTTGCCGACTACCCCAGGTCTGCCTATAGAGAAGCCCTGGAACTCATGGTGAATTATGTGGTGAACCGCAAGATATAAATTCAGGGCCACCCTCCTGGGCTGAAAAATTTTAAGTTCCGGGCAACCATTATTCTAATTCTCACGTCTGTATAGATAGAAGCACTCATGAAGGTGAAGATTATTTCATTGCTCCAGCACGAAAAGAAGCTGATCCGCAGGGCGTGTTTAGGTAAAAGGGAAGCCCAGAAGGCGCTGTATGACAGCTATGCCCCCAGGATGCTCGCCTTATGCCGGCGCTACATTAAAGATGCCCATTTTGCGGAGGATGTGATGATCGAGGGATTTGTGAAAGTCTTCAGGAACCTCCCCGGGTTTCGGTTTGAAGGGAGTTTTGAAGGCTGGGTTCGGCGTATCATGGTACGGGAAGCCATCGATTTTCTCCGAAAACGGCAGTTTGTTGTCTTTGACGATACCCGGATGGAAGAAAGCGGTGGCGAACAACCGGATTCGGACCCCTATCAGCTTGAAGCCTTAGAACACCTGATCGATACGCTGCCGGAAGGATACCGGCTCGTTTTTACGCTCTATGCCGTGGAGGGGTATAAGCATACAGAAATTGCAGAAGTTCTGGGGATCTCGGAAAACACTTCCAAATCCCAGCTCTACAAAGCCCGAAAACATTTACAGGAACGATTAAAGGAAACTTCAATACGATATTATGGCACCCGTTGAATTTGAAAAAGAGCTCAGGAAAAGACTTCGCTCCCGGGAAGCCCGCCCCAGCAAAGAAGCCTGGGACCGGATAGCTTCCAGGCTGGAGGTCCAGGAGCCGGTCAGCGGCCAGAGGCGTTCCCGGTGGTGGATCGGCCTGGCGGCAGCGAGTGTTGTACTCCTGGCTGCACTTGCGTTCTTTTGGGAGCAGCCGGAACTATCGGAGCCTGCCCAACCGATAGTCAAAACCCCCGGGGTAGAAGCACCGGAACCTGAAAAACAAAAGGAGGACCGACCCATCGATATGATTCCGGAATCAGACCGGACAGCAATAGCGACAACCACGGTTGAAAGGGAATCTGAAGCATCTTATACCTCTACAGAATCCACAACAGAGGGCTTAGTAACCCGGGTAAAACGGAATGATGGAGCTTTGTTGCAAAAAGTTACACCCTCGGAAGGTTCCCGCCAAAGCCCTTCAGGGATCACACGGGAGCCGGACCCTGCCTATACCGAATTGGCTGTTAGGGATAAAGGACCGGAGCCGGTCAGCGATGCCCAGATCGATTCATTGTTGCGAAGGGCGCAGCAAGCCATTGCAGGGGAGGATAGTTCCCGGGTGCAGCCTGCGGTGGATCCTTCCCTGTTGCTCTCTGAGGCCGAGGATGAGCTTGACCAAACCTTCAGGGAGAAAATCATGGAGAAAATAAAATCAGGAGTAACGCGTGTCCGCACTGGGGTGGCACAACGAAATAAATAAGAATCTTTTATCGGCCTGAAATAGCCGGGCCGGGAGTTTATTCATCAATCAAATACTTTTTATTATGAACACTATCGTACGATTAATGATCCCAGTGGTGATGTTATGCTGTTTGCAACAGCTCACGGCTCAGCAGGGATATCAGAAAAAAATTGAGGAACTCAAGGCACAGCGGGAACTGATTGTAAAACAGGAAAAAGAAGCGCTGAAGAATGAGGTGATGCGCATTGAAGACAGGCTCGAAGCCGGGGAGATCAATACCGCCGAGGCGCAAAGGATGAAAGAGGCAGCTGCCGAAAAACACGCCCTGAACATTAAAAACAGGCAGGCGATTATCGATAATGAAATTGCCCTTCTCCAGCGGAACAAAGAGGACGCCGTCGCCATGCAGGATACCCTGCCCGAGAAGGAGGAGCGCACGATTGTACTGGAATACCCGGAAATAGATGATGACTGTGAATTTTGGGGCATTGGCTGCGATCACTGGGACTGGGACAGCCATAAATACGACAAGAGGACGTATTCGGACCTGGTGATTGCTTTTGGGTTGAGCAACGCAGATGTGGACGGGCAGTCCCTGGAGGACACCCCCTATAAAGTGGCCGGGAGCCGTTTCTTTGAAATAGGATGGAACTGGCGCACCAGGGTCTTCAGAAATTCCAACTGGCTCCGTTTCCATTATGGTTTTATGTTCCAGTTTAACGGACTCAAACCCAAAGGGAACCAGTCTTTTGTGGTGGCCGATGGCACAGCGGTATTAGAAGAATTTCAATACGACCTGCGCAAATCCAAATTCCGGATGGACAACCTGGTGGTTCCCCTGCATTTTGAGGTAGGTCCTTCCCGCAGACGGGTCTCCGAGCAACGGATTCGGTATTCCCTGAAAAAACAGTTTCGTTTTGGTTTCGGGGGGTATGCCGGAATCAAGCTGGGGGCACGCCAAAAATTAAAGTATACCAGGGAAGGGGACAGGGTCAAGGACAAACTCAAAGGAGGCTATAACACCAGTGACTTTGTATACGGTTTGAGCACTTACATGGGGGCGGGAGGCGTACTGCTGTATTTCAAATACGACCTGAACCCTATCTTTCAGGATGCCGAGGTGGAACAGCGGTTTATCGCTCTGGGCCTTCGGCTGGATATCTGAAAAGGCCGAGAATAAAGAAGGGCTCCATATCGGAGCCCTTGCTTATTTTGCCTTTAATTCTTGCAGGGCTGCCCTCATCTGGGGTGTTAAGTCGCTTCCTTCGTACATTTTTTTGCAGTGACCGCACTCCACATACGCCATGGGGCGCAACCTGTAGACGGGGATCCAGAACAGGTGGATGTATTGAGGCACCACGGTGGCGTACAACTGTCCGATCTGCCCGCAATAGGGGCATGTTACACCGGATAACGGGGCCTCCCGCTTTTTGCCGGGTCGGGTTCCTAAAAACAGAATAAACATCAGGGAAGGGTTCATATCACTTGTAAAAATACTAAAACGGGAACAGGGTTGAATTTGGACCCGGGAATCCTTTTCCCGCGGCTGGGCTTTTCTTATTTTTAACCTCCGCAAATCCGTTTTTCTTGATTTCGAAAAGTACCATAGACAAAGTCTTTGAAGCCGCCCGTGTGGAGGAGGTGCTCGGGGATTTCGTACAGCTGAAAAAGTCGGGTTCCAACTTTAAGGGACTCAGCCCTTTTACGGATGAACGCACCCCGAGTTTCATGGTATCCCCGGTCAAGCAAATCTGGAAGGACTTCAGTAGCGGCAAGGGGGGGAATGTTGTGGCCTTTCTCATGGAACACGAACATTTTACCTATCCGGAAGCCATCCGCTACCTGGCAAAAAAATACCAGATTGAGGTGGAGGAAACCCAGCAGTCCGATGAGGAAAAGGAGAAGGCGAGCGAGCGGGAAAGCATGATGCTGGTCACGGAATACGCCGGTGAATTTTATCAGGATTGTCTGTGGAATACGGAAACCGGAAAAGCCATTGGGCTGAGTTATTTTAAGGAACGGGGCTTCTCGGATGATACTATCCGCCATTTTGGTTTGGGGTATAATCCCGACAGGTGGGATGCCTTTACCTCTGCAGCCCTAGAAGAGGGATATCAATTGGAATACCTGGAAAAAACCGGCCTGACAATCGTAAAGAAACCGACACGGGAGGACCAGCCGGAGAAGCGTTTTGACCGTTTCAAGGGACATCGCCCGGGAAGATGTCTGTTACCTGGTTGAAGGCTACACGGATGTAATCCAGTTGTACCAGAACGGTATCGAGAATGTGGTTGCCTCCAGTGGTACAGCCCTTACCCCTGAACAAATCCGGCTGATCCGCCGCCTGACGCAAAACATTGTGGTGCTTTTTGACGGGGATGTGGCCGGACTGAGGGCGTCCCTAAGGGGCGTGGACCTTATCCTGGAAGAAGGGATGAATGTGCGCGTTTGTTCGTTCCCGGAAGGGGAGGACCCGGACAGTTTTGCAAGGAAACACTCCCAGGATGCCATCGAGGCCTATCTGAAGGAAAATGCCCGGGATTTTATTCAATTTAAAACCGCGCTGTTGACGGAGGAGGCCGCAAATGATCCGATCCGCAAAGCGGAGACGGTCCGCGATATTGTAAGCAGTATCGCCAGGATTCCCGACCGCATAAAAAGGGAAATTTACGTGCAGGAGTGCGCCTCCCTGATGGGCGTTTCGGAAGGGGTGCTGTTCAATACCCTGGCACAGATGGGCCGCAGCAAGGCCCGGGAGGAAGCCAGAAAGCCCGCCTCTCAGCCCATGGAGGTGGTAAAACACCCCAGCCCAGAGGAAAAAGTGCGAATAACGGATGTGCACGAACGGGAATTGTTGAAGGTCCTTCTTCAGTTTGGTACTTTGAAAACCGAATTCAGGGAATTTTACCAGGAGCTCGATGAATCTGAGGAACTCATAATGACCGAACAGTCGGTGGAACGAAAAGTTGCCGAAAAGATTTATCTCGATCTGCAGGAGGATGAGATTGAATTCACCAACCCAACCTTTCATTCGATTTACAAGGAATTGGTGAGTGAGTTGCTCAACAATGAGGACTTTGAGATGACGAAATGGCTCAATAAGCTCACTGAGGACCGCGCCAGTATTGTGGCCGAACTGGATATGACAGAAAACAAGTATGAGCTGGATAACTGGGAACGCAGGGATATTTTTGTCCAGCCCAAGGAAAGCCAGATAGAATTGCGGGTATCTCAGTTAATAACCTCCATTCGGCTGAAACTAATCAGTGATCTGATCCAGGAGAACTGTGATGATGAGAAGAATCTGTTGGAGGACGGGACCCTTGCCAAAGAGATTAAAGAAGAAATCCTGAGTTATCTGGAATTAAAGAAATTACTGGCGAGTAAGAACGACCTGGTCATCAAAAGTTTTAATTAAATAAAAAAACCCGGCAAAACTGCCGGGCCTTTTCTTTAGATATTTTACTCCTTTTAGTAGAGCTCCAGGGCCTTGGCCTGCTGCAGCAGGTCCACCATGTTGTCCACATTGAGCTTTTTCATCAGGCGGGCCTTGTAAGTACTCACTGTTTTTTCGTTGAGGTTCAGCCCCTGGGCCACCTCCTTGTTTCGTTTTCCATTGGCCAGCATTTTAAGTACCTCTACTTCACGCGTGGAAAGCTTTCTGAAAAACCGGCGGGGTTTCTGGGTGCCTTCATCGAAGGCCAGACGCTGGGCCAGTTCGTTGGTGATAAACATGCCTCCATGCCCCACTTTTCGAATGGCGGCCGGAAGGTTGTTCAGTCCGGCACTCTTGGACAGGTAGCCGCTTGCCCCTGCCCGGATGGTGCTCAGGGCATAGACATCTTCCGATTGTCCGCTGTAGATGAGTACCTTAACATCGGGGTATTCACTTCGGATCTTGCGCAGTGCCGCCACGCCATTGATCTGTGGAATATCCATTTCGAGGACCAGCACATCTGGAAGTTCCTCTTCGAGCTTATCGAAGAGTTTTCTGGTGGTGGATACATCTCCCAGAAGTCGGATATCTTCCTGCTCTTCCAGCAGGGTAGAGATTCCGAACCGGACAATGGGGTGGTTGTCCGCAACGAGTAATTTGATCATGTTTGGTTGCTTTAACTAGGTGTTTTGACACGTCCAAAAACAGTCCAGCCCTGTTGGGAGGTTTGCTGTCAGGTCATTAACAAAATTGTCAAAAAATTCCCGTTTGCCGTGTAAC
>JARRQA010000130.1:0-14873 GCA_037382325.1 Robiginitalea sp.
GAACGGAGATATAAACCTAGCTAAATGTCCAGAGAAAGAGCTCACACTCTGCACTTTTTTTAATCCTTGTTAGATGTATCGGTAACGACACCTGCCTGCAGAAACTGCCAACTGCCTACTCTCAAAAGCGTGGACTGGATTGCTTTTTTCGCTCCGCTCGAAAAGCGGCCTTGGGGGGAGCTATCTGGCCAAGCCGTACACCTCGCCTTGGCGAGGTGTTGTCTTTTTTATTTGTCCACAAGCTCGAACAAGTTCGGCTTGTTCCCAAAGAAAAAAGCCGCTAACTATCGTTAACGGCTTGGCTAGTAGCGGGGACTGGACTCGAACCAGCGACCTTCGGGTTATGAGCCCGACGAGCTACCTACTGCTCTACCCCGCGATGTGGACGGCAAATATACAACGGTTTATTGGTTTTGTCAAACAAGCTGGTATTTATTAATTCAGGGGCCCTGGTTTGTTTTTTGTGAAAATCCCTACCTTCGGCCCATTACCAACCCATATGGAAATCATTGACCAGTTCCTCTCTGACCTTATTCCCTATGCCGAGTGGGCGATGCTGGTCATGGTAGTGGGAGGGGGACTTTTCCTGGCCCTGTATTCCCGCCTGAGGCCCTACCGCTATTTTCGCCATGCCATTGCCATCACCGCTGGTAAGTACGACGATCCGGACGATCCGGGGGAAGTAAGCCATCTGCAGGCGCTTTCCTCCGCTGTGGCCGCCACGGTAGGGTTGGGGAACATATCCGGGGTGGCCATCGCCATCTACATGGGGGGTCCCGGGGTAATCTTCTGGATCTGGATTACGGCCCTGATCGGGATGTGTGTGAAGTTCTATTCCTGCAGCCTGGCCATTATGTATCGCAAGACGGACGATGCGGGCAACCTGCACGGGGGTCCCATGTATTATATCACAAGGGGCATCGGGCCGCGTGCCCGCCCTCTGGCCGTCTTTTTCAGCCTTGCCGGTCTGGTGGGGTTCCTTGGGGTATTCACGGTGAACCAGTTTACCCAGACTTTTATGAACGTGGTGGACCCGGATACCAATCTCGCAGCCCTTGGGGAGTTTAACTGGAAACTCACTATTGGTATTGTACTGTCAGCCATCACTTCCCTGGTGATCTTCGGGGGACTTAAAAAAATTGCCCGTGTGGCCACGGCCATCGTTCCCTTTATGGTATTGCTCTATTTTGCAGCTGTCTTTATCATCATGGCGAATAATTCAGGTGAGATCTTTCCGGCCCTGAAATTAATCATCACGGAAGCTTTCAACTTCAGGACGGCCGTTGCCGGGGGCTTTTGGGGACTGGTGATCCTGGGAGTGAGAAGGGCTGTATTCTCGAATGAGGCAGGCCTGGGGAGTGCCCCTATGTACCACGGGCAGTCCCGGACGAAGGAACCGGTACAGGAAGGCCTGGTTTCCATGCTGGGCCCTTTTATTGACACCATCGTGGTCTGCACGCTCACGGCCGTGGTCATCCTGCTGAGCGGGGCTTACCTGGAAGCTGAAAGCAATGGAATCCTGATGACCCTGATCGCCTTTAAAAAATCCCTTTTCGGATACGGGGATGTGTTGCTCATGCTGGTGGTGGCTGCCTTTGCCCTATCCACCCTCTTTACCTACTCTTATTACGGGGTAAAGTGCCTTTCCTACCTTACCAATCCGAGGATCGGAAAATGGTTCAACTATTATTACGTGGCCACCATAACTTTTGCTGCAGTGGCCTCTGTGGACCTGGTGATCAACCTGATCGACCTGGCCTATGCGCTGATGTGCATCCCCAATATGATGGCTGTGCTGTACCTGGCCCCCAGGGTCAACCGTGAGATGAAACGCTATTTTACCCAATTGAAACATGAGCGCACATAAAGCCGGATTCGTCAATATCATCGGAAACCCCAATGTGGGGAAATCTACCTTAATGAATGCCCTGGTGGGGGAGCAGCTTTCGATCATCACCTCCAAAGCACAGACTACCCGCCACCGCATCCTTGGGATTGTCAACGGAGAGGATTTCCAGATGGTCATTTCCGATACGCCGGGGATTATCAAACCGGCCTATGCCCTGCAGGAGTCCATGATGGATTTCGTAAGGACGGCACTGGATGATGCCGATGTGCTGATTTACATGGTGGAAATCGGACAGAAAGGACTTAAGGATGAGGCCTTCCTGGAGCGTATCCGTAATACCGATGTCCCTGTGCTCCTTTTAATCAATAAAATAGATACTTCAGACCAGCAAACCCTGGAAGAAAAGGTGGATTACTGGAAGGAACTCCTGCCCCGGGCAGAGATTTTTCCCATTTCCGCCCTGGAACGATTCAATATTCAGCCGGTCTTTGACCGGATCCTGGAGCTCTTGCCGGAGGGCGCCCCCTATTTCCCCAAGGACCAACTCACCGACCGGCCGGAACGCTTTTTCGTCAGTGAGATCATTCGGGAGAAAATCCTCAGGCACTATAAAAAGGAGATTCCCTATTCGGTGGAAATCGAAGTGGAGGCCTTTGAGGAAGGGGAGGACCTTATCCGCATCGGGGCCGTGATCATGGTGGAGCGGGACTCCCAGAAAGGGATCATTATCGGGCATAAGGGGACCGCCCTGAAGCGGGTTGGTTCGGAAGCGCGTAAGGATTTGGAAGTGTTTTTTGATAAAAAGGTCTACCTGGAACTCTTTGTCAAGGTCAATAAGAACTGGCGCAGTGATTCCCGACAACTCAGGCGGTTCGGCTATAATTCCAAATGATCAGGCCTGCAGGGCTTCCCGATAGAAGTTATACAACTCATGCATCTGGGGCTTTCCTTTGGCCCTCCCGGCTCGTCCAAAGCCATAGAGGGCAAACCACAACAAGATCATGAAAACCATGCCGCCTACCAGGATTCCGTATGGGCGGCCCAGAGAAGCACTGCTATAGGCCCAGATCCCCAGGATCACGAACAGGGTGGCTACCCCGAAATGCAGAAACATAAAAAAGGTCCAGAGGGTGGGGTTGGGTCCGTATAGGCCATATACCCGGCAGGCCCCGTCCTGTTCGTCCAGTACTTCCAGCTGTAACTGGGGCGACCAGAAATGCCGTTCCCGGTCGTTGAATTTTATAAACAAGTGGTCGTCCAGCCGTTTAATCACAAAAGGCTCCCTCGCTGCCTCTTCCAACCGCTGCAGAATATTTCCGGCACACTCCGGAAACACATCCTGAAAACGGGGCCGGAGTACAATTTCATTTGGGAGTTCCATTACAGACATTTACCGGGTGGATAGTGCGCAAACCCAAAACCATCACCTTTTCACTAAATGTATGCTTTTTAGCGAATTTGTGTTGGTAATCGAAGTCAAAGAAAATATTTCTATCTTTGATTTATCGATGAACGGTATGATTTCATCGATGAAATACACTTTTAATGAAAAATGTCCTCATTTTTGGTGCTTCAGGCCATGGAAGTGTGGTCCTTGACTCCCTTGAAAGAATGCAGGAGTTCTCACCTGTTGGCTTTGTGGATTCCTTCAAGGAGAAAGGTACTAAAATAAATGGATATGAGGTACTGGGGACAGAATTTGACTTACCTGAACTTATAGATAGATTTAATTTGGTCGGCGGTATAATAGCTATCGGGGATAATTGGGGTCGGCGCGAGATGGCAGAGCGTATTAAACGAATCGTTCCGGACTTTCACTTCATTTCTGTTATTCATCCAACTGCTTGTATTGGAAAGGATGTCTGCCTTGGGAATGGTGTTGCTTTATTGCCGGGAGTCATCGTGAATGCAAATTCCAAAATTGGAGACCATTGTTTTCTCAACACAAAAGCATCTCTAGGACATGATAGTGTTATGGAGGCATTTTCCAGTCTAGCTCCCGGTGTATCTACCGGGGGAAATATCTATCTGGGTCGTGGCGCTGCCATTTCCATGGGTAGTTCTGTTTTGGAAAGAGTTCGGATCGGGGCCGACAGTGTCATAGGTGCCGGATCTCTTGTCCTGGAGGATGTTCCAGCCGGGGTCATGGTCTTTGGCAGTCCGGCATCTGTAGTGCGTTCCAGAAGGGCAGGGGAGCCATACCTTGCCGGCAATAGACCTAAGAAAAACGCTGCCCAGCTTCGTTTTGATTACACAGGGTAAGGCCGCTTTGCATAATCTGCATTTACAATCTGAAGCAAGAACACTACCTTTGTGCCTTAATTCAGCACTATGTCCGGAATCGTTGCCATCGTGGGGCGGCCCAATGTTGGGAAATCCACCTTTTTCAACCGCATGATACAGCGGCGGGAAGCCATTGTGGATGCGGTCAGCGGGGTCACCCGGGATCGGCATTACGGCAAGAGTGACTGGAACGGAAAGGAATTTTCCCTGATCGATACCGGCGGCTATGTGGTCGGCAGCGATGATGTATTTGAAAAGGAAATCGACCGTCAGGTAGAACTCGCCATACAGGAGGCCGATGCCATCCTGTTCATGGTCGATGCAGAAACGGGGGTAACCGGAATGGACGAGGACGTGGCCCGGCTGCTCAGGCGGGTGTCGAAACCCGTTTTCCTGGTAGTCAACAAGGTGGATAATAACAAGCGACGCGAGGATGCTGTTGAGTTTTATAGCCTGGGCCTTGGCGAGTATTATCCGATCTCGAGCATCAATGGAGGCGGTACGGGCGAATTGCTCGATGCCCTGGTGGAAGTCTTGCCGGATGCGGCACTGCCGGAGGACAATCTGCCCCGCTTTGCGGTGGTAGGGCGTCCCAATGCCGGGAAGTCCTCCTTTATCAATGCCCTGTTGGGAGAAGAGCGCTATATCGTAACGGATGTGGCCGGGACTACCCGCGACAGTATCGATACCACCTACAACCGGTTTGGATTTGAATTCAAACTGGTGGACACGGCGGGTATACGCCGGAAATCCAGGGTGAAAGAGGATCTGGAATTCTATTCGGTCATGAGGTCTGTCCGTACCATCGAACACTCGGATGTATGCCTGCTATTGCTGGATGCCGCCCGTGGTTTCGACGGACAGGTGCAGAATATTTTCTGGCTGGCCCAGCGAAACCACAAGGGGATTGTTATCCTGGTTAACAAGTGGGACCTGGTGGAAAAGGACACAGGTTCCGTAAAGGCTTATACCCGTGAGATCAGGGAAGCCATTTCGCCCTTTACGGACGTGCCTATCCTTTTTATTTCCGTTAAGAACAAACAGCGGATTTTCAAGGCCATTGAAACGGCTGTGGAGGTGTATAAGAATCGTTCCCGCAGGGTTTCTACCAGCAAGCTGAACGACGTAATGCTGCCCATTATCCAGAAGAACCCAGAAGAACCCGCCCCCGGCCACCAAGGGAAAGTATGTTAAAATAAAATTCTGTACCCAGCTTCCGACGCCTTATCCGCAGTTTGCTTTTTTCTGCAACCTGCCACAGTATGTAAAGGACCCCTATAAGCGGTTCCTCGAAAACAAGATCCGGGAAAATTTTGACTTCACCGGGGTACCTATGAATATCTTTATGCGGAAGAAATAGACCAGCTACCAACCCCCGGAAGCACCGCCTCCGCCGAAGCCACCGCCGCCGAAGCCACCTCCGAAACCACCCCCTCCAAAGGAACCGCCTCCGCTACCACCCCACCCGCCACGTGAACTGGAGCGGCCCATGTTGCTCAGGATAATCATGTCCCAGATATCCAGACCCCGCTTTCGGCCCCCGCCTTTTCCGCCTCCACCCCTCTTGTTGCGGGAGGCCAGGATAAGGATGATAATAAAAAATATGATGAATGGAAGAAAGGATTCCAGGGGAAATCCCTTGCCGTTTCCGGTCTTTGGAGGGGCCGTAAACTGTCCGGTCAGGACCTGAAAGATGGCGTCCGTTCCCCGGTCCAGGCCGGCGTAGTAATCCCCTTTTTTAAATTCGGGGATAATGACCCCTTCAATGATCCTCCGGGACAGGGCGTCGGTAAGGAATCCTTCCACCCCGTACCCTGTGTTGATAGCGATGCGCCGGTCATCCCGGGCCAGAAGGACCAGGATGCCGTTGTCTTCCCGCTCCTGTCCAATCCCCCACTCATGGCCCCACTGGGCTCCCAGATACTGGATGTTTTCCCCTTCCGTGGAGGCGATTATGGCGATGACGATCTGGGTCGAGGTGCTGTCTGAGTAGCGAACAAGTTTTTGTTCCAGACTCGATTTCTGAGAAGGGTTGAGTAATCCGGTATAATCGTAAAGGCTGGTTTGCTGTCCCGCCGGGGGTTTTGGGGGGATCTCAAACTGGGCCCGGGCCGGAAAGGCGATCACACCCAGCAACAGAAAGAAAAGGATCTTAGCTCCGGGAAATTTCATCAGACAGTTCATTAGGGTCCTCCGGGTTCCAGGGGAAATGGGCTTTGAGCTCTTTACCGGCACACAGAACCCCGGCGATAATACCTTCCTTAAAGTTCCCTTTTCGAAAATGGTCCTGTATGATGTCCCGGGTGGAATCCCAGAAGCCTTCCGGAACCACTTCGCTGATACCCCGGTCCCCGCAGATGGTGAATTTGTGATCGTGGACCGCGATGTAGAGCAGTACGCCGTTGGACTGTCGCGTGTTGTCCATTTTCAGTTCGCGGAACAGTTCCCAGGCGCGTTCCATGGGGTCTTTTCCCAGGCCGTATTCGAGGTGCACACGGATTTCTCCAGAGGTGTCCTCCTCGGCTTTTCGTATGGCCTGGATGATTTCCGCCTCGTCTTCCGGGTTCAGGAATCGTTCCACATCTCGCTTCACAGGCCGGGTTTAGTCGAATTCAAAATTCACATCGGGCGCCTGTTCGGAGCCCGGGTCTGCCTTGTAACGCGGCATTTCTTCGAAACCAAACCATCCGGCCAGGATTTTGTTCGGAAACTTGGTGGTGTGAATGTCGTATATATTAACTGCCTCGTTGTAGCGGTCCCGTGCCACATTGATCCGGTTTTCGGTCCCTTCGAGCTGCGACTGCAATTCCAGGAAATTCTGATTGGCCTTAAGGTCCGGATACCGCTCCACGGTTACCAGAAGCCTGGAGAGCGCAGAGGAAAGGCCTGTCTGCGCCTGCTGGAAGGCGGCGATATTCTCAGGCGTTAAATTGTTGGCGTCGATGTTGGTAGCAGTGGCTTTTGCCCGCGCTTCGATAACATCGGTTAAAGTCCCCCGCTCAAAATCCGCAGCGCCCTGTACTGTTTTTACAAGGTTTCCGATCAGGTCGTTCCGGCGCTGGTAGGAACTTTCCACATTGGACCATGCTGTTTTTGCATTGGCCTCGTATTCCACGGCCGTATTGTTGAATCCTACGGCCCACTGGTAGACGCCGATGCCCACCACAAGGATGATAATCAGGGGGATTAACCACTTTTTCATTACTATGTCAGTTAAAAGGTTTGTGACTCGCTAAAGTTGCTCTTTGATTTTGATCAGTTCAGATTTGACCCGCTCCAGTTTGCGGATGATTTCAAAAGTATCCATCGTTTTCTGACGGTTTTCCTTCAGGTGGAGTTTTGCCCCGTCCAGGGTAAACCCCCTTTCTTTGACCAGATGGTAGATCAGTTCTAGGTTTTTGATGTCCCGGGGGGTGAATTTCCGGTTCCCCTTGGCGTTCTTTTTAGGCTGGAGCACATCGAATTCCTTTTCCCAGAAACGGATCAGGGAGGTATTAACGTCGAACGCCCTGGCAACTTCGCCAATACCGTAATACCGTTTTTCCGGGAGGTCTACGTGCATTAATCCAGAGATTGATTTTCCTGATTTGCGAATTTGAGCATATTCTGGAATTCCTCAGGCGTAAGACTGCCGTAATAGAAATTGATCGGATTGATCCGCTGCTTGTCCTTCCAAACCTCATAGTGGAGGTGGGGCGCCTGCGAGCGGCCTGTGCTTCCCACAAAACCAATCAGGTCGCCGCGCTTTACCTTTTGCCCCCTTTTGACATTGTACCTGCTCAGATGGGCGTATAGGGACATGTAGCCGTACCCGTGGTCGATCCGGATATGTTTTCCGAAACCGGAGGCCCGGTTGTCCGCCCGGGAGACCACCCCGTCCCCACTGGCGTATACGGGGGTGCCCCTGGGGGCTGTGAAATCCATGCCCCAATGCATCTTACGCGCCTTGGTAAAGGGATCGGAGCGCCAGCCGTAGCCCGAGGCCATACGCGTCAGCTCCTGATTGTTTACCGGCTGTATGGCAGGGATGGCCGCGAGCAGTTTTTCTTTTTCGGTGGCCAGTTTTGTAATTTCATCCAGGGACCTGGACTGTATGACCAGTTGTTTCTGGATGATTTCCATCCTCCGGGTAGTGGCGATGATCATTTCGGAATTGTTGAAACCCTCGAGGGCCTGGTAGCGGTTTACCCCTCCGAATCCTGCCCGGCGTTGTTCCTCCGGAATCGGGTTTGCCTCAAAATAGATGCGGTAGATATGGTTGTCCCGTTCCTCGATGTTGGCCAGGACGTCCTCCATCTGCTCCATTTTCCTGTTGAGCAGCTCAAACTGCAGCTCATAATTCCGGACTTCCCGCTGCAGGGAGAGCTCCCTCGGGGTGTTCAGAAGGTTTGTGTTCAAAAGTACCAATAACCCCAGGAATCCGGACAGTACCGACGCGAGTACAAAAAGCAGGATATTCCGAACTTTCTTGGACTTCTTCGGTTCGATTTTCCGGTACGAGAGCGTGTCCGGGTCGTAATAGTACTTAACCTTAGTCATAAAGGGATTTTATCCTATTTTTGAGGCCTGAGCCTTAACAAACAAATATAGAAATTGTTTGGCATAATGGTAAGTGTAAAATTAGTCCAGTTTTTCATATGACCTCCAGGGAACTACGAAACCGGTTTTTAGAATTTTTCAGAGAAAGGGGCCACCGCATTGTCCCTTCTGCTCCCATGGTGATCAAGGATGATCCCACGCTGATGTTTACCAACGCCGGGATGAACCAGTTCAAGGAATATTTCCTGGGGGTAAGCAAGCCTAAGTATTCCCGGGTGGCCGATACGCAGAAGTGCCTGAGGGTAAGTGGAAAGCACAACGACCTGGAGGAAGTGGGCAAGGACACGTACCACCATACGATGTTCGAAATGCTGGGGAACTGGAGCTTCGGGGATTACTTCAAAAAGGAGACCATCCACTGGGCCTGGGAATTCTTAACAGGGGTGTGCGGGATCGCCCCTGACCAGCTGTACGTAACTGTTTTCGAGGGAAGCGAGGATGAAGACGCCCTGGAACAGGACCGGGAGGCCTATGCCATCTGGAAGGAAATCCTCCCTGAAGACCGCATTCTGATGGGTTCCAAAAAAGATAATTTCTGGGAAATGGGGGACCAGGGTCCCTGCGGACCCTGCTCGGAAATCCACGTCGATATCCGTCCGGAGGCGGAACGAAAAAAATACCCGGCGCAAACCTGGTCAATGAGGACCATCCGCAGGTGGTGGAGATTTGGAACCTGGTTTTTATACAGTTCAACCGCAAGTCCGGGGGTGAGCTCGAACCCCTGCCTCAGCGCCATGTGGACACCGGAATGGGCTTTGAAAGGCTCTGCATGGTTTTGCAGGGTGTACAATCCAACTACGACACCGACCTTTTCACCCCGCTGACCAGTGCCATTGAGCTGATCTCGAAATACCGCTATGGGAATTCTGAGGAATCGGATGTGGCGATCCGGGTGATCGCCGACCATATCAGGGCGGTTTCCTTCGCTATTGCGGACGGCCAGCTCCCGGGCAACAGCGGTGCCGGATATGTGATTCGCAGGATCCTCAGGCGTGCCATCCGTTATGGCTTTACCTTCCTCGGGGCCAAAGATCCTTTTATGTACCTGTTGGTAAAAGTGCTGGTACGGGTGATGGGAGAGGCGTACCCGGAACTGAAAGAACAACAGCAACTCATAGAAAATGTGGTACGGGAAGAGGAAGTTTCCTTCCTGAAGACCCTGGAACAGGGCCTCTCCCTCCTCGAACAAATCATTTCAGAAACCGGGGGAAAGGAAGTGGATGGTGCCAAGGCCTTTGAGCTTTACGACACCTTTGGCTTTCCGATTGACCTTACGGCCCTGATCCTCAGTGAGCGTGGTTACACGCTGGATAAAGCGGGCTTTGACAAGGCCATGCAGGCCCAAAAATCCCGTTCCAAAAAGGCCTCCGAGGTTTCCCTGGAAGATTGGGTGGTGGTGCACGATGGGCCCGGGACCGAATTCCTTGGGTATGACCAGCTGCAGTCCGACATTCAGATCCGCAAATACCGCCGGGTGGAAACCAAAAAGGAAGGGACCTTTTATCAGCTGGTTTTTGATCGCACTCCGTTTTACCCGGAAGGAGGAGGGCAGGTAGGTGACAAGGGCTACCTGAAAGCTCCGAATGGGGATGTCGTCTATATTCTCGACACCCGGAAGGAGAATAATGAAATCCTGCACTTTGCCGAGTCGCTTCCCGCGGACCCCAAAGGAAATTTCAGGGCGGTGGTGGACGAAAAACAACGCCTGCGCACAGCCCGAAATCACACGGCAACCCACCTGCTGCACCAGGGCCTGAGGCTCATCCTGGGGGATCATGTGGAGCAAAAGGGATCCGCGGTACATTCCAAGTACCTGCGGTTTGACTTTTCCCACTTTGGAAAAATGACACAGGAGGAACTCTGGCAGGTGGAGCAATTTGTAAATGGGCGTATTCAGGAACAGCTACCCCTGGTTGAAGAGCGGGATATCCCCATGGCGGAGGCCCTGGAAGAAGGGGCAATCGCCCTCTTCGGTGAAAAATACGGCGATCGGGTCCGGACGGTCCGTTTCGGGAAGTCGGTAGAACTTTGCGGGGGTACTCATGTAAAGAATACGTCGGAAATATGGCACTTCAAGATTCTTTCCGAAAGTGCCATTGCAGCTGGGGTACGGCGGATTGAAGCCATTACCTCAGATGCCGTCAGGGAATACTTCCGTTCCAAGGAAAAAACTGTGGAGGAAATCAAGGGCCTGCTAAAAAACCCCTCGGACCCGGCGGGGGCTGTTTCACAGTTGCAGGAGGAGAATTCTGAGCTCCGGAAGGAGGTGGAAAGACTGGTGCGGGAAAAGGCGCGGCTCCTCAAGACCGACCTCAAAAGCCAGATCCGGGAGGTGGACGGAGTGCAGCTGCTGACTGCGAAGGTAGACCTGGACCCGGCAGCCATTAAGAACCTGTCATTTGAACTCGGCTCTGAATTCGAAAACCTGTTTCGAAGGATCCTTCCGGTATCGCGGAGGCTCTGGAAGCCGTCACTGCCTACCTGAAATAAGGAATTAACATCAATGCTATGAAATGGCGTACGGAAGTAGCGATCCCAAACGGGTCCTGCCCTATCGGATATGACAATCAGGTACTTCTGCTGGGTTCCTGTTTCGCCACCCATCTGGCCGACAAATTGAAATACTTCCAGTTCCCCTGCCTCAGCAATCCCTTTGGGGTGCTTTTTCATCCCGTTCCTTTGGAGAGCCTGCTACTCAGGGCGGTGGAAGAGCGTCCTTTTACCTCTGAAGACCTTATTGAATTCCAGGGGCGCTGGGGCTGCCTGGAGGCGCATACCTCCCTTTCCGGTGAAACCCGGAAGGAAGCCCTTGAACGCCTTAACGGGTCCCTGAAGGAGTTGAAACAGGCACTGAAGCATTCCACCCATGCCGTACTTACCCTGGGCACGGCCTATGGGTTTCGCCACCGTCAAACGCGGCAGCTGGTCGCGAACTGCCACAAGCAGCCTTCCGGGGAATTCGAACGGGATCTCAGCGCCCCATCAGCACTTGAGGAATCCCTTTCCCGGACCCTTACATTGTTGCGCTCCTACCAAAAAGACATGACCTGCCTGCTGACGGTTTCCCCGGTGCGGCATATCCGGGACGGGCTGGTGGAAAACCAGCGCAGCAAGGCACACCTGATTACCGCCGTCCAGGCCCTGGTGCAGCGGGGGGAAGCAGACTATTTCCCCTCCTACGAACTGTTTATGGACGAGCTCAGGGATTACCGGTATTACGATCGGGATCTCATCCATCCCACCCCGGCCGCTGTGGATTATGTCTGGGAGCGATTTGAGCAGGCCTGGATCGATCCCCTTTACATCGTCTGTTAAGAGTGAACCGTTTTCTATGATGCGTCTCTGGACCCGATATACCACCCTTCTTCTGGCGGCCGTAGTTTTGTTGCATTTATCCTGCCGACAGGAGCCTTACCAGGGCCTGGAATATGAAATTGTAAAAAGCGCTGTGGACTCCCTGCCCGCCCTGGAGGTCCGTATGTATTTCACCCCGGACAGTGGTGAAGTTACCTACGTTCGGTACGATGACAAGGCCTGGGGGCAAAGCGGACTTTTCAATTGCCTTCGGGATGTTCGTCTGGTGGGCGGATCGGGTTCTTTGCTGCTGGAGCCCGATAGCAGCAGGATCCGGATCGAACACCCGGAAGGTTCTCCCGCCATGGTACTCTCCTATAAAGTAGTGCAGGATATACCAGGGCCCATGGATGCCCACAAGACGTACCGGCCCATCATAGGGTCCTCCTATTTTCACGTTTTCGCGCACAACCTCTTCGCCCTGCCGGAACATTACCATCGGGGAGATGCACCGACCGCGGACATAAAATTGACCTGGACCGGATGGGAACCGGATGAAGTGATCCACAACAGTTTCGGGAGCCGTCAGCGCCATCAGGAATTGGGGGCCGTCCCTCTGGAAAAATTCCACAGTGCGATCTTTGTCGGGGGGGATTTCAGGGTTTACACGGACCAAATCCGGGGGAATGCCCTGCACCTGGCGCTCCGGGGAGACTGGATTCCTTTCGGGGATACCGAGGTGATGGAACTGCTCGGTCAGACGGTCCGGGCGCAACGCGATTTCTGGGAGGATCACGGCCAGCCCTATTTTACCGTAACCATGCGGCCCTATCCGCAAGAGCGGGGGAGCAGTTTTCAGGGAACCGGGCTTACGAATTCCTTTGCCACCTCCATGTCCAACAACGGGGAAACGGAGATCGAACAGCTGGCTTACCTCTTTAACCACGAGCTGATGCACAACTGGATCGGGGGAGGCATTAAGAATGCGGATGAGGAAGCTCAGTACTGGTTCAGCGAGGGCTTTACAGAATACTATACGGCCAAAAACATCGCATCCTATGGGATCGGTGGAAGGGACTGGAGTTTTTTCATCGATAACCTGAACGAAACCATCCGATTGCTTGAGGCTTCCCCGGTAAAGAATGCCCCGAACAGCGAGATCAACTATGATAATTTCTGGAAGGATCCGGAATACGGAAAACTTCCATACCGAAGGGGTATGCTTTTCGCCTGTTATCTGGATCTGCAATTACAGGCCGTCAGCGGGGGAGAGCGAAGCCTCGATGACGTAATGCGGGACCTGCTCAGGGCCTCCCGGGAAGAAGGGCAGAAACTCACTCATACCCATTTCCTAAAAACAGTCAATGCCTACCTGCCGGAGGACCTGACCCCTTTCTTCAACCNNNNGGGCAGTTGGGATTCGACTTTGAGCAGGAAACCGAGATGTTCGATCTCGGTTTTGTTTTCAGCCCGGAAAAGACCGATGTGGCGGCAGTGGACCCCGCATCGGAGGCATATACGGCAGGCGTACGGGAAGGGGACCGGGTCGTTTCCCGGAATATTTACCTGGGAAATACGCGGAAGCAGGTCGAACTGGTCCTCGAACGGGATGGCCAACGCATTCCTGTGGCGTATTACCCCCTTAAAAAAGCCCCGGTGGTACAGTTGCTCAACAACGAGGCAAACCGGGCCCAATTCAGGAAATAACCTTATCCCCTTCCGCCAGAGCGATGCCATCATCAATCAGGTGACCGACCGCAGGCCGGTTCTGTTTGATCTTTTCAAGGTGCTCCAGGATTTCCCCGGCAAAGGCATTGTCATTGCCGGTCCTGGCCAGTTCGTAGAGTTCCACGGACAGCAGCCAGTCCTCCGGGTAGTTTGCTTTCAGCTCCCTGAAAACCTTGTTTCGGGAAATCGTAGTATTGGTGCCTTCCCTGAACTCCCGGATCTGACCGTATAGTTTTTCAAGTTGTTGTCGTTTCCCGTCCTTTTTGACTCTTATGGTCTGTTCGTTTGGAACATGGCTGATCAAATCAAAGCTCTCCAGGTCAGCCGGGCCGTTGAAGGCCGAAACGATCTCCTGCCCAACGGCCATGTGGTAAAGGCCCCAATCGGGCTGGAACAGGACCTCATCCCCGTGTTTGACCGTACAGTTCCGGAAGGTGATCAGGATGATTTCCCCCCTGAGGTTACGCGTTCCCGTGATGATTTCCCCTTCTACGGTGACCCCTCCCACGAACTCCAGGCGTACCTGTTCCCCTTCGTAAATATTATAGGCTTTTAAATCCCTGGGACTCATATCTTCAATGGCCAGGTTGATCCCCTTAAGTTTCCCTACAGGAGATCCGAAACCGTCCGGATGCTGGGCAATACCATGGCCGATCAGCTCTTTTTCCCGATAGGAGAGGGCAGTGGCCCCCGTCGTTTGGAGGTACACCGGCTTGCGTTCGTGGGCAATGGCCCGGGAAAAGTTCCCCGAAACCTGAAGCCCCGTGCTCAGTTCCACGGTACCCAGGCCGCGCGAATCGATCAATTTTTCAAGGCCGTCCAGCCCGCCCTTGCGCAGGGCCATTGTATTGGCGAATTCTTCCAGGACCTGGCTCAGATAAGCAAAATCCGGTGTAACAAACAGCTGGGGCTGTGGCTTGGTAATGTCAAAGGAGGTATGGGCGGCTTCGATGGAGTAGGGGATTTTCACCACTTTGTCTGTCATGCACCAGGTGCTTTCCCCTATGGAAGAAAGGAGGCCCGCCCCGTAAATTTTCGGATGGTCCACGGTGCCGATCAGGCCGTATTCCACTGTCCACCAGTGGAGGTTCCGTATCAGGGCCATTTCACTGGGAGGCCC
>JARRQA010000131.1:0-5931 GCA_037382325.1 Robiginitalea sp.
GGAAAATAACCCCTTCCCTGAAACCTCCCGGCAGGGGTTTTTACCAATTAGATCCAAAATATCTTAGTACCAACTTCCCCGGGGCTGAAAGCCCCTTACCCCCTGGTTAGAAAATAAATGACCTGAATGAAATTTCCTGGCAGGTTCAGGGATTCCACTCAGAGGCGTAACAGATTGGCTCTGTAAAATCAAATCCCCATCCCAAAGGGGATGAGGGAATTTTATACCTTTTAAAAAGTGCTATTCTCTTTACTCTACCGTGAAAACCTTCAGCATGCCTTTTTCCCCTGCATTCGGTACTTCGGAAACAAAGGCATATCTGCCGGGCTGCAGGTCTGCTTTAAAGAATTGGATGCTGCCACTGGGTGAGTCGTTGGTGCCACCCAGGAAAACGATCCCGTCCGGGGTGGTTGAACTCATCAGCCCCGTGGGTGTGGCCCAGTTGAGCCAGGCCTGGAGCTCCTCCATGTCCGCATCATCCTCCATTCGTACCAGGTTTATATCGTGTCCCATGAAATTTTCATGTACGATCTGATCCCCGTACTGAACTGAGATGATTTTTTCTCCTGCGGTGATCGTGTCCTTGAGGACGATCCCTTCTGTACTGGACAGGGAAAGTGCAATGTCAGCTTCAGGAGCCGCGTCTCCACTGTCTTCTTCACTAACGACCAATTCCTTGGCCATTCCCATGGAGACGTGGAACCTTCCGTCAGGCATTCGCACGTAACACTCCATGACATAGTATCCCGGGTCCAGTTTTACGGTGGTGACGGCCGTTTCTCCGGGAGAGATCAAACCGGTTCCCCCTGAAAATACGATTTCTGTGGACCATTCGGGTAATTTTCCGAAGGCCTCCATGGCTTCTTCGTTTTTCCCTTCCATGATCAGGGCCATGCCCTCGTCGAAAGGAGGAATGACCTCTTTTTTAGTGTCTGCCAGCCGCTTGCCTTCCGGATATTTGTCCAGAAGTATGAAATGAGGTTCGGTGGACTGGTTCTCATAAATGAGTGTATTCCAACCTGATGGGATGGTATCCGGGGCGTAGAATTCCATGGATTTGGTCACCACGGAAACTTTATGCGGCAGCACCGTTTCAATTTCCACGATGGTTTCCTGTTCCTTTTTCGGATCTGATTTACAGGCGGTTAAAAAAAGAAATACGAGTGCAAATGGATATAAAGATCTAACTTTCATGTATTATATTATTGGTTTTCAGTATCATATAATATAATGAAAAATAAGATTTTTCAAAAACGGTTTCGCAAGGGAAACCTAAAGGGGAGTCTTTTATATCCTGGGCAAATCGCCTTCTCCTTTTAAAGGTAGCCCGGACTGTCCCATCAGAAAGGCATCCACGTGGTGGGCAGCCTGACGGCCTTCCGATATGGCCCATACAATCAGGGATTGGCCCCTGCGCTGGTCTCCTGCCGCAAAGACACCGGGAATATTCGTTTTGTAGTCCTTATCCGAGGCCTGAATATTGGATCGGGAATCCATTTGCAGTCCAAGGGAATTGGCTAAAGAGGGTTCTGATCCGGTAAAGCCCAGGGCCAGCAGGGCGAGATCACAGGGCCATTCTTTTTCGGTGCCCTCGATTTCTTTGAGGGTACGACCTCCATTGGAATCCCGGGTCCATTCCACCTCAACAGTAATGAGGCTTTTCAGATTTCCCTGATCATCACCCTCAAACGATTTGGTGGAAATACTGAAAACGCGCTCGGCCCCTTCCTTATGGGAAGAACTGCTGCGCAACCGCATAGGCCAGAAAGGCCAGGGTTGCCCTTCGGGTCTCCCGACAGGTGGTTTACTTAATATCTCAAAATTCACGACAGAAGTGGCCCCCTGCCGGAAGGCGGTGCCAATACAATCTGAACCGGTATCCCCCCCGCCAATTACTATGACTTGCTTGTCCCGGGCGCCTATAGCTTCTCCTTCAAAGGAGGTTCCCGATACTTTTCGGTTATTCTGCGCCAGGAAATCCATTGCCTGAACGACCCCCTTAAGTTCAGTCCCCGGGATTGGAAGTGCCCTTCTCAGGGTTGCCCCCCCACAAAGAAGCAGGGCATCGAAATCTTCCAGAAGGGAGGCAGCGGGCAGGTCGATGCCCACATGCACTCCACAACGGAATTCAATCCCCTCGGCTGAAAGAATTTCCAACCTCCGGTCGATAACCCCCTTTTCCAGTTTGAAATCCGGGATGCCGTAACGGAGCAATCCTCCGGGTTTTTCATCCCGTTCATATACGGTAACCCGGTGCCCCGCCCTGTTGAGTTGCTGGGCAGCGGCCAGGCCCGCCGGACCGGAACCCACGATAGCTACTTCTTTTTCCGTCCGATTTGCCGGGGGTTCCGGACGTATCCAACCGGCTTCAAAGGCCTTTTCCGCAATGTTTTTCTCAATATTTTCAATGCTTACGGGATCTTCATTAATTCCGAGAACACAGGCCTCCTCACAGGGAGCCGGGCATAATCTGCCGGTGAATTCCGGAAAATTGTTGGTGGCGTGCAGGAGTTCTGCCGCTTTTTTCCACTGCCCCCGGTAGACGGCGTCGTTGAAATCAGGTATGAGGTTTCCCAGGGGACACCCGCTATGGCAAAACGGAATACCACAATCCATGCAGCGGGCTCCCTGCCTTTTGAGTTCCTCAGTCTTGAGGGGTTGGGTAAATTCCCTGTAATGCTTCAGGCGCTCATTGACAGGGTCGTAGGCTTCGACCCTGCGCTTGTATTCCATAAATCCGGTAATCTTTCCCATGGTTTCAGGAGGTTTCAAGTTGTTCGTTTTCCAGTCGTTCGAGGGCCTGCCGGTATTCCTCCGGGAACACCTTGACAAACTTCGGGAGATAGGCCTCCCAGGATTCCAGTATTTTTTGTGCCCTGGGGCTCTGGGTGGCATTGTAGTGATTTTCAACCAGCTCCCTAAGCTCTTCCACATCCGGATCCTCGGTCACAGGTAGTAAATTCAGGGAGTCGTTGTTGCACTTTTTGAGGAAACCTCCCTGGGAGTCCAGGACATAGGCAATCCCGCCGCTCATCCCGGCCCCGAAATTTCGACCGGTGCTCCCCAGGATGACTGCCACCCCACCGGTCATATATTCACAGCCGTGATCTCCAATCCCTTCTACAACTGCCCGGGCTCCGGAATTCCGTACGCAAAAACGTTCCCCGGCTTTTCCGTTGATATAGGCCTCCCCGGAGGTTGCACCATACAGGCAGACATTTCCGGTAATGATATTCTCTTCAGGCCGGAGGGTGGCCCCTTCTGGGACTTTTAACACGAGCCGTGCCCCACAAAGCCCTTTCCCGAGGTAATCGTTGGCGTTTCCGTTAACCACCAGGGAAAGACCCCGGGTGGCAAATGCCCCGAAACTCTGGCCGGCGGAACCCGTAAAATTAATTTTCAGGGTATTTTCCGGAAGCCCCTTTGCCCCATAGATTTTTGAAATTTCATTGCTGATGATCGCTCCGACGGCCCGGTCGGTGTTTCGGATGCGAAAGTCCAGGTTTGTTTTTTCCTTTCGAAAGAGGGCCGGGTGAGCCTTTTCTATGATTTCGAATTCTATGGATTCCCCTACCTTGTGGTCCTGGGCATGTGTATTGCCGAGTTGGGTTCCTTCGGGGACCAAAACCTGGTGGAGGATGGGGCTCAGGTCAATACCCTGTGCTTTGTAGTGGTCTATGGCGGGGCTCCTGTCGAGCTTGCCTACCTGACCAACCATCTCCTCAAGTTTGCGAAAACCGAGTTTGGCCATAATTTCCCGGAGTTCCTGAGCCACGAAATACATATAATTGACGACGTGTTCAGGCTTACCTTCGAATTTTTTGCGCAACTCGGGATTTTGGGTGGCGATGCCTACCGGGCAGGTGTTCAGGTGGCAGACTCGCATCATAACGCAGCCCGAGGCTACAAGGGGAGCGGTTGCAAATCCGAATTCTTCGGCTCCGAGTAGGCAGGCTATGGCTACATCGCGTCCAGTTTTAAGCTGGCCGTCGCATTCGACGACGACCCGGTTGCGCAGGTCATTCCCCACAAGGGTTTGCTGGACTTCAGCGATCCCGAGTTCCCAGGGGAGCCCGGCGTGCTTCAGGGAGGTGAGGGGAGAGGCACCGGTGCCCCCGTCATGACCGGAGATCAGGATCACATCTGCTTTTGCCTTGGCGACCCCTGCAGCCACGGTACCTACTCCTACCTCGGAAACAAGCTTCACATTGATCCGTGCCTTACGGTTGGCCGATTTCAGGTCGTAAATCAATTGAGAAAGGTCCTCGATGGAATAGATGTCGTGGTGGGGAGGCGGCGAGATCAACCCCACGTAGGGGGTGGAGTTCCGGGTCCGGGCAATGTCGGGGTTTACTTTGGGTCCGGGAAGTTGTCCACCTTCCCCTGGTTTGGCTCCCTGAGCCATTTTAATCTGTATTTCGGCAGCATTGGTCAGGTAGTGGGAGGTTACTCCGAACCTGCCCGAAGCCACCTGTTTGATGGCACTGTTCCGCCAGTCCCCGTTTTGCGTTTGGTAATACCGCTCCGGGTCTTCCCCTCCCTCGCCCGAATTGCTCTTTCCGCCGATCCGGTTCATGGCTATGGCCAGGTTTTCATGGGCCTCCCTGCTTATGGAGCCATACGACATGGCACCCGTTTTGAAGCGTTTGACGATTTCTGTCCAGGGTTCCACCTCCTCCAGCGGAATGGGATCGAAGTTCGTAAACTCGAACATGCCTCTGAGGGTCATCAGCTGTCGGGATTGCTCGTTGATCGACCGGGAATACTCCTTATAGGTCGAAGGCTCATTATTCCGGACCGCTTTTTGAAGAAGGGCCACGCTCATGGGGTCGAACATGTGTTTTTCACCGTTTCTGCGCCAGCGGTATTCGCCACCGGGCTCCAGATCCAGGTCACCCGGGATGTGCTGGCTTTGGAAGGCCTTTCGATGCCGGACGGCGACCTCTTTTTCCACTTCATACAACCCAATGCCTTCTATACGGGTGGGCGTATTTGGAAAATACTTACGGACCATCCCGGTATTGAGCCCCAGGCATTCGAATAACTGGGATCCCCGGTAGGAATTAAGGGTGGAGATCCCGATTTTGTTCATCACCTTCAGGATTCCCTTACCGATGGCTTTGTTGTAGTTGGCAATGGCTTCCTCAAAGGAACAGTCGGGAAGATTCCCCCCTGCAATCTGTTCGGCGATGATCTCATTGACCAGATAGGGGTTAATGGCACTGGCGCCAAATCCGAACAGCAGGGCAAAATGGTGGACTTCCCGGGGTTCTGCGGATTCCACTATGATGCTGATCTGGGAGCGCTTTTTCAGACGTTGCAATCCACTGTTGACATAGGAACAGGCGAGTAAGGCAGGGATGGGAGCCTGTTCGGCATCCAGGTTCCGATCAGACAAAATAAGGATGCGCGCCCCCTGTTGCTCCGCCAGAGATGCCTTGCGCAACAGGTCTTCCAGGGCTTCCTCCAGTCCGTTGTGACCGCGTGAAGCAGTGTATTTAATGGGGAGGGATACCACTCTGAAATCAGGGTTTTCTCCAAAACTTTTGATCTTATCCAGGTCCTCTTTGGAAATTACCGGATTCTGGATTTTCAGCTTACGGCAATGCCTCTGATCGACCTCAAAGATATTGTGGTCACTTCCCAGGGTCAGGCTGATATCGCAGATAAGTTCCTCGCGGATCCCGTCCAGGGGGGGATTGGTTACCTGGGCAAAAAGCTGCTTGAAATAGTTATAGATCAGCTGGGGGCGGTGCGATAGCACGGCAACCGGGGTGTCAGACCCCATGGAACCAATCGGTTCTTTGGCTTTGCCCGCCATGGGAAGGATTATATTGTGGATTTCCTCCTGGGTATACCCGAAGGCTTTTTTTCGACGAGACAGGGGAATGGCATCCTCAAACAGGGGAGCCTCGTTGTAGGGGATGTCCC
>JARRQA010000131.1:5995-9360 GCA_037382325.1 Robiginitalea sp.
CGGCCCTCTTTCATATCTACCAGGAACATTTTCCCGGGTTCCAGCCTGCCGTGCGCGGCGACGTTCTCAGGCTCGATATCCAGGACCCCGGTTTCCGAAGCCATCACCACATAGCCATCATGGGTTACCGTATAGCGGGAAGGCCGCAGACCGTTCCGGTCCAGTACGGCCCCGATATAATTGCCATCGGTGAAGGGGATGGAGGCAGGGCCGTCCCAGGGCTCCATCATGCAGGAGTGGAATTCGTAGAAGGCCCGTTTTGCCGGAGACATTTCGGAATTCTTCTCCCAGGCTTCAGGGACCAGCATCATCATAACTTCAGGCAGGGATCGCCCGCTCATCAGCAGCAGTTCGACCACCATATCCAGGGAAGCCGAATCCGATTTCCCCGGGAGTACGACAGGGAGGAGTTCCCTGAGGTCTTTTCCAAACCAGTTGCTGGCCATCAGTTCTTCCCTGGAAATCATTCGGGAGATATTCCCCCTCAGGGTATTGATCTCCCCGTTATGACACATGTACCGGAAGGGTTGGGCCAGGTCCCAGGTGGGGAAGGTATTGGTGGAAAAGCGTTGGTGAACCAGGGCAAGGCGGGTGACTACACGCGGATCCTGCAAGTCTATGTAATACCTCCGGATATCCAGGGGCATCAGTAACCCTTTGAATATAAGGATGCGGGGTGAAAGGCTCGGGATATAAAAATACCCGCTCTGGGACAATCGAGAAGCCCGGATCTGGTGCTCAGTCTTTTTCCGGGCCAGAAATAGTTTCCGTTCGAGTTCAAGGGCGTTTTCCGAAGGGGATTTCAGGGTAAGAAATACCTGTTGGACATAGGGGGCAGTTCTTGTGGCAATCCGCCCCGGAACTTCGGGGTCTACAGGCACATCGCGCCATCCCAGCACTTTCAGTCCGGCGGCTGCACAATTTTTTTCCAGGACCCTTATACAGTATTCCCGCTGGTTAGGAGTTGGGGGAAGGAAGACATTGCCGGCGGCGTATTCTCCCGCCTCGGGCAAGGTGAAATCACACACACTTTTAAAGAATGCATGCGGAATGTCTATGAGAATGCCGGCGCCGTCCCCGGTTTTTCCATCTGCGCTTACCGCACCCCGGTGCTCCAGCTTTTCAAGAATATCCAGGGCCTTTTCGATAATATCGTTCGACGTGACCCCCCTAAGGCTACAGATAAATCCGGCCCCGCAATTCTCGTGTTCGAATTCCGGCAAATACAACCCTTGTTTTTCCATATTCTGTTTTATAGACCGGTTTAAACGGACTCAAAATTTTAGATGATTTATCAAAAAGTACGCATTACGATAAAAAATAATCACCTAAAAATCAAAACCTTTGAAAGAATTACAAAGAATACAATATATAAGTAATTTATTCCTAAATACAGAAATAACAAGGGGGTAATTTGCAAGTACTGAAAAAGCAGGGGAAAGGAGATGCGATAGCCTCCGAAACAAAGGGAGGGTGGATCAGAAAATTACTATATGTGGCAAGTACCCCCTTAGATTCGGGGGGCGAAACAAAGCTTGACCGATCAAACCGGGGTGGCACCCCCTGAAAAATTTAAACAAGGATTCGCTTCGGGGCAGGGAGACGCCTAATCCTTCAAGATGCTCCGGGAGATGACGATTTTCTGGATTTCTGAAGTACCCTCATAGATCTGAGTGATCTTGGCATCCCGCATGAGGCGTTCCACATGATACTCCTTGACATATCCGTTTCCGCCGTGGATCTGGACGGCTTCCACGGTGGTGTCCATGGCTACCTGTGAGGCGTAAAGTTTGGCCATGGCTCCTGAAAGATCGTAGTCGTTGCCCTGATCTTTGTCAATCGCTGACTGGTAGACCATATGCCGGGCAGCCTGTACCTGGGTGTGCATATCGGCCAGTTTGAAAGCAATCGCCTGGTGGTTTGAGATCTCGGTTCCGAAGGCTTTGCGCTCCTTGGAGTATTTCAGGGCCAGTTCATAGGCGCCGGCTGCAATGCCCAGCGCCTGTGCGGCAATACCGATACGACCACCGGCAAGGGTTTTCATTGCGAATTTGAAACCAAAACCATCGGCGCCGATCCGGTTTTCCTTGGGGACTTTAACATCGTTGAACATCAGGGAATGGGTATCGCTTCCCCGTATCCCCATTTTTTGCTCCTTGGGCCCTATTTCAAATCCTTCCATGCCCTTTTCCACAATGAGGGCGTTGATGCCTTTGTGGCCCTTCTCCGGATAGGTCTGGGCCATGACCAGGTATACATCGGCTGAAGATCCGTTGGTGATCCAGTTTTTGGTGCCGTTGAGTATGTAATGGTCCCCTTTGTCTATGGCAGTGGTTTTCTGAGAGGTAGCGTCACTTCCCGCTTCGGGTTCCGAAAGGCAGAAGGCACCCAGGATTTCCCCGGTGGCCAGTCTTTTGAGGTATTTGTCTTTCTGCTCCTGACTTCCATAAACTTCCAACCCCCAGCATACCAGGGAATTGTTTACAGATACCACTACAGAGGCCGAGGCATCCACCTTGGAGAGCTCTTCCATAACCAGAACATAGGAGAGGGTATCCATGCCACTACCCCCGTAGGCCGGGTCCACCATCATCCCGAGAAACCCGAGTTCCCCCATCTTCTTCATTTGTGCTGAGGGGAATTGCTGTTTTTCGTCCCGTTCGATGACCCCGGGCAGCAATTCGGTTTGGGCGAAATCCCGGGCGGCCTGTTGAATCATCTGTTGTTCTTCGGTCAGTGTAAAATCCATAGGTGTTGCCAATTTTATAACGAAGGGTTACAAATATACGGCCAGATTACAAGTATTTCAACATAAACATCCCATTACTGAGAATAAGTTAATGAGGATTTGAGAACCCTCTGTAAATATGCTTTTAAAGCGGCCCTTTATTTTTATATTTGTTTGGCCCGGGGAACAATTCCGGTCGTAATTTTAAATTGCCAAAGAAACTCCCAGGGGGACTTCGCCCATATCCATAAAGACAGCCTGCCGTATGGTAATGAAAGAACTGTTAGAACGTTTTGAAAACAAACCTCCCGAGATTGTATTCCACTGGAATGATCCGGAGACGGAAGCCGAAGGATGGACCGTTATCAACTCCCTCAGGGGGGGCGCTGCCGGCGGAGGTACCCGGATGCGGGAGGGTCTCGATATGAATGAGGTGCTTTCCCTGGCCAAGACCATGGAGGTGAAGTTTACCATTTCGGGCCCGCCTATTGGAGGCGCCAAGTCCGGGATTAATTTCAATCCGGAAGATCCCAGAAAGAAAGGGGTGCTGGAACGCTGGTATGGGGCTGTAGCGCCCCTGCTGATGAGTTATTACGGCACCGGGGGAGAACTGAACGTGGATGAGTTCCAAGAAGTG
>JARRQA010000132.1:0-16481 GCA_037382325.1 Robiginitalea sp.
GCCTTTGGCTCCTGCAGTCGGGCTTGTGGGAAAGAATCAGGGGTTTTTTCCAATACCAACTTCTGATCTCCTTTTTGAACCACGGCTGCTGTGGGACGATTGTAGGTACCCTCCCGGTATGCAACGGCTCCATCGGCCAGTCCGGCGGGATGGGTTTGGATCCCCCGGGGACCTGTAATTTGTTCAGACCTTCCTGTTTCAATATTGGTTTGCCAAATGTGCCTTCGGTTCGTATCCGCACAATTGCTGGAGGAATACAGGAATTTGCCATCAGGGGAGAGTGAGCTGTTTTCGGTCAGGCAGCTGCCGGGGGTGAGGTCCCGCAGGCCATCGCCATCTGGCCGGATGGCATAAATATGATTCCAGCCCTCGTGCTCTGAATAAAACAGGATATGGTTTCCGGTCCAGCGCAGGGGTTCGTTTGGGTAATACTGGGCAAACCCACCGTCATCTCCCGGAGACTTCCAGATGGAAGTGGCCTTCCCGCTTTGCACATCCCCTACCATTATCTCAAAGGGGTTGCCCCCGGTCAGGTTCCGCAGTTCGTCTTTACTTCGGCCCGGTCTTCGCAGGAAGGCGATTCGCGCCCCGTCGGGGGACCAGGTCGGATATTCGTCAAACCCCAGGGCAGGGGCCAACCAATGTATCTGGTTTTCTTCCAGGCTGAACACTCCTATGTAGCTGTGGTCTTCACGGGGGCTGACAAAGGCAATCTGCCTCCCGTTAGGGGCCCACTTCAAGGAGCCCACCCCGCTGCGTACTTCGAATAATTGCTGGCTCTGAGGATTCGGCAGGGTTACATCCGGTATATGAAAAACCTTTTTGCCCTTTACATACAAAAGCCCCCTGCGATCGGGCGCAAGTACCCCCCCGGAGGTTGGGGAGAGCGTATCGATGGTATTGGTGGATATGTTCACCCGGAGTAGTTGACGTTCGGGGGTTTCGGGCAGGCTTGCCGGGTTTGCCGGTTCCCCCTCCCGGTTGTTCCCGTTACCCCGGACGTAGATCACAAAACCGGGTAGGACGGCTTGAAGCGAGAGGCCGAGCCCGCTGTCTGCCCCGTAATCCGTCAGTTTCACAGGACGTGGTTCGGTCACCTCCGCATACCAGAGGTTCCGGACTCCTTTTTCGTTCACCACCCAGGCCAGGTGTTTCCCGTCTTCAGAAGCCTTCAGGGATTCCGTATATGGCGCCCCGAGGACGGCTTCCAGGTCGAACTGGCCGTAACCCTGCATCAGGCAGGTGAAAAAGGCGGCAACAACGAGTAAGACAAGACGATTTTTCATGGGGTAGCAAATTTTGGTCGGTATCCCTAAATGTAAACAAATTCCCCGGTATCCAGTTACCTGGATTCGCCATGGGGTTGGGGATTCTTGAAGGCGATACAGGCTCAGGAACTATCCGAGCCGAAGCGTATGCAGGTCATTCAGGATCCCTTTGCTGTATTCGATGACCGTGAGGGATGCCATCCTGCCTCGCATGCAAAACAACTCCTGGTTCCAGCTATCTACCCATTGCTTTACCAAAACCGGGTCTTGAGAATTGGCGATCCCAACATGGGGGATAAAATCAATGTCAAGCCGAAGGTGGGAACGGAAAAGATCGCTGTATAGCCGATCGTGCAGCCGAACCACCTGACTGTATCCTTTTTCAGGAACCAACAGTAGATGGTAATAGGGCAGAAAGGCATCCTTGTTGATAGTGGCACACCGGATCTCAAAATCAATTGGTTCGAACCCCTGACTTTGTTTTTTAGCCTCGTTTAGAAATGCCTCCTTCCCAATACCCTCCATAGGGAACACAAAGGCGAAGTGGGGTTGCACCACCTGATAATAGAGTTCATCGTGGGCTTTCCGAAAATCCTGGATCCGTTCGAAATCCTTGCGATTCCATTCGGGATATGCCAACACACCTAAGGCCACATGTCACTTATTTATGGGATTCAATCCACTCCCGTGCGTTGACAAAGGCCTCCAGCCAGGGCGATACTTCGTCTTTCCGGCTGAGATCATACCAGGCCCAGTTCCAGGGGAAGATGGACCGCTCGATATGCGGCATGGTCACCAGGTGGCGCCCGCTGTCGTCACAGAGCATAGCCGTATTGTAGTCACTGCCATTGGGGTTGGCGGGATATCCCTCATACCCATAGGTTCCCACGATGTTATACCGGTCCCTGGAGTAGGGGAGGTCGAATTTGCCTTCCCCGTGGGAAATCCAGACGCCCAGGGTGCTGCCCGCCAGTCCGGAGAGCATGACCGAACGGTTTTTACCGATCTTCACAGAGGTAAAACTGCTCTCGTGCTTGTGGGAATCGTTAAAGGTCATCTTCCCGTGGGTTTCGTGGTCCGGATGTATCAAATCCAGTTCCATAAAGAGTTGGCACCCGTTGCATATCCCGATGGAAAGGGTATCCGGGCGGCTGAAAAAATTTCGAAGCGCCTGCCGTGCCTTCTCATTGTATTTGAAGGCCCCGGCCCATCCCTTGGCACTCCCCAGCACGTCTGAGTTGGAAAAACCGCCGACGGCTCCGATAAAGCGGATGTCTTCCAGGGTTTCCCGTCCGCTGATCAGGTCGGTCATATGTACGTCCTTCACATCGAATCCGGCAAGGTACATCGCATGGGCCATTTCCCGTTCCGAACGCTGCCTTGGGACGACTTCCGGCGGGCGTTTTGATTTTGGGCAATTTCCCCCTGAACTTTTTAGGGAAGCGGAACTCAAGAGGCTGTTCCTTGTAGTTGTGGTACCGCTCTCCGGCCAGGTCCCCTGCGGTTTGTTTCCGGTCCAGAAGATAGGAGGTTTTGTACCAGGTGTCCCGGAGGGCATTGACATCCAGCGCCAGGCTCACCCTGTGGTTTTTAAGGTGGAGTTCCGGTTGGTCCGTCACCCTCCCAATTTTGTGCAGGGAAATACCCTTTTCACGGAAAATCTTCTCGATCTTCTCATCCTTTGCCTGTAGGACAACGCCCGCATTTTCGGAAAATAACAACCGGATCATATCGGGTTCTCCCAGGGAGCTGAGGTCAATGTCGGCTCCGGTTCCGGGGGTGGCAAAGCAAAGTTCCAACAGGGTGGTGATTAGCCCCCCCGAAGCAACATCGTGTCCGGCCAGGATGGTGCCCTGCCCAATGCATTCCTGAAGTATCTCAAAGGCCGAGGCAAAATTCCCGGGGTCGGTTACTGTGGGGGCTTCATTCCCGACCTTCCCCAGGACCTGGGCGAAGGAAGACCCCCCGAGCTTGTGCGAATCCCCTGAAAGATTCAGGTAATAAACAGGCCCCCCATCCTTCCGGAAAACAGGTTCCACAACCTTTTTAATATCCTTGCAGTGGGCGGCTGCCGAAATAATAACGGTCCCCGGGGCCAAAACCTCACGGTCCGGGTATTTCTGTTTCATGGACAATGAATCCTTTCCTGTCGGGATATTGATGCCCAGTGCGATGGCAAAATCGGAAGCAGCCTTTACCGCATGATACAGACGGGCATCCTCCCCTTCGTTGTTGCAGGGCCACATCCAGTTGGCGGACAGGCTTACGGATTGCAATCCCTTCTCCAGGGGTGCCCAGACCAGGTTGGTCAGTGCCTCTGCGATGCTGTTCCGGCTGCCTGCCTCCGGGTCGATCAGGGCGGATACGGGGGAGTGCCCCAGGGAGGTCGCTATGCCTTCCTTTCCCGTAAAATCGAGGGCCATGACGCCGCAGTTGTTCAATGGCAGTTGCAGGGGGCCGGCACACTGCTGTTTGGCCACGCGCCCGCCCACACACCGGTCAACCTTGTTGGTCAGCCAGTCCTTGCAGGCTACGGCCTCCAGTTGCAATACCTGCTCCAGGTATTCGTGGAAACGTTCTATCTGATAGGTGACCTCGCCGTAAGCACGATCCACGGTCCGGTCTTCCATAATGGTCTTTGGGGAACTCCCGAACATGTCCGAGAGCTGCAGGTCCATGGGAGTTTCTGTGGGGGAAGCGAAGGTAAACCGCCGGTCTCCCGTTACCTCTCCCACCTCGTAGAGGGGGGCTCGTTCCCTCTCGGAGACCCTCCGTAGGAATTCCATGTCCTCCCTGTGCATAACCAGTCCCATCCGCTCCTGGGATTCATTCCCGATCAGTTCTTTGGCTGAAAGCGTGGGATCCCCCACGGGCAGGCGGTCCAGATGGATGTATCCGCCCGTTTCCTCAACCAGTTCTGAGAGGCAGTTCAGGTGTCCTCCCGCCCCGTGATCGTGGATGGAGACGATGGGGTTCTTTTCACTTTCCACCAACCCCCGGATGGCGTTGGCAGCCCGTTTCTGCATTTCCGGGTTGGAACGCTGTACGGCATTGAGCTCTATGGCGGTGCTGAATTCCCCCGTATCCGCACTGGACACGGCGGCTCCTCCCATCCCGATACGGTAGTTATCCCCACCGAGTACGATGATGCGATCCCCTTTTTTAGGCGTATCCTTGAGGGCCTGGTCGGCTTTTCCGTATCCGATACCCCCGGCGAGCATGATCACCTTGTCATAGCCCAGCATCCGACCGGATTCCTCGTGTTCGAAAGTAAGCACCGATCCACTGATAAGGGGTTGCCCGAACTTATTCCCGAAATCCGAAGCCCCGTTGGAAGCCTTGATCAGGATATCCATGGGCGTTTGGTAGAGCCAGTTCCGTTCGCGGACGTGTTGTTCCCAGGGCCTGTTATCCTCCAGGCGGGAGTAGGCGGTCATGTAGACGGCCGTCCCGGCCAGGGGCAGTGCCCCTTTGCCTCCCGCCAGCCGGTCGCGTATTTCTCCCCCGGAACCCGTGGCGGCTCCGTTGAAGGGTTCCACGGTGGTTGGAAAATTATGGGTTTCGGCCTTGAGGGAAAGGACTGAAGAAAAGGTCTCTTCCCGGTACCAGTCTGGTACATCAGGCTTTGCGGGAGCAAACTGCACCACTTCCGGTCCTTTTAGGAAGGCCACATTGTCTTTGTAGGCTGAAACTATATCGTTGGGATGGGTTTCTGAGGTTTTCCGGATCAGCTTAAAAAGGGAATCCGGCATTTCCCTGTGATCGATGATGAAGGTCCCGTTGAAGATCTTGTGACGGCAGTGTTCCGAATTTACCTGGCTGAAACCAAATACTTCGGAATCCGTCAGCGGGCGCCCCAGGCGCTGGCTCAGTTCCTCAAGATAGTGGATTTCCTCTCCGCTTAGGGCCAGGCCTTCTTCCTGGTTATAGGCGTGAATATCATGGATATCGCGTACGGGTTCGGGTTCATGCGCGATATCGAAAAGGTCCTGTCCGAGCCCTGAGAATTTCTGGAACAGCATCGGGTCGAAATCCGTATCCGAGGCCTGCGCACGCCGGTATAACTCAATCCGTTTGATTCCTGCGATCCCCATGTTCTGGGTGATTTCGGTTGCATTCGTACTCCAGGGAGTCACCATGGCCGCCCTGGGCCCAATAAAAAAGGCGTCAACTGACGCCATCTCCAGTTTGGGCATATTGCCAAAGAGCCAGCTGAGTTTTTTAACGGTTTCAGGGCTCAGTTCGGAATTGCAGGCGAGGGCGTAGACGGTGGATTTTGGATCTCCGAAAAAGTGAATCATGAGAAGCCGGCTTGTAAGGGTTTTGAGCCTACAAAGGTATTACTTTCATCCCACAATCAGCCTGCTGAATAATCAACAGTACGCCCTTTTTGTCAACAGCTCAGCCCTTTCGCTTAAGCTGCGCCATATAAAAGCCATCATAACCTTCTCTGGAGGGGGAAATGTGATGCTCCTTCAAAAGTTGAAAGTCACTTCCTGCCTCACTTTCCAGGAAAGCATTCACCCGTTGCTCATTTTCGGCAGGGAGAATGGAACAGGTGGCGTAAACCAATAGGCCTCCCGGTTTCAACATCAGGCTGTACCGGGTCAGCAATTCCTGCTGGGTCTGACATACTTCCTCCACAAACTCCGGTTGCAGTTTCCATTTGGCGTCCGGGTTTCGCCTGAGCACCCCGAGCCCGGTACAGGGTGCATCGATCAGGACGCGGTCGGCGGTATTTGAAAGTCGCTTAATGACCTTTGAAGAGGAGATCAGCCTGGTTTCGATATTGAAGGCCCCCGCCCTTCTGGCGCGCTTCTTCAATTCCTTCAGTTTTCCGGGATAGATATCGAGGGCCAGCAGTTGCCCCTTGTTTCCCATCAGGGCGGAGAGGTGGAGGGTCTTTCCGCCGGCCCCTGCGCAGGCATCGATTACGCGCATTCCCGGTTCTGCCTGCAGGAAGGGCGCCACCTTCTGGGATGCGGCATCCTGGACTTCAAACAGCCCCTGCTGGAATGCCCGGGTCCTGAAGACATTCCCGCGTTCCCGCAGCTGCAACGCATCCGGATACCCGGGGATGAGATCTGTTACCACCCCCTCGGATTCGAGCTCTTTTTGAAGGGCTGCCGGAGTTGTTTTCAGTCGGTTGGTCCTGAGAACTACCCGGGCCTGTTCGTTGAGTGCAGCCAGCTCCCGGGTCCAGGATGCCGCTCCCAGACTTTCTTCCCCAAGCGCATCCAGCCAGTCCGGAACGGACTCCCTGAATTTCCGGATATCAGAGAGGGAAGTATGCCGCTTGCGCACTTGCCGGGCGGTTATTCCTTTGAATTCGGACCAGTCGGGCAGGTCATGCCCCTTCAGCAGGGCCCATACGGCAAAGAGCTGGTAGCCATCAGATGTTCTGAATGGGGACTGAATACCGGCAATTTCTGAATAGAGGCGCTTCCATCGTACGATATCATAGACCGTTTCAGCCACAAAGCCGCGATCCCGGCTGCCCCATTGCCGGTTCTGCCTGAACAGGCTTTCCAGGGCCTTATCCGCATAGGCACCCTGGTTGAATATCGCGTCCAACGCCTCAATGACTCCAACGACCAAATTCCTGTGAAATCGCATTTGCAGGCAAAGGTATTGTTTTGATAAGATTAACGATATCTTTATACACCATTGAAACTCACAAAAATGAGATTTTATGTAATTGTCCTGCTGCTTTGTCTGATGGGGTGTGCTTCACAGGCGGAGGCACCCCCCTTTAAAAAGGTCGACATCCGGGTGCTGTATCGGGACTCTCTTTCGGTACGGGCGCTCGAATCTATGCCAGGCAGTGTGGGTTTTGGAGGTAGCGGAGGGCTTTTTGGCAGTGTGGATACACGGGATTTTTCCGTGCGTACCCGCCGCCTTGAGTACCAGGGGGAGTATCCGGAGTTTCGGGCAACGGGGCATACCGCTACCGATTTTTTTCTGCTTTCCGCGGGAAGTCCTGCCTTGCTGTACAAAACGGGGGACAAGGGATCCATGGAACTGGTTTACAGGGATCACGACCCGGAGGTTTTCTATGACAGCATGGCTTTTTGGGATGACCTCAATGGCCTTGCGGTAGGAGATGCCATGGAAGGGTGCCTCAGTATGCTGATTACCCGGGATGGCGGCACTACCTGGGCAAAGGTATCTTGTGAGGACCTTCCGCAGGCCCTTCCCGGAGAAGGGGCCTTTGCCGCCAGTGATACCAACCTCGCCGTCAAAGGGACGGCCTGCTGGATCGTGACTTCCCGCGGACGTATTCTGTATTCCCCGGACATGGGGCAGCATTGGGAAATACGGGCACAGGCTCTGGAAACCGATTCTGAAACCCAGGGCCTTTACAGTATGGATTTTTACAATGCGCAGCTCGGCTACGCTATCGGGGGGGATTATACCCAGCCGGAAAGCAATACGCAAAATAAAGTGGCCACAGAAGACGGAGGAAACACCTGGGTTTTAAGGGCCTCCGGGAAATTTCCCGGATATAAGAGTTGTGTTCAGTATGTTCCCGGAAGGGGAGGGAGGGACCTGGTAGCTGTGGTATTCCAGCGACCGGGGCGAGAGCTGGAAGCAGTTGTCCGAAACGGGTTTCTACAGCCTGCGCTTTGTGGATGACTCTACTGCAGTGGCCTCCGGCCAGGGGAAAATAGCCCGGTTGCGGTTCCGATAATGAGATTTGAGAATTTTGTGGCTTAAGGCCGGTTGTCTCGCCTTTTGCGATATTCCTGAAGTAATCGCCGTCTGAAATCCCATTCGGCCTGAAAGAGTTTCAGGGTTCGAACTGCCGAAAATTCACGGGCGATCCGTTCGTAGAACTCCTTATCCAGTTCTTCTTCCTGTTCTTCCAGATCGAGGTAGCGTTTCAGGGCTTTTTGGGCTTCCTGTTCGGATATTTCGTCAAGGTTGCTGAAACGGTCACGCAGTTCCTGCCGCTGCTGGTCCCTCAGACCCTCCTTTTCTTTTTCATGGTCGTTGTAGATCGGCCAGAAAACAGTTGCCTCTTCAGGAGTCAGATTCAGTCGTTCGGTAAAAAAAGCAATTTTGAGGGATTTGATTTGCTCCTGGTTACGGCGATCCTGTGCGCGTACCATGAAGAGGAACATAAAGGCCCCCAAAAACACCAGTCCTTGTTTTAGTTTCCTACTCATCGCGATCCAAATAAAATTCATCATCTGTATCCGTATGGGTTTCGAGATAATCCATAATCTGCTGCTGCTCCGGCATCTTTTCCATCACATCTTCCATGGCTATTTCACCCAGGGGCAGGGACTCTGCGAGTTCGTAGGAACTCAAATCGAAAGCCTCCGCCTGAAGATACTCGGCGATACTATCCCCGGTCAGGTCTTCAAACTGCAAACTGCTTTCTTCCCGGGACGGGATGAGCAGCAGCAGGAAGGCGATCACGGCTGCTGCCGCAGGGATCCAGACCAGTCGGGTGGCAGGCCATAGCCTGCGCACCGGGACTTTCTGCCCCGGCAGACGCTTTTCAAGGCGGTCGGCGAACGCTTCAAAGTATCCCTCGGGCACCTGAAAGCCGTATTTTCCTTCAGAGTCCCGGATTTCGTCCTTTTGAATTCGGTCCATGATCCGGTCAGGCAGGTGTTCAAAATACCTGTCCGGGGTCCTGAATCCGTTATTGTTTGATGACTGATGCATTATTCTTTAGATACAATTTTGGACAAAAGGTTTAATTCCGGGATCAGGGGGTATCGGGAATATGCCCTTTCAGGTATTTTCGGATCTTTTTAACCGCGAGGTGGTAGGAAGCCTTCAGGGCCCCTACCGAGGTCTCGAGAACCTCCGAAATTTCAGTGTATTTCATCTCCTCGAAATATTTCATATTGAAAACCAACCGTTGCTTTTCCGGAAGCGCCGCCAGGGCTTTCTGCAGTTCCAGCTCCGCCTGATCCCCGTCGAAGAAGGGATCTGCAGTCAACCGCTCCATCAGATGCGCGTGCACCTCCTCCTTGTCCACCCCCTGCATTTTAGCGTTCCGTTTAAGAAAGCTCAGCGCCTCATTGGTTGCGATTCGGTACATCCAGGAAAATAATTTGCTGTCCCCCTTAAAACCATCGATGTTTCGGAAGACCTTGATAAAGGTTTCCTGTAATACATCATCCGTATCGTCGTGGGTTAGTACAATGCGCCGAATATGCCAGTAGAGCCGTTCCTGGTAGGTCGCTACCAGTTCCCGGAACGCCGCTTCCCTGGAGTCTGGTTCCCGGAGCTTTTCAACTAAAACGGATTCTTCGGTCATTAATGCCTGTTGTTTTTTAGACCCGGTGGTACCGGAAAGGTTTAAAAGCCCGCGGAAAATGGAAAAGACGAAGGCCTCAGCCCAGTTGCTGCATTTCCACTAATTTCCGATAGACCCCGCCCTGCCGTATCAGTTCCTCATGGGTTCCCTGCTCCACGATTTCGCCCTTTTGCAGTACTACGATATTGTCGGCATTCTGAATGGTGCTCAGCCGGTGTGCGATGACCAGGGAGGTGCGGTTTCGCATCATGTTTTCAAGGGCTTCCTGAACCAGGCGTTCGCTCTCTGTATCCAGGGCAGAAGTGGCTTCGTCCAGGATCATAATGGGTGGATTTTTCAGCACTGCCCTGGCAATGGACAGCCGTTGTTTCTGCCCGCCACTCAGCTTGTTTCCCCCGTCTCCGATATTCGTGTCGTACCCCTGTGGAAGCTGCATGATGAAATCATGAGCATTGGCGACCTGCGCGGCGGCCTCTATTTCTTCCTGTCCGGCGTCTTCTCTCCCGATCAGGATATTGTTTCGCACCGTATCATTGAAAAGGATGGAGTCCTGGGTGACCAGCCCCATCAAACCCCTGAGGGAAGCTTTTGTGATATCACGGATGTCCACCCCGTCCAGGCTTATCCGACCGGCATTCACATCGTAGAAACGGGTCACCAGGTTGGCGATCGTACTTTTTCCACTTCCGGACTGCCCTACCAGGGCAACGGTTTTTCCCTTGGGCACCCTTAGGCTGAAATTAGTAAGCACCGGCTCTTTCTCGTACCGGAAGGAGATGTTTTCAAGTTGCAGGACCTCATTGAAATCCTCCTTGGTCTTCCCGGAGGCGGGATCTTTCAGGGGGTTTTCCGTTTCCAGGATCTGCAGGACCCGTTCGGCTGCAGCATTTCCTTTCCGTACCCCGTAGATCGCCTTACTGATGGCTTTAGCCGGGGTGAGGATGTTGTAGGCAAGCCCCATATAGGCAATGAAGGAAGAGGCATCCAGGGTCTGCTCCACCAGGACCATCCGGCCGCCAAACCACAACAGGACCCCGATAACCAGAATCCCAAGGAATTCGCCCGTTGGGGAGGCCAGGTTCTGACGGTTGAGCAGGCTGTTGGAGAAATGGAAGAACCGTTCGGTCGAGTTGCGGAAGAGCTTGATAAAGCGGTTTTCCGCATTGAAGGCTTTAATCACCCGAAGTCCGCCAAGGGTTTCCTCCACAATGGAGAGAAAAGCGCCCTGTTCGGCCTGTACGCGGTCGGATTTTCGCTTCAGGGACTTTCCGATACGGGAGATGATCATCCCGGCCAAAGGAATGAAGATAAAGACGAAAAGGGTCAGCTTGACGCTGATGAAAAACATCACGGCGATCGTGAAGAGGATGGTAAGCGGTTCCCGTACGATCAGCTCCAAGATGGAGAGAAAGGAATGCTGGATTTCAAGGACATCTGAAGTAATCCGGGCAATGACATCCCCTTTTTTCTTTTCCGAATAAAAGGAAACCGGCAGGGTGACGATCTTTTTATAAATGGCATTCCTCAGGTCCTTGAGGATCCCGTTCCTCAGAAAGGTGATGAAATACATCGCCAGGTAATTGAAGACATTCTTCAGCAAAAAAAGCACCAGCACCAGGCTGATGACCAGCATAAGGGCTTTCATCCGGTCCTCCCCGGCCACCGCATTGACCTGGTAGTAAAGCATTCCCTTCACGTAGGGTTCCAGTTGTCCGATCCCTTCATAGACCGGTTTTTGGGTAATGGGTTCGGTCTGTTGAAAGAGGACGTCGAGCATGGGGATCAGCGCCGCAAAGGAAAGGGCACTGAACAGCGCATACAGAATATTGAAAAAGATATTCAGAAAGCCGAACTTGCGATAGGGCAGGGCAAACCGTAGGATTTTCCTGAAATATGTCATCCGTTGAGATTGAGATCTTCCAGTACCCGGTCCATTTTGGACTCCAGTCCTTTTTTGGCATCCGGATACTCCCCGGGATCGGAGATTTCCCCTGAAACGCTAACGTAGAATTTTATTTTGGGTTCGGTACCGCTTGGCCGCGCTGCCAGCCGCGTGCCGTCTTCCGTGGTATAGATCAACACATTGGATTTTGGCAGGTCAATGGGTTGGGTGGTGCCCTGCCTGACTTCCCGGGAGGTGGATTCCTGGTAGTCGTCAATTCGGATGATAGCGGAACCATCGAGGCTGCTGGGGGGATCCTCCCTGAAGGCGCGCATCATATCACGTATTTCGGCAGCCCCGTCCATTCCTTTGCGGACCAGGGAAACCAGGCGTTCCCGGTAACATCCAAAGGCCACATAGCACTGCATTAGTTCGTTGTAGAAACTACTGCCCCCGGCTTTTGCCCAGGCCGCTATTTCACAGGCCAGCAGTGTGGAGGTTACCGCATCCTTGTCGCGGACAAAATCTCCCACCATGTATCCGAAACTCTCCTCCCCGCCGCCGATGAAATGCTGGTCGGGGAAATCACGGATCATCTTGGCAATCCATTTGAACCCGGTCAGGGAGGTTTTACACTCCACGCCATAGGCATCTGCCATGGCTTGCATCATAGGGGTAGACACGATGGTGGTAGCGATGAATTCGTTTCCCTCCAGTCCTTGTTCCTGCTGGCGGTCGAGCAGGAAACGCGTCATCAGGACCATGGTCTGGTTCCCGTTCAAAAGCTCCAGGGCTCCATCGGCATTGCGGACGGCGATGCCAAGGCGGTCGCTGTCCGGATCGGTTCCTATGACGATATCCGCTCCGATATCTTCACCCTTTTCAAGGGCCATTTGCAGCGCTTCCGGCTCTTCCGGATTGGGGGACTTTACGGTGGGGAAATCCCCGTTGGGGGTAGCCTGGGCCTCGATTACGGTCACCTTTGGATAGCCAGCCCTCCCGAGGACTTCAGGGATAGCGGTGATGGAGGTGCCGTGAAGGGAGGTAAAGACGATAGAAAGATCCTCTTTGCCCGGGGCGCCGAAACTCCCGTTTTTTACGGAAGCATTTATAAAGGCTTCATCCACCTCCGAACCGATCATTTCTATGAGGTCCTCTCGCGCCCCGAACTTGATATCCTGGTAGTTCAGTCTGTTGATTTCTTCGATGATTTCCCGGTCCTGGGGCGGGACGATCTGCCCGCCATCGGTCCAGTAGACTTTATACCCGTTGTATTCCGGGGGGTTATGGGAGGCCGTCAGCACAACGCCGGCATGGCATCCCAGGTGCCTCACGGCGAAGGACAGCTCCGGGGTGGTCCGAAGCTCTGAAAACAGGTAGGCCCGGATTCCGTTGGCTGAAAAAACCTCTGCCACCGTACGGGCAAGGGATTGGCTGTTGTGCCTGCAGTCATAGGCTATAACAACTTTCAGATCCTCTGTCCCGCAGGTCTTTTGAAGGTAGTTGCTCAATCCCTGAGTGCTTTTCCCGAGAGTGTATTTATTGATGCGGTTGGTCCCGTTCCCCATGATACCGCGCATCCCACCCGTTCCGAATTCAAGCGTCTTGTAGAAACGGTCCTTTAAATCATCCGGATCGTGGTCGATCAGATGCTGGATTTCTTTTCGAACATCCGGGTCGAAGAATTCGGAAAGCCAGGATTTTGCATTTTCCAGAATTGAAGGAGAAGTAGACATGGGTACTTTTTTGTCAAAGGTACATTAAATTTAAAACGGGACGGCAGCGCTAAGGCCTGGCCGGCCAGCTCTCCAAGGGGCTGTTTACACCCGTTAGTGTTCCATTACGCTCTCCAGGGGTTTGGAAACATTCAGGGCTTCATAGATGGTGTAGCGATCCTCATTTTTACGGACCCGGAGGATCATCTCTCCCAGGAATCCGGCCAGAAAAAGCTGGGTTCCGATGATCATGGCCGTCAGGGCGATAAAAAATTCAGGCCGCTCAGCCAGCAGGCGTCCGGTAGGGTTCAGGAAGAGTTTGTCAATACCCAGGTAGAGGGCAAACCCAAACCCGATGATAAACATCAGCACTCCCAGGGCCCCGAAGAGGTGCATGGGGCGTTTCCCGAATTTGGAGACGAACCAGATGGTGATCAGGTCCAGAAATCCTTTGATGAAGCGGTCCCCCCCGAATTTAGTCTTCCCGTATTTCCGGGCCTGGTGTTGTACGACCGCATTCTTTGCCAGAACGGGGATGTATCGGTGCATTTCCCCGGACACCTCGATGGTTTTTATGACTTCCCTGCGGAAGGCTTTCAGGCCGCAGTTAAAATCGTGCAGCCGCACCCCGGAGGTTTTCCGGGCAGCCCAGTTAAAAAGTTTGGAAGGCAGGTTTTTCATCAACAGGGAATCAAACCGCTTCTTTTTCCATCCGGAAACCATATCGTAATGATCCTCCTGTATCATCCGAAACATGGCCGGGATTTCCTCGGGGTTGTCCTGAAGATCAGCATCCATTGTGAAAACCACGTCTCCCTCCGCCGATTTAAACCCGGCGTGAAGTGCCTGCGATTTTCCAAAATTCTTCAGAAAGCGAATGCCGCGGACTTCCGGATGCCGGGAAGTGAGTTCACGGATGATTTCCCAACTACCATCGGTGCTCCCGTCATCGATAAAAAGGATTTCATAGGAAAAGCCGTTGGATTGCATTACTTCTGCAATCCACTGGTATAGCTCCCTGAGGGACTCCTCCTCATTGAGAAGGGGGATGACAATGGAAAGATTCATGAGCCCGGATCACTGATTCTTGGCCAAAAGTACGATTTTGGTCTTAATAGTCCGGCGGTGCTTTTTTAAAGATCAGGCCTCCCACCAGTCCGATGACCAGCCCAATGATGATGTTGAATATCAGAATAACCGGATACCCGAACCACCAAAATTTAAGCCCCATTTCCTTTTGCTGCTGTATCTGCTCAGGGGTCATATTGGCTTCTTCGGCTACCTCGGCAAGGCGCGTATCCATAACTTTGGAAGGGAAATCCGGATCCAGTACATTGGCGAGCAACATGGTCCATAAAACGGTAATAATACCTGCAACCAGGGCAATCCCCGCGCCGAGCTTCAGCGCTTGCCCGAGGGTAAGATAGCCGTCATTTGCCTTTTTGAAATTCAGGATTCCCCAAAAGATGACCCCGATGGACATGGCGATGCTGATGATGGAATTGACAGGGCTTTGGGAGGTATGGGCATCGCTCATAAAGAGCATCACTCCGAAAATGACTGCCAGTCCTCCGAGGATCAGGCCGTAGTTCAATGAAAATTTACCAGTTTTGGGTGGGTTGGCTTCCATAAATTGTCTTTTTAATTATTAGTCAGGTGTTTTCAAAAATGCTAAGGACAAGATAGGAATTAATATTCATTTTTTTCAGGGAAGCCCTGTGTGCTTTTTGAGAAAAATACTTACATTTGCACCCGCGAAAAACAGCAGGCAAAAATTTTTTAGGATCATGAAAAAAGGCATACACCCCGAAAATTACAGGTTAGTTGCATTCAAGGATATGTCCAACGACGATGTATTTATCACGAAATCCGCAGCCGAAACCAAGGAGACGATCGATGTGGATGGGGTTTCGTATCCATTGGTAAAACTGGAAATCTCCAGGACTTCCCACCCGTATTATACCGGGAAAGCAAAACTTGTGGATACGGCCGGCCGGATCGATAAGTTTAAGAACAAGTACAAGAAATTCCAGAAAAAATAAGTTCTGCGCTTCTGTAGCGCTGACGATTAAAAGGGCAGTTCCATCGGGGAGCTGCCCTTTTTTTGTGAAGTGGGCAGTTGCAGGCCAACCTCCGGATTCATTTGTTACTTTTGTTTAAAAGAGTACCGCATGAACTACATCTTGTTCGACGGGGACCGTAGAGAGGCCTTGCTGCCTTTTACCTACACCCGGCCCGTGGCCGAAGTCCGAACCGGAATCCTCACCCTGAGGGAAAAATGGGAACGCCGTCTCGGGCAGTCGGTCAGTTATCTGACCGAGGAATACCTGCAGGAGAAATTTCCGCTTTCTTCCGGAGGTGACAACCTTTTGATAAAGGGGTCTTTGATTGCTGATGATTCCCTTGCAAAGGCGGTTAAGGAGCTCGACAGCGGGCAGGCGCTTTGGGACGGTACACAGATACTGGCCTATCGAAGCCCCGGTGTGGAGAAAAAGATGGATATCGCAGGCTTCAAGAAGAAGGAATACACAAAAACATATCAGGAGGTCCGGCATACCTGGGACCTGTTTTCCCTCAACGGAGAAGCCCTGGAATCGGATTTCCAGCTGTTGACTTCGGGCAGGGATTCTGCCCCCCTTTCAGACACCAACCGGGTGATGCATGCAGAACGCGTCTTCCTGGAAGAAGGCGCCACGGTGGAGCATTGTATTATAAATGCTGCCGAAGGCCCTGTATATATCGGTAAGGAAGCCACCGTTATGGAAGGAAGCATGATTCGGGGCGGCTTTGCCCTGGGAGACCATGGCGTGGTAAAGATGGGTGCCAAAATCTACGGCCCGACCTCTACGGGACCGTACTGTAAAATTGGTGGGGAGATTAATAATGCCGTGCTTTTCGGGTATTCCAACAAGGGCCATGAAGGGTTTCTGGGCAATGCCGTCCTGGGGGAATGGTGCAACCTGGGGGCTGATACCAATAATTCCAACCTGAAAAACAACTATGCCAAAGTACGGCTGTGGAACTACGACTCCGAACGTTTTGATCAGACCGGATTGCAGTTTTGCGGGCTCATCATGGGAGACCACAGCAAGTGTGCCATCAATACCATGTTTAATACCGGAACAGTCATTGGCGTAAGTTGCAACATCTTTTCGGCCGGATTCCCCAGGAATTTTATACCCAGTTTCAGTTGGGGAGGGACTTCAGGTTACAGCACGTACCTGCCCAAAAAGGCTTTTGAAGCGGCTAAGGTGGCCATGGCGCGCAGGGATGTACCATTTACGGGAGCTGATGAGCGTGTCCTCCTGAAGGTTTTTGAGGAGAGCAAGAAGTACCGG
>JARRQA010000133.1:0-9259 GCA_037382325.1 Robiginitalea sp.
GCGATGTTCGGTGGGATTCCCACCAACCGGCTGGGCCGTAAAACAACCCTGTTTTGGATAGGGGTCCTGTATTCCCTTTCGGCCGTTGGTTCGGCCCTTTCAAATGACCCGGTAACCTTCGGGATCTTCCGCTTCCTGGGAGGCCTGGGGATCGGGGCTTCCACCGTGGCCGCCCCGGCTTATATTTCCGAAATTGCTCCTGCCCACCAACGCGGTCGGCTGGTGGGACTCTATCAGTTCAATATCGTCTTCGGAATCCTGATCGCCTTCTTTTCAAATTATCTTCTCAACGGCATAAGTGAAAATGACTGGCGATGGATGGTAGGGGTCGAGGCCTTTCCCGCCGTTATCTACACGCTCTTTGCTTTGGGAATCCCACGGAGTCCCCGCTGGTTGATGACGCGGGGGCGGGAAGAAGAAGCCGGAAAGGTGCTGGAACGTCTCGGTTCGGATCTTACCGTAGGCCGACTCCATGAAGACATGATGCAAACTGAACCTCCCAAAGGACACGGGGAACATATCTTTTTAAAGAAATACCGCTTTCCCCTGATGCTTGCATTTCTCATCGCCTTTTTCAACCAGTTTTCAGGGATCAATGCCTTCCTGTATTACGCCCCACGAATTTTTGAAGCTGCTGGCCTTGGGGAAAGTACGGCCCTGCTCAGCAGCATAGGGATCGGATTTACCAATCTGGTATTCACCCTTATGGGGATTTACCTGATTGACCGGCTCGGACGAAGGCAATTGATGTATTTAGGATCATTCGGATATATCATTTCCCTCGGGCTTGTGGCGGCGGCATTCATACTTAACTGGACAGGGATCATGGTGCCGGTGTTCCTGTTTCTTTTTATCGCGGCACATGCCATTGGTCAGGGCACCGTGATCTGGGTGTATATATCGGAGGTCTTTCCGAACCACCTCAGGGGCTCCGGACAGTCCTTCGGCACCTCGGTTCACTGGATTCTTGCCTGGCTTATTCCCTCCTCCATACCGGTGCTGTTCAGCTGGGTGGGGCCGGGTCCTGTTTTTGGCTTTTTTGCCTTTATGATGGTCCTGCAGTTGCTTTTTGTTCATTTCATGATGCCGGAGACCAAAGGGATCTCTCTGGAAGCCCTCAGCAAAACGCTTTCACGACGGGTGAAGGACTGATTTCTTAGACGATCTTGACTGGCAGAACGTTATTTAGATCCCCGGCAACTTCCCCGGATGCACCTTGTAGGGCTTATAAAGGCATTGGTCGATTTACAGAAGGTCTCTCCAGAACTCCCCTTATTTTTTAGTATCTTGTAGGAAACTATTCGGAAAATGGAAAGAGATATATCCGTGGGAACCCGGGTTTTGAACGGTTTCCTGAGAGTTATGGTAGTAGTACTGATACTGGTACTGGGTGCAGTACTGATTACCCTGATCCTGGCCCTTTTGGGAATCGTATAACAGCTTTTCAGGATTCTCCACAAGCCATTGCATTTCGGTCCCGTGACCAGAAAGATAGACACCCTCCTTCAGGAGGGTTTTTTCATTTGGGATTCAGCCTGTTCTCCCCATCTGAAATTCCACGCCCGCCTGTAATGGAAAAGTTAGTATCTTACAGTTCCGTCAAAAATTTTAAAATCATGAGATCTTTGCTCTGGCTTGTTGCCGTAATATGCATTGTCGCCTGGCTCCTTGGGCTGCTGGGAATCATTCCGGGCCTTGGGACCGGCAATCTGATCCACATTTTACTGGTGATCGCCGTGGTCGTCATTCTTTACAACATCATTTCCGGAAAGAAACCCATTTAGGGTCGGGGCAGCAACCTTTATTCTCCCTCTTCCGATTTCCAGTCGTGGGCAGCTTTGCGCAACCTGTCCATAATGGCAACGCCTATCCCCTTTTCAGGGACCGGTTCCACAACAATGGAGTTTACATCGGAGGCTTCCATCTGGTGCATGGCTCCAAAAATCTTTGTGGCGTACTCCTTCAGGTCCCCGTTGGGAGAAAGTATTAAAACTTCTCCGAATGAAGCGGGAACTTCTCCCTGATACCCTATAAACCCACTTTCGGAAGGATCAATAGATGAAAGCAGCTCCGGGGAATACAGAAAAAAGGGCTTGGAGGGACTGTAATGGGAGGCCAGCATTCCCGGGGCCTCCGGGTCTGCCATCATTGGTATATCAAAGGATTCCGGGAGGATCCGGTCCAGGTCGTCACGGGTTACGGCCCCGGGGCGTAATAACTGGAACCCATCCGGGCGCAGGGCAATTACTGTAGACTCAATCCCCACCCGCGTCTTACCTCCATCCAATATCATATCCACATCCGGCAGGTGTTTGCGGACATGCCAGGGTTCCGTAGGGCTTATCTTGCCGAATTTATTGGCACTGGGTGCCGCCAGAGGGCAACCGGCTTTTCGGATCAACTCCTGTGCCATCGGATGATCGGGCATTCGCACCCCTACTGTTGGCAGGCCGGAGGTTACGATGTCCGGTACCATATCGGATTTTGGAAGGACCATGGTTAAAGGTCCGGGCCAGAAAGCCTGGGCAAGTTCATAGATACGCGGATCCCTAAGGGGAGTCAGCTCTTTAAGTTGATCCATATCTGCTATATGGACAATCAGGGGATCGAAGTACGGCCGTTCCTTAAGTTCAAAGATACGTGCCACCGCCATGGGGTTTTTGGCATCAGCCCCCAGTCCGTATACGGTTTCCGTGGGGAAGGCTACAACCCCCCCGCCCCGTATGATTTCAGCTGCTTTTTCCAATTCGGACATGCCCGTGTTTTAAAGCAAAAATACACCAATCCTCTCTAGGGCTGATAAAAATCCTCAGGTTCGACCAGCAAAGTGGTTAATTCCACAGTGTGTCCATCCGGATCCTTCGTATAAATGGAATGAAAATAATGGTGATCCTGGAACTGGAATTCCTGCTCCAGGGATTCAAAGTGACGCTGTGCCTGCATAAAAGCCTCCCGGCCCACGTGAAAAGCAAAATGATCGATCTTTACATTGCGGGATGCGGGGTCCACTTGCGGATCCTGCATCCTGGCTGGAAACAAGGCCACTCCTGAGGTTCCCGCCAGCATGAAAATGGGATAATCCCCCCATTGTGGTAATTGATAGCGCTTGAGCCCCAGGACTTCTTCATACCAGTTCGCAGAAGCCTCCATATCCTGAACCCGGATGGCGACATGGTCCAGAAAATCAATCTTAAAGTTCATAGCCGTAAATGGTTTTTCAGGAGTGCATAGATTCGGCAATCAATCCGACCACTCTAAGATACCAAAAGAGAAGAAGGGATCGTCCTTCGATCATAAATACTTTGCTACTTGCAGAAAGGCAACCCTAAAGGATTCCCACATGAGGGCTGGCTTTGGATACATGTCCTGAAATAAAAAAACCTGTTGGTTCTGGCGGGCTGTTTCGGTGCTGGCGGGCAGATTTTCTGCCAATGGTAATCAGAATCGTATGCTCTTCGTTTATAAAATAGCGGACTATCAGGACCGCCACACCGTCATTGGGCGTACAAAAGTACAAAACCGGCGGCAAATGTACTAAATTTTTTCACCCGCACACGGCTTGCTTTTCAAAATCCATTCAGAGGGAGAACCCGGGTGTGTCTGGTACCCCCCGGGACGAAAATAAGCCGACGCTGAAAGACCCGTCTACTCATCCCATGGGCCCTTAGGCACAAAGTTTTTGGTCGGTTAGGAAATAAATAAAAAGCCTCTCGCCGGGGCGCCTCTTTCTTTTCGAGCAAGCAAAGGGATTTGCCACCAGAAGTCGTCATGAACTTCTCGCCCCTCCGCATTAAAAAAGACCCATCCTGCCGGATGGGCCTTCATTCGTGCAGGCGGAGGGACTCGAACCCACACACCTCGCGGCACTAGATCCTAAATCTAGCGTGTCTACCAATTCCACCACGCCTGCAAAATAGGACTGCAAATATAAAATCAAATTTCAAACAAACCAGCAACAGCGCTTCAAAATGAGGGGTGCTATTTAGTCGTCATTGTTTCCACCCCTTTCCAGTTGTCTTCCAGCTCCTGGGTAATCAGCCGGGCAGACCGGTTCAGGAACAACTTGGCCGGCTGGTCCCCGGGGTTCAGCTTCACAAGCTGTTGGAAGGTAACTGCCGCCATGGCAAACTCCTTGTTGAAATACAAATCCATGGCATGGTCAAAAGTCCCGAGGTTAGAAAGCTTGTGCCTCTGCAAGTCCTGCTCGTCTCCGTTAATACATTCATACAGGTCTATGGGCCTGGTCTTTCCTTTAAGTTGAACGCGCCCCAGGTAGCGGAAGTCAAATTCCTCCGGATGTGTCAGGTTGTCCCTGCATTCCTTTGTCAATAAGATGGAAGTCCCGTAATGCTTGGACAACCCCTCAATACGGGCCGCAGTGTTTACGGTATCGGATATAATGGCGGCATCGAGACGCTCATTGTCCCCGGTAATGCCCATGATCAGTTTCCCGGTCTGCATGCCCACGCCTATTTGAACGGGTAACCTATTTTTCTCAGCCCGCTCCCGGTTGTATTCCTGAAGCACCTTGTGCATTTCCACCGAAGCATTCATTGCGTCCTGGGATCCAGCCGGAAAAAGCGCCATGAATCCGTCTCCGAGGTACTGCATGATAAAACCCCTGTTCTTGCGTATAACAGGCCCCATGCGGTTGTTAAAAGCGTTGACGAACAGAAAATTATCCGTGGGGCTCAAACCTTCTGAAATCGTGGTAAACCCCCGGATGTCCACGAAGACGACCGTCACCTCCCGTTCGGCCAGATCGCCCAGGAAGACTTCCGTAATCTTAGCCTTGCCCAGGGATTTGATGAATTCAGAGGGGACAAATTTCTGACTTGCATCGTGTATTTTCCGGATGGCCTCTTCCCGGTCCTGAACCTCCTTAAGGCCTTTTTGGTAAAGCTGAGCGCTTTCGATGGCCGTTGCGGATTGCAGGGCAATGGTGGTCAGCAATTTTAAATCTGCCGCTGTGTATTCCACTTCATCCCGATGCCCCAGGATGACCATCCCCAAAGTGTGGTGCTTCACCTTGAGCGGTGCAAACATCGCTGCTTTCAGGTGCTGTAAGGCAGGGTTTTTCGCCACCCTCCCAGCCGGAACAATGCCCGAGGTACCCCTCTGTATCAATTCCCTGAGCACTTCCTTCTGCTTTTCGATGTAATCCTGGCTTTTGGGGTTGTCCCCCAATTCCGCCATTTGCACCACCCTGTCCTGTTCCGGGTCGTACATAAGGAACAACCCGTGAGTCGTATTGATAATCTGGGAGGCTTCCTCCAGGGCTACCTGTGCGATAGACTCGGCATCAATCTTCTCGGAAATCATCTCGCTCAGGTCATAGATCATGTTGATCTCCCGATAAAGGCCCAGTACTTCCCTGCCTATTTTTTTCTTTTCCCACTCCTTCTGAATAAGCACCTTGAGTACTTCCAGGACAGGCAGGGCCTCCTCAGAACTGTAAAAGAAAGTCCCCAAAGCTTCCCCCTCAAACTCAAGGGGCAGGGAATTTTTCAATCGGTCCCTCCTCCCCCACAACACAGCCCGACGGGTATCTTCAATACAGAAATCGACCTGGAATTTTTCACACAGGCGCTTAAGGAGGTCCCGCGATACGGGATCTCGCTTCAGAAGATGCTTCAGGGTTTTTTGGGAGGTAGTAGCGGGCATGGTTTATGGTCTAGGTATTTAATATGTCCTCGGCCACCGAAAGCATTTCATCAGGGTCAAAGGGTTTGGTCATGTATCGGTCCGCCCCCATTTCCAGGCCTTTCTGCCGGTCCACTTCCTGCCCTTTGGCTGTTAGCAGAATAATATAGACCTGGTCCAGGCCGAGTTCCTTTTTCACCTTCTGACAGACCTCCATCCCGTTCATCTTGGGCATCATCACATCCAGGAACACCAGGTTCGGCTTTTCCTCCTTTATGATGTTGAGCGCCATTTCCCCATTGTCGGCAAAGAGCAGTTCCACGCCTTCATCTTCCAGATCCTCCAGGGTTTGCTCGATCAACATCCGGATATGTGCCTCGTCATCGACGATCAGTAGTTTCTTACTCATAAGTTCAATTCGTTTTTCAGGTATACGTTTTACTGGTAGATAAAGAACATCACATGCTCCATTCCTTTTTGAAATTTCAATTCCTTAACCGTGTCCTCATCCACCCCCTCCAGGGATTTCAACATGATAATGTCCGGTTTGATTTCCGCAGCTTTTTCCATGAGTGCTCCCGGTTCTGCTTCCATCACCTTGTAGCCCCTTGCGGTGAGCACATCCGTGAGCGACCTGACGGTAGAGGTGTCTTCATCCACCACCAGCACCCGTTTTTTTGATACGCCCTGTTCCAGGAGCTCGTCCACCTCGTGGAAGAGCTTTTCAGTATCGATGGGCTTGGTCAGGTACCGGTCCACCCCAATGCGGTACCCCCGCTCCTTATCCTGCACGATGGACAGGATTATGATCGGGATGTCCATGGTGGACGGGTCATTTTTCAATACAGCTGCCACATCGAACCCGTTGATTTCCGGCATCATCACATCCAGGATAATCAGGTCGGGTTTGCTGACCCGCACCATATCCAGGGCGGCTTTCCCATCGGCGGCTTCCTTGACGTGATAGCCAGCGTCTGAAAGTTCCTGATTGAGCAGTGACCGGATAGGCGTATCATCGTCCACCACCAGGATAGTGGGGGCTGCATCCGATTTCTTATGGGAGGTATGCTTGATTTGTTTTTTCAAACTCTTCAGGATGCGGTCCAGTTCCACAGGCTGGCCGCCATTTTCCCTCATTACGGGCACAGAGAAAAAGAAGGTACTGCCCTTGCCCAGTTCACTTTTCATCCAGATAATGCCTCCATGGTGTTCGATGATTTCACGGCATATGGGCAAGCCCAGCCCGGTCCCTTTAGGCTTGTCCGTAAGGGTATCCCCAGCCTGGCGGAACCGTTCGAAAATTTTGTGCCGGTCTTCCTCGGCCACCCCGATACCGGAGTCCTGTACCTCAACGATTAGCTGATTGTTGTCCTGATAAGCCTCCACTGCCACGGTTCCCTCATCGGTAAACTTAACCGCATTGGAAAGCAGGTTGATAACTACTTGTATGAGTTTGTCGGCATCCCCGTTGATCAGCGGCAGCTTTTCCGGGATGTTTTTCTTCAGCTTGAGCTTTTTTTCCTCAAAGAGGGAAGACGTGGCGGAGACTGCCCGGCCTATGATATCCTGTATCAAAACAGGCTTCATATTCCACTCCATGCGACCGGATTCGATTTTTGCCAGGTCCAGCACATCGTTGATCAGGGTGGTCAGGCGTTCCCCTTCTGAGACGACCACATCCAGGTTTTCACGTACCTGCTTCATGGTGCGCGTGAGTTTCGGATCCTCTGACTGGACCGCCGGGAAGATCTTGTCCATCAACCGCTTCCGTATGATCTTTGCAAACCCGAGCACAGAGGTCAGAGGGGTCCGCAGCTCGTGGCTGACCGTAGAAAGGAAAGCGCTTTTGGCCTCGTTGGCGTCCTCCGCCCGGGCCTTGGCCTCCTTGGCCTCCTCGTAGAGTTCCGCATTGTGCAGGGCCACCCCTACATTCGTTGCAATGGTGGTGAGCAGGGCCTTATCTTCCTCGTTGAACCGGCCTTCCTGCGTCATACTCTGCACACTGAGCACCCCGATGATCTCGTCCTCTACCGGGATGGGTACTCCCAGGTAGGACACCGCCTGTTTTCCAGTCTGTTTCAGCCCGTACTTATCGTATTCGGCAACGATGTCCGCATCCTTGTTGATCAAAAGCGGTTCTCCGGTCTGTATGATCCGGGAAGTCAGCCCTTCGCCCAGCTTCAGGGGCGCCATATTATCTCCTTCCTGATAGGGGTAGTTGATGATGCTGGTCTCCTTGTCGAGAATCGCCAGGTAGGTGATGTCCGAATTAAATACTTCCTTCATCTTGTTTCCTACCAGCTCGATGAGTTTGTCCAGTTCCAGTTTGTTGTTAAGGGCCTGGCTTACAGAATTCACGGTGGCCAGCTCATTGAGCCGTTGCTGCACCTCGCTGGTCCGTTGCTGTACCTTGGCCTCCAGGGCCTTACGCTGGTTAACCAAAATCCGGGTCCGGGCCCGTACAATAAAATACAACAGGGCCAGTGCTCCTACCGCATACAGGGCATAGGCCCACCAGGTACGGTACCAGGGAGGGACGATTGTAAAGGAGACCGAAGCTTCCTCAGAAATATCCCCATAAATATTCTGTGCCCGGACCTTGAAAGTGTAATTCCCGGGAGGCAGGTTTATATATTCCCTAGTAGTCTGGGAAGTCCAGTCGGTCCATTTCTCATCAAAGCCTGCAAGCCAAGTGCTGTAACGAATTTCCTTTTGTCCTATAAATAATGGGGAGGCATATGAGAAGGTAACCGAATTATCGTCGTAATTTACCTTTAGATCTTCTGGATAATCAATATTCCCAGCGTACACCAAGGAGTCACTTGAAATAGCAATATCCCGTATGTTCACCCGGAAATCTGGAAAGGTCGGATTTTCCAACTTGCCTTCGTATCTAATGACGCCACCTGGTGTGGAAAACCACACCACACGATTGCCATCTGAATTAGTCGGTTCTGGATAAATAGTAAAAATCCTGTAGTTTTTTAGTTCTCTAAAAGTTTCCGTATTAACCGTTACTTCACCGCTTTCTGATTTTTCAGCCACCATGATACCGTTGCCTGTATTAAACCACAACTTCCCATCGGCCGTTTCTATGGGCCTGGATCCCGGTCGATCCCAGTCCTGATACTCATCAAACCAGAATTTCTGCTCCTCAAAACGATCCTGTTCCGCATTATATCCATAAGTCTTTTCTTTTTCCCCGGAAAAGATGACTGTCTCCCCGTAAATTTCATTCATGCCCATCCCGGCATCCGGTAGTCCGTCATCAACTCCGTAATAGACAAATTCTGAATTTTCCAGGTCCATTTTCCCATTTATAAATTTCGGGATTACCTTGACAACTTCCCCATCTGCCGATGTGTCCATCCATATTGTTCCATCCTCCTTCTCTATTATATTCCCAGAACCAGGCACGAATCTCTCAGTCGCAGTTTCTTCAATGAACTGGTTTCTGGCTTCATTAAAATAAAAAACGCGCAGGCCACCTTGGTGATCTATATAAATACGTTTCGGATCCATTTTGGATTGGGTAATGAACCGTCCTCTGAAATCGTAATTATTGTCTCTTCTAACATCCTTGAAGGAAGTACCTGTAATCTCAATAAGGCCCATC
>JARRQA010000134.1:0-9045 GCA_037382325.1 Robiginitalea sp.
TGTCCTGTTTCCGGTAATAGGCAAGGGCATCGGCCTTGGATACCTCCCGCATCCTGAAATCGTGTTTTCCACGTGCAATCTCCATGGCCCGTTTCTCTATGGCCGGGAAATCCTTTTCCGAGATAGGGTGCTCCCTGAAATCCACATCGTAGTAAAAGCCGGAGTCGATGGCTGGTCCAATGGTGAGCCGGATCCCGGGGTACAGCTCCTCCAGGGCCTGGGCCACCACGTGAGAAGAAGAATGCCAGAACGCCTTTTTCCCCTCTTCATCCCTCCAGGTATACAAAACCAGATCCCCGTCTTCCTCCAGTGGGGTAACGGTTTCGACCTTGCGATTGTTAAATCGGGCAGAGATTACATTGCGCGCCAGCCCTTCGCTGATGTCTTTTGCCACCTCTATGGGGGTGATCCCTTCCGGGTACTGGACAACCTTTCCGTCTGGTAATTTGATGTTTATCATGATGCAGGTACTGTAAGGGCGCAAAGATAACACCTCCTGCCTTGGCAGACAACCATTAAAGGGACGATGCAGGGGTCATTTTTTTCCGCCAAAAAGGGCGTCCACAAGGGTTTTGATACTATAGAACCCCATGGCAACCGCCCCAAGGGCAAGGACGCTGCCAATAACCAGGACGGGAATATACCAGGGGTGTTCCTGGTTTTTGAAGGCCTGATAGAGGACTATGGGCCCGGAAAACATTAGGACCAGGGTATAGGCAAGACGTTTTACCCCTTTGATCAGCAAGTCTCGGTCAGTTTTCAAGGCAAAAGGAGTTTGCAAACCTAAAAATAACAAGAATTGCTATCTTATCCGGGCAAATCCTTTGAAGATGCAAAAAACGCTGTCGGAAAAAGCCGCCCTTGTCCTGGAAAACAACTGGCGGAAAGGCTTCACTATCCCCTGCGAGGGGCTGTACCCCTTCCAGTGGAACTGGGATTCTGGATTTATCGCCCTTGGCTGGGGCCATCTGGACATGGAACGGGCCAAAGCTGAATTGCGTTCCCTTCTGAAAGGCCAGTGGAAAAACGGTTTTTTACCGCATATCGTCTTTCACAATGATTCCGAGACCTACTTTCCCGGTCCGGCGGTCTGGGATGTAGGGCGGAGCCCAAATGCCCCGCAGACGAAAACCTCCGGGATCACCCAGCCTCCTGTACTCGGTTTTGTGCTGGAGTTTTTATATGATCTCTCCGGGGAAACCCTCCTTGATTTCGTGGCGGAGGTGTTCCCTGCCCTTTACAGGTGGCACGAATATTTCTACACCTCCCGGGACCCGCAAGGGGAAGGCCTGGTCTATATCTGCCACAACTGGGAGGCCGGAACGGACAACACCCCTGTATGGGATGCCATCTGGGAGGGGCTTGATTCCCCGGAGTACCAGCTCGACAGGCGGGATACCCAACACGTGGATGCAGCCAACCGTCCCAGCAACCGGGAATACCAGCACTACATCCACCTGGTAGAACTCTTTAAATCCTGGGATTACGACGATTCGAGGATCGCGGCGGCCTGTCCTTTCCTCGTTCAGGACCCGTTGTTCAATTCGCTGCTCATCCGCTCCAATGAAGGCCTTATCCGACTGGGGAAGCTATTGGGAAAACGGGAAGAAGTAACCCGGCTTCAGCACTGGCAGGAACGGGCACTTTCCAACTTCCACAAAAAACTCTACAGCCCCGGGAAAAAGGCCTATGTATATTATGACCTCCGGGCACAGCGAAAACTGGAGGAGGTCTCTTCCTCTTCTTTCGTCCCGCTTTTCGCGGGTATCCCCGATGCCGCCACAGCCCGGGAAATAGTAGATAAAAACTTCGAAAACGGCACTTTTTCCGGAGCCGGGGGGGATTTCTACCTCTGCGCCTCCTTTGATCCCACGTCCCCTGCCTTTGATCCTAAACGCTACTGGAGGGGCCCGGTCTGGATCAACCTGAACTGGCTCATTTTTCATGGATTCCGGCGATATGGATTCCGGGACCTGGCCGATCAAATCCGTTCCGATACCCTGGAGCTGATCGAAGAATGCGGTTTCTACGAATACTTTGATCCCAGGCGGGCGTTAAAACCCGGGGTTTTCAGGGGGTATGGCGGAAATAATTTTTCCTGGTCGGCGGCCCTATACCTGGATTTAATCAAACAGCAACACTCATGAACGGACTGGATTACACCATTGTAGCGCTCTACCTGCTGGGCTTTTTGGGGATGGGATATTTTTTCAAGGATAACAAAGACTCCAGCGATTACTTCCTCGGCGGGCGCAGTATGGGGTGGTTTCCCTTGAGTCTCTCCACCATGGCCACACAGCTATCTGCCATTAGTTTCGTCTCCGCCCCCGCCTTTGTGGGGCTTAAGCTGGGCGGGGGCATGAAGTGGCTTAGCTTTGAATTTGCGGTCCCCCTGGCCATGCTTTTTATCATGATTTTTGTGATCCCTCCTTTGTTCCGGTCCGGGGTGGTGAGTATCTACGAGTTCGTCGAACGCCGTTTTGGCCTGTCCACCCGTCTCTTGCTGAGCCTTGTGTTTCAGGTGAGCCGTGCCCTGGGTACCGGGGTGATGGTCTATACGATTGCCATCATCCTGCAGGCCGTACTGGATATCGATTTTGTATACACCATATTGATTATCAGTATTATTACTATTATTTATTCCTGGCAGGGAGGGATGAAAGCTGTTGTATGGGGGGATGCCATTCAGATGATCATTCTTTTTGCCGGTTTGCTGACCTGTCTTTTCTACGGCTGGCATCTCTGGAGTACCCACGGCGGCCCCGAACTGGGCTTCGCCCCGGAGCGCCTTCAGGTCATCGATTTCAACTGGGGCCTCGACACCGGGGAGGAATACGGATTCTGGCCCATGCTTATCGGAGGATTTTTCCTCTATGTTTCCTACTATGGCTGCGATCAGACCCAGGCACAGCGGATGCTTTCTGCCCGGAATGAAGACACCATCCGGAAACTCCTGCTGGCCAACGGCCTGATCCGGTTCCCGGTGGTACTCCTCTATTGTACGGTAGGCCTGTTCATAGGGGGGCTGGTAACCCTGGCCCCGGATTTCCTGCAGGAGATCAGCGCGATGACGGCAAAGTATTTCCCGGAGGAATTTGCTACTTCCGGGACCAAGGCGGACCTGATGATCCCCATTTTTATCACCAAATACCTGCCCCATGGGTTTATCGCGGCCATGTCTTCCCTCAGTTCCACCGTTAATTCCCTGTCGGCTGTTAGCGTCGAGGATTTTTTTAACCGGGGTTCGAAAAAACTGGATCCGAAGAAATACATGCTTATCTCCAAGGGGGCGGTGGTCTTCTGGGGTGGCGTATGTATGGCAGCCTCTTTTCTTTTCGGGGGAAGCAAAAGCGCGGTGATCGAAATTATCAACGCCATTGGCTCTGTCTTTTACGGTCCGGTACTGGTGACCTTTTTGCTCGCGATGTTCTCCCGAAGGGTTACGGGCACGGGCATCAATGCGGGAATCCTGGTGGCGGTGGCGGTTAACCTTTTGCTGAGCAAGACCATGCAGCAAATCCTGGGGATTGATTTAGGCATCCATATTTTCTGGATCTGGCTCAATTTTACGGGCGTTTTGATGACCCTGGGGATCGCCTACCTGGTCAGCTGGCTTTTCCCCGGCAAAAAAGCGGCTGCCCCGGCCCTGGAAGTGACACGACCCGGTTGGGAGGCATTCCGGAATAAAGAAGTCTACCTCCTGGTGGGTTTCTTTGTCTTAATCCTTCTGTTTAGTTTCATACTTCCAACCCTCTACGGATGAAACTGGTACTGATCCCTGATAAGTTCAAAGGTTCCCTCACAGCCGAAGAGGTTCGGGCAGCAATAGCCGCTGGTGTCCAGGAAGTTTTCCCGGATGCTGAACTGATGGGCTTTCCCGCCTCGGACGGTGGGGACGGCTTTCTGGAAGCCGTGCGTTCGGTACGGGAGGTGGAAACCATTGAAGTGGCCGTGGAAGATCCCCTCGGAAGGGAAATCCACGCGCCTTACCTGATGGATTATTCCCGTAGGGAGGCCTTTCTGGAAATGGCCACAGCCTCCGGCATGGTTTTGCTTCGCGAAGCGGAGCGGAACCCCCTGCGAACCCATACCCGGGGTACCGGGAAACTTATTGCCCATGCCATCCGACACGGGGCCCGCAGGGTGTTTGTGGGCCTAGGGGGTAGTGCCACCAATGAGGCGGGATGTGGGATTGCCACCGTATTCGGATACCGCTTCCTGGACCGGCAGGGTCGTGAGTTGGATCCGGTCGGAGCGAACCTGGAAAAGATGGCACGCATTGTTAAGCCCGAAAATGAGCTGTCCGGAGACGTTGAAGTCATAGCTGTAAACGATGTCTCCAACCCTCTATGGGGACCTGAAGGAGCTGCATTTGTCTATGCAAAGCAAAAAGGGGCCTCAGAGGCAGCTATCTCCTCCCTGGATAAGGGCCTCAGGCACCTTGACCAGTTAGTAAGCAGGCACCTTGGCATACGTGCCGGTAAGATGACGGGGGCCGGGGCCGCCGGCGGAACGGCTTATGGTTTGCACGCTTTCCTCGGAGCCCGGTTTATAAGCGGGACCGAATATGTGCTTGGGCTGACCGGGGTGGAGGAGTACCTGAGAAAAAACCAGGTCGATTTCATTTGCACGGGGGAGGGGCGCATCGATTCCCAGACCCTCAGCGGGAAGCTGATACAGGGAGTCCTCGCTCTGGGGGACCGCCATAAAACACCTGTAATTGCCGTCTGCGGGAAATCAGAGGTTCCGGTAGATCAACTTAAGGACCAGGGTTTTAAAGACGTGCTGGTGGTCTCCGACCCGGAAAAACCACTCTCTTATAACATGAAACATGCCGCTACGCTGGTCCGGGAATCGGCAGGGAAATATTTTAAGGCCCTCTCCCGGCGGGGAGATCACTGAATGGTGAGGGATTTTCGTTCTTCCTGTACCACGGCAAAATACCCGAGCGGGAAGGTATCGGGCCGGTCGGCATTGTCAAAACGGTCCTGGTTGTTTAACCCTGTCACATCGACCACATTTCCCCTTACCGTGGCCACAGGTGTCTGGAAGGGCCCCTGTTGCTCTCCGCTCTGCTCGATGAGCAGGTCCATGTAGTTATAGAAATTCACATCGGACCCCATGATGCTGATTTGCAGTTCGGTCCCGGGTTCGATCGGGTCTTCGTAGAAGTAGGAAAATTGGAAGAACTGTCCGTCGTAGAAGGTGTCTTCGGTAACCAGGAATTCCCTGGGGGCAAAATCAAAAAGATAGTAGTCTCCCTTCCCTGGAGGGTCTGTAAAGGCGACGAGTACTTCGGTTTCGTCCCCCTCGAAAAGGGTGGCACGGCCCTGTAACAAAAAATCGATGGGGACCACCGGTTCATACCAGGTCTGGGCGACATATTGCCGTTCCTTGTGGCGGATCTGGAGGGTAAACCGGACATTTTCATTCAGGAAGACCGTCGGGATCCGCTGGTCGAAGGTGGCATCCGGATCCGGAATATAAATACCCGTTCCCGGCGACTCCTCGGCCAGGGAGGAGGTAAAACCCTCGATAAGGTTCCCGTCCGGATCAAAACGATCTACCTGTATCACGATGTTCTCCGCCTGGGTAACCGGGAGTTCCTCGAAGAAGCTGTTCGATTCAGACAGGGCGATGCGAACCGGTACAAAAGGCTCCTGCTCATCCACCCGGATCAGTCCGTCCACGATCAAACGCGGGATGTCATCCGGGACCTCCACCTCAATTACTTCCTCACAGGAAGTCAGGAATGCCAGGACCATCAAACCGCAAAGTGCTGCCCAACCCTTCATTTGCTATTCGATAGTGATTTGCGAGGTGAATTCCTGCACGATGGCAAAATACCCGAGAGGGAAAACCTCAGGTTGACTGGCATTGTCCACGTTTTCAATGTTGTCCAGATCGGTCACATCAAAGACGTTGCCCCTAACAGTCGCCACAGGGGTCTGGAAAGGGCCCTGCAGCTCACCGCTCTGTTCGATAAGCAGATCCATGTAGTTGTAAAAGGTGCGGTCGGCCCCCAGGATGCCCACCTCCAGTTCGGTCCCCGTCTCGAAATCCTCGTCGTAGAAGTAGGAGAACTCGAACTCCTGTCCTTTGTAGAAGGTGTCTTCAGTAACGAGATAATTCCCGAACCCGAAATCAAAGACATAGAAATTATCCCGGTCTGGATCATCCGTAAATCGCACAACCAGCTCCGTTTCGTCCTCGTCGAAAAGGGTGCCTTCCCCCAGCCGAAGTGCATCGATCGGAACTGAAGGGATATACTTTGTCTGGGCTGCATACCGGCGTCCTCGCCATTGAATCACCAGGGTATAAAGGATGTCGTTCTCCACCACGGTGGAAACCCGAATCCGCTGGTCCACGTCAAAACTGGGGTCGGGAACGTAGATTCCACTTCCCTCTTCCAGTTGTGTGAGGGATTTGGTCCCTGTGCCCGTGGGCAGTCCGTCTTCGTCCAGTACCTGTAGGATGATGATCACCTGATCTGCATCGGTAACCGGCCGGATTTCATCAAAGAACCCTGCTGTCTGCGTAAGGCGGACCTCCACCGGGACGAAGGTCTGGGTTGTGTCCACCCGCAACAGTGCATCTACCACCAGGCGGGGATCTTCCACGGGTACCTCCACATCGATGACATCTTCACAGGCGACCAGCCCGATCCCGCAGATGCTCAAAAGAAACAACCACTTTCTCATCATCTCAGAATCTGAAATTATAGGTTACCGAGGGCACAATCCCGAAAATTGAGGTACGAACCGCTTCGTTACGCCCGGTGTCCTGGTTTTGGCGGAAGTTGATGGAAGCCGCGTTCATCCGGTTGTATACGTTGTAGATACTGAAAACCCATTCGCCCCTGATTTTTCGGTTTGGCTTGGGTTTGGGTCTCAGGGTAGCCGCAATATCCAGCCGGTGGTAATCCGGAAGGCGCTCCTGGTTCCGTAACCCGTAGTAAGGAACCACCAGGCCTTCAAACTGGAACTGCCCCACCGGATAATTGGTGGGTTGTCCGGTCTGATAGAGGAAGTTTGCGTTGAAACTCCAGCGCTTGTTCAGCTCGTAATTGGCATAGATCGTCAGATCATGGGTTTTGTCGTAAGGCGTACTGTACCACTCCCCGAAATTGATCCCGGTCTCTATCCCGGACCTGCCATTGGCGACTCCCAGGTCCCTTCCGGGAGTTCGTTGTTCGGAGCGGGAGAGGGTATACGCTATCCAGCCGGTAAGGGCTCCACTGTTTTTTCGCAAGAGCAATTCCCATCCATAGGCCCGGGCCTCTCCGTTGAGGATCACCCTTTCGATGGCGTTATTGGCGATCAGGTTTGCCCCGTCTATATAGTCGATGCGGTTGTCCACATCTTTGAAGAAAACCTCGGTCTCAAAGCTGTATTCCCCCGATTCCGAATTCCGGAAAAAGCCCAGGGCATACTGGTTGAGCAACTGCGGCTCCACATAGGGTCCGCTGGGGGTCCATACATCCAGAGGGGTAGGGGAGTTGGTATTGGAAAGCAGGTGGAGGTATTGCGCCATCCGGGTGAAACTCCCTTTGACGGAAGTCCGCTCGTCAAACGCATAGGAAGCGGAAATCCTCGGTTCGAAATTCAGGAATTTTTTGAGGGTTTCTCCCCTGCCGGGGCTGATGGTGTCAATGGGCGTGGCTTCCTGATAGACCAGGCTGAAGGGATCAAAATCTACCGGATTGTCATTTTCATAGACGTAAAATTCATCCTGTCCAAATCGGTTGAACTGGCTAACCCGCAGGCCGTAACCAAGGCTCAGGTTATCGGTTATTTCGTGGGAAACATCTACATACAGCGCATTCTCATTGGCGTATTTCTTGGTCAGCTGCTCCTCCACGATCCCCGAATCTTCGCTGTTCGGGATAATTTTACCCGGGTTGAACACATAGTAGATGTTGTTCAGACCGTAGTTGACCTGCAATTTGTCGCTCAGGTAGTGTTTCAGGTCGTACTTGACGTTGAAGTTCTGAATGCCTGAATCCCACTCGAAGCCAACAAAATCCAGTTCCAGACCGTAGTAGTAATCGGAATAGATCAGGGAGAGGTTTGAGAAAAGTTTGTCTGAGAAAATATGGTTCCACCGGAAGTTGAACACGGCATTCCCATAGGTGTTCACAAACAAATCGTTGATGCTGAAGAGGTCCCGGCCGAAATACCCGGAAAGGAACAAACTGTTCTTCTCGTTGATCTGATAGTTGAGTTTGGTATTCAGGTCGTAGAAATAGGCTCTGTTGTCCAGGTCGATCAGGGGCAGGAAAAGGTGCGCATAGGAAGCCCTGCCGCCTATGAGGAATGAAGCCTTGTCCTTCACAATGGGACCTTCGGCGAGGAGCCGGCTGGCGACTGCACCTATCCCTCCGTTCAGATGGAATTCCTTACTGTTTCCATCCTTTTGGAAAATGTCCAGCACAGAGGAGACCCTTCCCCCGTAACGGGCAGGGATCCCCCCTTTATAAAGCTTGATATCCTTGATCGCGTCCGGATTGAACACGGAGAAGAAACCAAACAGGTGGGAAGAATTAAAGATGATGGCCTCATCAAGCAGGATGAGGTTCTGGTCCGCGGCGCCTCCTCGCACGTTGAAACCTGAGGAAGCCTCGCCTGCATTGGTTACCCCGGGCAGGAGGATGATGGACTTGATAACATCGGCCTCTCCGAGCACCACCGGGATTTTCTTGATGGTTTCCACTGAGAGTGCTGCCACGCTCATCTGGGGTTTGCGGATGTCCAGGCGCTCGACGTCTTCCGTCAGGACCACTTCTTCAAGTTCCTCTGCCTCCTCCTCCAACCGGAAGTCAACACGCTTGCTGTTGTCGAAGGTAATGGTCCTGCGGATTTCCCGGAAACCGAGGTAGGAGATTACGATTTCATAGGTCCCCTGAGGGAGGGTAAGGGAATAAAACCCGTATTCATTGGTAACTGCCCCCGTCCGTAGTTCGGGAACCAGGATGCTCACTCCGATGAGTGTTTCGTTACTGTTGGCTTCGGTAACCGTGCCGCTCAGGGTAAATCGCTGTTGGGC
>JARRQA010000135.1:0-5854 GCA_037382325.1 Robiginitalea sp.
TGTGAGCAACCCCGAGTTCTCTGAAGATGGTTCCAAGGTTGTCTGGACCCAGCGAAAAGGCCTTAAAAAAGAGGACAAGTTCGTGAACCACCTCTATCTGGCCCGGCTGAACGAGGCGGACAAAAAGCCAAAGGTGGTACAACTGACCCGATCCGAAGAGAGCGAGTCCAACCCGGTCTTCAGCGAAAATGGGGAAAGCCTGTACTTCCAGTCCACCCGGGACAAGGGAAAAAAACTCTGGAAGCTCAGCTTCTTTGGGGGGGAGCCTGAGGAAATCCACGAATTTGAAAACGGGATCTCCTCGGCCAAAAGACTGAATGACCATCAGTTGCTTTTCATTTCCGGGGAAGGAAAAACCCTATATGACATCACCTACGAGAAAGACAATACCACCATCGTAGAAGATACAGCCCACTGGAGCCCGAGGCGGATTTTTTCCTTTGACCTCAAGTCGAAAGAGGTCACACGGATTACGGAAAATGCCTACCGAATCTCCAGTTTTTCTGTATCCAGGGACGGCGCTTACCTGGTCTACCAGGAAATCACCAGTCCGGACTACGGGGTGGACGGGAACCCAAAGCCCAACTACGTGCTGCTGAACCTGAAGACAGGGGAAACCTCAAAAATACTGACGGGGATGCAATCCCCGCGTGGCTTCAAATTCACAAGGGACGGAAAGGGGTTTTACTTCACGGCAGAAACCTCTTCGGACCCGGAATGGAACGGGGCGGGAATCAGTGAGCTCTATTATTATGAGCTGGCTACCGGCGGATATACCAAAGTGCCCCTGGAGTGGGAAAACGGCCTTTCCGGCGAATTCTTCCTCAATGGAGGCGATGTGATCGCACAGCTAGCCAACGGCCCTTTGCGAAAAGTCCGGTATTATGAGAAAAATGGGGATTCCTGGAAGTGGAAGGATTTTGAATTGGGGGAACAGCAAGAGCATGTGGTAATACAGGCCTTTCATGCAAAAACTGGACAGGTGATCTACCAGCATTCCACGGCCTCGCAGCTCCCTGAGTACTATCTGGCGAAAATAAAGGTAGACCGAAGAGCGGTATCTCTGGAAGATCCCAAAATTCTGACCTCCCTGAACGACCAACTAAAGAAGAAGCGCATCGCCAAAAGCGAGATCCTCTACTGGGAGGGGGCCCGGGGGGATACGGTAAACGGCATCCTGTATTATCCGAAGGACTACCAGGCCGGCAAAAAATATCCGCTGATCCTCAGCATCCATGGAGGCCCCACAGGGGTTGACCGGGACCAATGGTCGGAGCGGTGGTCCACCTATCCGCAGATCTATACAGACAAAGGAGCCTTTGTACTGAAACCGAATTACCATGGCTCCGGGGCCCACAATCAGGAATTTATTGAATCCATAAAAAACGGGAACTACTATTCCCTGGAGCAGGTAGATCTCTATAACGGGATTATGCACCTGCAGGAAAAAGGCCTGGTCGATATGGATAAACTCGGGCTGATGGGGTGGTCCAACGGCGCCATCCTCACCACCTGGATGACCCTGAAATACCCGGACATGTTCAAGGTGGCGGCACCAGGTGCAGGCGATATCAACTGGACCTCGGACTACGGTACCTGCCGGTTCGGGGTGACCTTTGACCAAAGTTATTTCGGGGGTGCCCCCTGGGATGATACCGGAGGGAAACACTACAATGAGTGGTACATTGAAAACTCCCCCATCTTCGAAATCGAAAAAATCAAAACCCCGACCATCATCTTCCACGGGAGTGAGGACCGCTCCGTTCCAAGGGACCAGGGCTGGGAGTACTATCGCGGGCTGCAACAGGTAGGACAGGCACCTGTAAAATTCCTCTGGTTTCCGGGCCAGCCCCATGGCCTGAGGAAGATCACCCACCAGCTCCGAAAAATGAAGGAAGAGATCGCCTGGATAGACACCTATCTCTTCGGGGAAAAGGAAAAAGAAAACGAAGCTTTTAAAAAAGACAGTCCCCTGGCCTCTATGATATCGCTTCAGAAAGCGATTACGTCAGAAGGCCTGATTGGCGAAATCAAAAGCAATATCCTGATCCCCTCAGTGGTATCCCTTGGCAAAGACAGCATAGCCATCGGGACCCATGAGGTTACCCTCGCCCAGTACCATGCCTTTACGGGTAACACCATTGACCGCCTCCACGCCAATGAGCCCATTACCGGGCTGTCTCAAAGTGAGATGGAAGCATACCTCGGCTGGCTGAGCCAAAAAACAGGTAATACCTATCGACTGCCCAATGAAGCAGAGGCAAAGAATTTGCACAAAACAGGGCGAAAAAACTTTAAAGAGCAAAACAACCTGAACCACTGGGCCGGGTATGACCTCGTCTCCCTGGATGTGCCCGGCTTACGGAAAAAGCTGGAGGAACTCAGGGTGTCCCTTATCAAAAATGTGGGAAGCCATCCCGGGGTCAAACTTAAAGAAAAAGTACTCCTCTTCGACCTGGGGGGGAATGCGGCTGAATATTATAAGGCCGGGGATGGCCTTAAGACCTATGACTACAGCGCCTATGATTTTGTGGACCCGGGCGCTGCCGAAAGCACCTCCCAATCTGTCCACACCGGATTCCGGGTGATTCGGGAATAGGCCGGAATGTAGCCCTGGATTATGGTGTCTCGGCAGGTCTAAAGGAAAGGAAAAGGGCAGGGACGATTGCATCCCTGCCCTTTTAATGTTGAGTCAAAATAGAATCAATACGGTTTCGTCTTAGAAATCCGCATCGTATTCCCCCTCCCCTACAGGTTCTTTTCCAGTCCGGACAAACCCGACGTTCAGGGCCTTATTGTAGCGGAAAAAGATGGGTTTTTCATACCTCAGGATATCCATGATATTGACGTACATAGACATAGGGTACCGGAGATAAACTAATTTTTTCTTCTTGTCGTAGTGGTTTGGAGGCACAGATTTGGTATCGGGATAGAAATTGATCTGTACCAGAAAATCATCTTCATGATAGCATTTGATCATCGCCTGTGGATAAATGTGATTTTTCTTAAGCTCCCCAGACTGAAAGTGAATCCAATACTCTGTGATTTCGCTGTCAATGTATTTCTCCATAGTGGTCAGTTAATTTAAATGTGAATTGTTGCGCTAAAAGTTAAAGATTATTTTTGGACCTGTAACCCTTTTTGGGACTAAAAATAGATCTTCTGGACACAAATCCATCAAAAAAAGCCCCCTGGTATTACCTTCTGCTACTTATTATGGCCGGGGAATCTGTCTTTATCCTGCCCTTTGTACTTTCACGAGTCTTCAGGCCGACGGTCCTTGAGGCATTTTCCCTGGACAATACCCAGCTGGGGCTCTGTTTTTCCGTATATGGGATTGTAGCCCTTCTCTCTTATCTTTTCGGAGGCCCTCTGGCCGACCAGTTCCCTCCAAGGAAACTAATCGCGGTAGCTCTATGGATGACCGGGCTGGGGGGGCTGATCTACGCCACCTTCCCCGGGTACGTCGTTTTGCGGATCCTTTACGGGTACTGGGGCTTTACGACCATCTTTCTTTTTTGGGCGCCCATGATCAAGGCGACCCGGGTATGGGGCGGATCTACTTCCCAGGGAAAGGCTTTCGGCTTCCTGGACGGAGGACGCGGGCTGGTGGGGGCCCTCTTCGGGGCCCTGGGTGTTTTTATTTTTTCCCTTTTCCTGACCTCAGATCCAGGGGAGGTTACAATAGCGGACCGACAGGCCGCCTTCAGGCAGGTGATCCTGGTTTCTTCCGGGATAGTAGCCGCCGTGGGGGTGCTGGTATGGTTTTTCATGAAGCTGGACCAGAAGGTGGAAAAAGAGATCCTGCTGGAAAAAATTACGCGCCACCAGATCAGGGAGGTACTGCGACTGCGCTCCGTATGGCTGCTGATGGTCATCATCCTCTGCGCCTACGTAGGCTATAAGATCACAGATGTCTTTTCACTTTATGCCCAGGATGTGATGAAATACAACCAGGTAGAATCTGCCCAGGTGGGGACCTTCCTGCTTTTCATCCGTCCGGTAATCGGGGTCCTTATCGGGGTGGTTGCGGACCGTACGCAAACTACTCTTTGGCTTTTTGTGAGCTTTGTTGTCTCTTTCCTGGGGGCTTTGATGTTCTCAACGGGTATAATCTCGGCCTCCGCCACGGCCCTCTTTTTTATCTCCATCCTGATCGTGGCCACCGGAGTCTATGCAGCACGCTCCCTCTATTTCGCGGTCATGCAAAAAGGGCGGATCCCCCTGGTCCTGACCGGGACGGCGGTCGGCCTGATTTCGCTTGTGGGATACACCCCGGACATCTTCGCCGGACCCGCTATGGGGTTCCTGCTGGACAGCTCCCCTGGGGAAGCCGGGCACCGGCATGTCTTCTGGATGCTGGCGGTTTTTTCCTTTATCGGGGGAGTTGCCGCCTGGTATTATTACCGCCTGTACCGGGAGTCAAAAAACCTTTCAAAATTTTCAAGCCAGGAGAATTAAAAACAAATTTTATGCAACCCAAGAAAGCATACCCCACCAAAGTATTCCTGAACGGAGAGATCCTGGATTCGAAAGATGCCCAAATCCCGGTTTTTGACCGCGGGTTCATCTTCGGGGACGGGATCTATGAAGTAATGGCGCAGATCGGAGGGCGGTTTTTCTATGGAGATGCCCATTTGAAGCGGTTAAAGACCTGTTTGAAAAAGATAGACATCACCTTTGACGTGGATACCCTGCAGGCCCAAATCCCCGCCTTGCTGGAGGCCTCCGGACTGGCCGGGAAGGACTGTATGCTCTACATTCAGGTGACCCGAGGGGTGGCTCCCAGGCAACATTCCTATCCGGAGGGCATACAGCCCACCGCCATGATGTACGCCTGGCCCAAAACCCTGCCGGATATCGTATCTCAGGGGGTTTCCACAGTAACCCGGGCTGATTTTCGCTGGTCCCGCTGTGATATCAAGATGACTTCCCTCCTGGGCAACGTAATGGCCAACCAGTACGCCATGGAACAAAATTGTTACGAAACCCTGTTTGTCCGGGACGGGATCTTTACCGAAGCTTCCCACTGTAATGTCTTTTTTGTCAAAGATGAAGTGGTTTACACCCATCCGGCTGATGAATTCATTCTGGATGGGATTACCCGTCAGGTGGTCCTTGAACTCTGCAATAGGCTTGGTATTGCGGTCCGGTTGGAAGGGGTTCCCCTCTCAGAGGCACCCCATATGGACGAAGCCTTTTTGACCGGGACCAGCACGCAAATCACCCCCATCCGTGAAATCGACGGGGCGTCCCTCTACAAAAAGGATATGGGACCCGTAACGCGAAGGCTGCAGGAGTCCTTTCTGGAGTTGAAACGAACCGGGGAGTGAAACCCTGAAAGTTTGGGACGCAACGTTTCTGCTTTTATCCGCAGTCTGGGCTGGGCATAGCCTGATTTTTCCTTGCGGAATGAAGCGGTAATTTGAATACCGGGGGATTCGGGGGGTTCCCCTCCCCTGCCTGCGATATGAAGACCTCCCAGATCCTATAAGAATTACCTTACAAAATTTGCCAACACCTACTCCTTTGAACTAGAAAGAGGAACCTGCACACCCTTCCAGCGGACCCCCTGAAAGTCCATCAGGACATAATATCCCCCGGAACCGTCCGACACGAATTCGAAGGATTCCCTGGAAGCCGGATCCCCGAAAAACACCTTCTCATCCTCCGGGTACAGCACCCCGTTATTCTGCCCCTTCTGATAGACCCAAAGGCTGTCCCGCTCCAGCTTGATAGTGAGCATCAGGTGGCCAGCCTCCACAAAATCGTAAGTGCCCTCGTACTGTTTTAAGATTTCCGGGGCAACCTGTACCGCCTGCCGCTGGACCCTTTCTGGCATAGGTACGGATTG
>JARRQA010000136.1:0-5800 GCA_037382325.1 Robiginitalea sp.
TATGCGGTCCTGTATACGCTTACGAAGGAAGCGCTGCTTCCCCTGGAACGCCTGGCGGAAAAGTCTGCCACTAACCTGATAGAGGGAATTAAGGCTTCCAAGAAGGTGCCCTACGAAAAGGTGCTTTTTGCGCTTGGGATCCGATATGTAGGGGAGACGGTCGCCAAAAAACTGGCCCGGTCACACAAGAATATCGACGCGCTGATCCAGGCCAGTGAAGCTGAACTCATGCAGGTGGATGAGATCGGGGAGCGGATTGCCCAGAGTGTAGTGGACTTTTTCAGGGATCCCATAAAAAGAGAGTTGGTCGAGCGCCTGCGCTCCTATGGCTTGCAGTTCGAGATCAGCCAGGAACAACTCGCCGGACAGACCGAATTACTCAAAGGGGCTACTTTTGTGGTTTCCGGGGTGTTTGAAATGAGCCGCACAGAACTGAAGAAAAAGATAGAGGACAACGGGGGCAAGGTCGCCTCTTCGGTATCCTCCAAAACCACCTACCTGGTTGCAGGAGACAAAATGGGCCCCAGCAAACGGGCCAAAGCTGAAAACCTGGGGGTTCCCATCATCTCAGAACAAGACTTTTTAGGAATGCTGGAATGAAACAACCTCCTTCAGAGAAGCCAAACAAACTTTCCGGGGACCCTGGATCCCGGGAAGACTTCCAGGCTGCCCAGAAAGGGAATTCCCCGCCCCGGGCCTGGAGCGATCCCTTCAGGGCCCTCTGGTGGGATGCCCGGGGGGAGTGGGAGGCTGCCCATGAGATTGCACAGGATCTTCCGACCGCATGGGGCTCCTGGATGCACGCCTATCTCCATCGGAAAGAAGGGGATTACGGGAATGCCGGATACTGGTACAGGAAGGCTGGGGTTCCAGAATGGCGTGATTCGCTCCAGGCCGAATTCGAATCTCTGCTCAGGGCCCTGCTAGACGCTGATGGAAACGCTGTCTGAATCCTTACTGCCGTCCGGTTGTAAATAAAAGTCCACCCTGCCCAGCCTTACGCCGTAACAACCCACCTGTTGGATCAATACCGGTTCTCCCGAGCGGTTGCTGGCAATCTCTGCCTTTTCCATAAAGGTATGGGTGTGGCCGCCGATAATCAGGTCGATATGGTCCGTGCCGGCTGCAAGCACCTTGTCGCTCATGCGACTGGGATCAGAATACGCGTATCCCAGGTGTGACAGGCATACCACCAGGTCGCACTTTTCCTCCTCCCGAAGGATACGGGACATCTCCTGTCCGATTTCCACCGGATCCAGATAGACCGTATCTCCATAGAGTTCCTCCAGTACCAACCCTTTGAGCTCCACCCCCAGACCAAACACCCCAACACGGATACCGTCTATTACATAGACTTCATAGGGTTTGATATAGCCGTCTAAAATAGTGTCGGTAAAATCGTAGTTGGCAGACACAAACGAAAATTCGGCATTCGGCAGTTGCGCCAGCAGCCCCGAAAGCCCATTATCAAAATCGTGGTTGCCCAGGGTGGCGGCCCGGTACCCCATTTTGTTCATCAGTTTGAACTCGAGTTCCCCCCCGTAGAAATTGAAATAAGGGGTTCCCTGAAAAATATCGCCCGCATCCAGCAATAGCGTATTTGGATTTTCACGCCGGATCGTCTCAATCAGGGATGCCCTGCGGGATACACCGCCGAGGTTTGGAAAACGGGAATGGCCCGAGGGGAAGGGATCGATATGGCTGTGTACATCGTTCGTATGCAAGATGGTAAGGTGCTTTTCGCGGTCCGTTCTGCAGGACTCCAGACCGATCCCGGAAAGGCCCAGAGCAGTACACCCGAGGGCGGAGTTTTTTAAAAAGGATCTTCGTTTCATGGGTTTTCAACTTGTACAAACCGGTCGTCCACCCGGGATCGGAGCGTATCCACTTCCCGGAAATAGTCTACCATCGCATTTCGGATCTTGTAACCGGTTTTAAAGAGGGCTTCGTGTTCCTGAAAAAAAGTCATCCGGTCTCCACCTCCAATGAGGTAGTCGGAGGTGGCCACATAATATAGGTTATCCGGCTCCAGCGGCCTGCCCTGAATACTCAGGGATTCCAGGTTCCCCATGGCATCCAGGCCGATTTTCATCCCGGAAACAGGGTGAGGGACCTCAGCCTTCCGAAGGAATTCCACCATTTTTGCCACGGCGGTGCCTTTCATGCCGACCACGACAAGCCCATTCTCAAAGGGCATGACCTCGTACGCGGTTCGTTCGGAAACAGGTCCCCTGGAAATCGCTGTACGGATACCCCCGTAATTCAGGACGGCCATGTCCACCCGGATGTTTTCCCGCCTGTTGAGCACCTTATCAGCCTGCCTCAGAATGATGTCGGCCATCAAATTTCCCATGGAACTATTTCGTTTTCCATCCGTCTTTGAAAGGATTTTTGGGGCATAGCAGAGCGGGGCATTCAGGGCTTCATTAACGTGTTTCCGATACGGCTCGATAAAGGCTTCCAGCGAATCCACTTCATCCAGGGTACTGTCGATCCGGACCTGAGTGGTTCTGATTTCATCCAGTCGCACCCCCTGTTCCCTGCAGGCAGAAAACCCTATAATTGTTATGATTATAACAAAAAGTTTTATATATAATTTGTGCATAGGGGCTATGTTTGTATACCGGTTGCAGGGAATTCATTTACCTTTGCGCAAACCTTCTGACCAATGGTTTTTAAGGGGCTCAAAGACAAATTTAAACACAAATCAGGTTTAAAGTACCTGCAGCGGGAATTAAAGGCTTTTCCCGCTCCCATACATAGAAAACCCGGAATCCGTTCTGTCGGGATTCTTGTGGATCTGGAGAAATTCAAAAAGGAAGAGCGGTTTTACGAGTTGGTGGAAAGCCTGGGCTTAAAGCCCAATGCGGTCAAAATTATTGGTTACCGGGAGTTTTATGACAAAAATTCTCCCTATGCCACTCCGGTTTTTTCCGACAAGGACCTGGGCTGGAAAGGTGTTATCCAAAACAGCTATGCCCTGGAATTCTTAAGCCGGGATTACGACCTTTTGATCAATTATTTTGACCAGCCGAGGCTGCTGATGCAACTGATGAGCATCAAGAGCCGGGCCGCGTTGCGCATTGGGTTTTCCGGGGTTGACCCGGTTTACAACGACCTGATCCTTCAATGCCCGCTGTCTGATTTCGAAACGTTCAAGCGGGAATTGAAGAAGTATCTGCTATTCTTGAAGCAACTGACATGAAAGAGTTTTTTTCGGGACAGGGGTCGCCCTTATCACTCCTTTTACGGAGGCATTAAAACCCGATCTGAAGGCACTGGAACGGCTGGTTGACCATGCCATTGCAGGAGGCGTGGAGTACCTCGTGGTAATGGGAACCACCGCCGAGTCTGCAACCCTTGACGCAAACGAAAAACAGGAACTATTGGGATTTGTCAGGGAAGTGAACCGGGGGCGCCTTCCTCTGGTGGCCGGTATGGGAGGCAACAATACCCGGGCCGTGGAACAGGAAATGCAGCGGGCAGACCTGCAGGGGTACCAGGCGGTTCTCTCGGTTTCTCCCTATTACAACCGGCCTACCCAGGAAGGGATTTTTCGTCATTTTCAAGCGCTTGCGCAGAGCAGCCCCCTCCCGCTTATTCTCTATAACGTCCCGAGCCGGACGGGTAGCAACATGCTACCGGAGACGGTACTTAAACTGGCATCGCATGGCAATATCCTGGGAATAAAGGAGGCAAGCGGGGACATGGAGCAAATAAGGACCCTACTCCAGGGGGCACCCGAGGGTTTTCTGGTGATTTCCGGGGATGATTTCACCGCTGTGCCTACGGTACTCGAGGGGGGCGCCGGGGTCATCTCTGTCCTTGGGCAGGGGATCCCCCGCATTTTCTCGGACATGATCCGGCACGCCCGCGAGGGCAGGGAAGGGGAGGCACTTGATGTTCACAGGCGGATAATCCCCCTGTTGGAACTCATCTTCCAGGAGGGCAACCCGGCAGGGATCAAGGCTCTTTTGGAACAGCTTGGAATTTGTCATCGGGAAGTTCGACTGCCCCTGGTACGGGCAAGTGAAGCCCTGACGGAAAGGATAGGAGGCTATCTCACTGACGAGTTCGGTATTCGGGATTTGCGTTAAAGTTTGGCCAAAACACGTGGTTCCTTCCCATCTTTAGGTACGTTTACCGGAAAAGATCCGTTTTATATTCCGTGAAATATGACTACTTTTGCCAAATGTTTTGGAAACTAGCCCGGTACGGTATCTTCGCAATCTTCGGTTTATTCCTGACTTCGTGCAGTGAGTATCAGAAAATGCTGAAAGAAACGAATGTTACAAAGAAGTACGAGTTCGCCCAGAAACTATACGATGAGGGGGACTACAAGCGCTCCAACCGCCTTTTTGAGCAAATTGCCCCTCAGTTCGTGGGGAAGCCCCAGGGGGAACGGGTCCTTTTCTTTCTGGCAGACAGCTACTACCAGATCGGGGATTATAATTTCGCCGGCTACCAGTTTGAGCGCTTCCTGAAGTCCTATCCGAGGAGTGACAGGGCGGATGAAGCCAGCTTTATGGGAGCCAAAAGCTATTACCTGCTGTCCCCCCGGTACTCCCTGGACCAGACCGATACCGACAAGGCCTTGGCCAAACTGCAAATTTTCATCAACTCCTATCCGGATTCCGAATACCAGGAAGAAGCGAATGCCATGGCCAGGGAATTGACGACCAAGAAGGAAAAAAAGGCCTTTGAAATTGCCAAGCAATTTGTTAAACTGGGCAAGTATTACGTACTTGATTATAATATTTCAGCCATTGCAGCCCTGGATAATTTTATTTCCGAAAGTCCGGGTTCCGTTTATCGGGAAGAAGCCTACTTTTTAAGGTTCAGCGCTGCGACCACCCTGGCTGTCAACAGTACTTTCAGCAAGCGGAAGGAGCGGCTGGATGAAGCCCTGGACGCCTATAAAGATCTGATTCGGAATTTTCCCGAGACGGAATTCTCCGAGGATGCCCAAAAGCAGTACGAACAACTTCAGGAGGAACTAAAAGCATATCAGCAACTTGAAAAACTGGCAAAATGAATATGAACGATCTTAAAAATTCCAAAGCGCCGATCACTACGGTCACTATCAACCGGCATGAGTTCGATGAAAAGACGGACAACATCTACGAGGCTATTTCCATAGTGTCCAAGCGAGCCTCCCAGATCAATGCGGAGATCAAGAAGGAACTGCTGGAAAAACTGGAGGAATTCGCCACTTACAGCGATAGCCTGGAGGAAGTCTTCGAAAACAAGGAACAAATCGAGGTATCCAAGTTTTACGAAAAGCTCCCCAAACCCCACGCGCTTGCCATACAGGAATGGCTGGAAGATAAAATCTATTACCGCAACACGGAGAAAGACCCGGAGTAGGATGTTGGCCTCCAAGCGTATCCTTTTGGGCATTACCGGGGGTATTGCTGCCTACAAGACAACTTTTCTTACCCGTCTGTTGATTAAAGCCGGTGCCGAAGTTCGGATCGTCATGACCGAAAGCGCCGGCGATTTTGTTTCTCCCCTTACCCTGGCTACCCTTTCCAAAAACGAAGTGCTCCACAGTTTTGTCCGGGAAGAGGACGGGCTTACGGACTGGAACAACCATGTGGAACTCGCCCTCTGGGCGGACCTCATGCTCATTGCTCCTGCCACGGCCAACACCCTTTCGAAAATGGCTTCCGGCACTTGTGACAACTTCCTGCTGGCCTGTTATATGTCTGCCAAATGTCCTGTGCTGGTGGCCCCTGCCATGGACCTCGATATGTATCGCCACCCGGCCACCCGCAAATCCCTGAAAGTCCTGCGGGAG
>JARRQA010000137.1:0-5765 GCA_037382325.1 Robiginitalea sp.
ACTCGCTGGACTTTTTGATGCTGATGTTCAATTTATCCTCCTTCTCGTTCAGGTCCATGGTGATGCTGTCCCCTTCCTCGAGTTTCGCGTTGACAATTTCCTCCTCAAGGGCATCCTCGATATATTTCTGTATGGCCCGTTTGAGGGGTCTTGCTCCGTATTCCTTATCAAAGCCCTTTTCCGCGATGTAATCCTTGGCCTTGTCAGTGAGCTTCAGGTCATAACCGATATCCTTGATCCGCTCGTAGAGCTTCCGGAGTTCGATGTCGATGATCTGGTGGATGTCTTCCCGCTCCAGGGGGTTGAAGACAATCACGTCGTCAATCCGGTTCAGGAATTCAGAGGCGAAGGCCTTTTTGAGGGCATTCTCAATAACGCTTTTTTGGTGCGAATCGGCCTGGGACTTTTTGGCGGCCGTCCCGAATCCGACACCCTGTCCGAAGTCTTTCAACTGTCGTGCCCCGATATTGGAGGTCATGATGATGATGGTGTTCCTGAAATCGATTTTCCTTCCGAGGCTATCGGTCAGGACCCCGTCATCCAATACCTGAAGCAGCATATTGAAGACATCGGGGTGCGCCTTTTCCACCTCATCCAGCAAGATGACGGAATAGGGCTTGCGCCGTACTTTTTCTGTAAGCTGGCCTCCTTCTTCATATCCCACATACCCGGGAGGGGCACCTACCAGGCGGGAGATGGCGAATTTTTCCATATACTCACTCATGTCGATACGCACCAGGGCGTCCTCAGAATCGAAGAGTTCCTTGGCCAGTACCTTGGCGAGCTGCGTTTTACCAACGCCCGTCTGCCCGAGGAAAATAAAGCTCCCGATGGGTTTGTTGGGATCTTTAAGGCCCGCCCGGTTCCGCTGAATAGCTTTGGCAACCTTGGCCACGGCTTCGTCCTGCCCAATGACGCTGTTTTTGATCAGCTGGGGCAGTTCCGCCAGTTTGTTGCTTTCGGTTTGGGCAATCTTGTTGACGGGAATTCCGCTCATCATGGAAACCACATCCGCTACATTCTCGTCCGATACGGTTTCCCGGTGGAGCTTGCTGTCTTCCTCCCATTTTTCCTGGGCGACAGCCAGATCCTTTTCCAGTCGTTTTTCGTCGTCCCGGAGTTTGGCGGCTTCTTCATACCGCTGTTTCTTGACAACGCTGTTCTTAAGCTCCCGTACCTCCTCCAACTGTTTTTCCAGCTCCAGGATTTGTTTGGGCACATCCATATTCACGATGTGTACGCGGGACCCTGCTTCGTCCAGGGCATCGATCGCCTTGTCCGGCAAAAAGCGGTCTGTGATGTACCGGTTTGTGAGCTTCACGCAGGCATCGATAGCGTCCTCCGTGTAGTTCACGTTGTGGTGCTCCTCGTATTTGCCCTTGATGTTTTTCAGGATCTCTATGGTCTCTTCCACCGTAGTGGGTTCCACCATGACCTTCTGAACCTGCGTTCCAGGGCTCCGTCCTTTTCGATGTACTGGCGGTATTCATCCAGGGTGGTAGCGCCGATGCACTGGATTTCGCCTCGGGCAAGGGCCGGTTTGAACATATTGGAGGCATCCAGGCTGCCTGTCGCACCTCCAGCCCCCACGATGGTGTGGATTTCGTCTATGAACAGGATGACATCGTCATTCTTTTCCAGTTCATTCATCACGGCCTTCATCCGTTCCTCGAACTGTCCACGGTATTTTGTTCCTGCCACCAGGGAGGCGAGGTCCAGGGTAACTACCCTTTTGTTGTAAAGGATGCGGGATACCTTCTTATTTATGATGCGAAGGGCCAGCCCCTCGGCAATGGCGCTTTTACCCACGCCCGGTTCCCCGATCAAAAGGGGATTGTTCTTTTTGCGCCGGCTGAGGATCTGGGATACGCGTTCGATCTCCTTTTCCCGGCCCACCACAGGATCGAGTTTGTTCTCTTCTGCCAGGCGTGTAAGGTCCCTCCCAAAATTGTCCAGGACCGGAGTCTTCGATTTCTTACTGCCTTTCTGGGAGGAGCTGCCGGAATAGGATCCTTCCTTGCTGTCCCCCACGTCATCCGATTCGCTCGGGAAGGATTCAGCAGAGGGGGAGTCCCCGTAATCCTCTTCGTTTTCGCTGGTGATCATGCTTTTGAACTGTTCTTTGACCCCGTCGTAGTCTACCTTCATCTTGTGGAGCAACTTTGTGGTGGGGTCGTTTTCATTGCGCAGTATACACAGGAGCAGGTGGGCGGTATTGATGGAAGAACTCTGGAACAACTTGGCCTCCAGGAACGTGGTCTTCAGGGCCCTTTCTGCCTGACGGGTCAGGTGAAGGTTCTTCTTGTCCTTGGGCTGGGTTGTGGCATTAGGGTTGGGAGGGCTGAGGATTTCTACCTTCCTTCGCAGATGGTCCAGGTCCACATCCATGGCATCGAGAATGCTTATCGCTTTCCCGTTGCCATCACGGAGCAACCCAAGCATCAGGTGCTCGGTCCCGATGAAATCATGGCCGAGACGCAGCGCTTCTTCTTTGCTGTAGGCGATTACGTCCTTAACCCTTGGTGAAAAATTATCATCCATAAATCCTCCTTAAATCAAATCTAAAATTACGAAATCTATTCTTAAGAATGTCAATTACCATACCCATATTAGTTAAAGCGAAACTAAATGACAAAAATTAGAAGGATTTACAAAAAAATTAACGTCTAATTTATCAACCTTTCAGGGGGTGGTTTCTGTTGATAAATTCTTTAATAAATGACGCGATATTGCTCCTAAAACCTCCGTTTTTCCGTATATTGGCATGATTTTTTAACCCCATAAACTGATAGAAAAACGACAATATGGCGGAAGGAGAAAAATTGATCCCCATCAACATTGAAGATGAGATGAAATCGGCCTACATTGACTATTCAATGTCGGTCATTGTGTCACGTGCACTGCCAGATGTCAGAGACGGCCTGAAACCGGTACACCGGAGGGTGCTTTATGGCATGCACGAACTGGGGGTGCGTTCCACCAGCGCACACAAGAAATCGGCCCGTATCGTCGGGGAAGTGCTCGGTAAATACCATCCTCACGGGGATACTTCTGTTTACGACACCATGGTGCGGATGGCCCAGGACTGGAGCCTTCGTTACATGCTGATCGACGGGCAGGGAAACTTTGGTTCCATTGACGGGGACAGCCCCGCGGCCATGAGGTATACCGAGGCCCGGATGCGCAAGATGGCGGATGAGATGCTGGCGGACATCGACAAGGAAACGGTGGACCATCAGCTGAACTTCGACGATTCCCTCCAGGAGCCCACGGTACTGCCCACGCGTATTCCGAACCTTCTGGTCAACGGAGCCTCCGGGATTGCGGTGGGGATGGCCACCAACATGCCTCCGCACAACCTTTCGGAGGTCGTGGATGGCACCATTGCCTTTATCGATAACCGGGATATCGAAATCGACGAGCTGATCCAGTATGTCAAAGCCCCGGATTTCCCAACAGGGGGGATTATTTACGGATACGACGGGGTCAAGGAAGCCTTCCACACGGGAAGAGGGCGCGTGGTCATGCGTGCCCGTGCCCATTTTGAGGAGGTACAGGGCAAAGAATGCATCGTGGTGACGGAAATCCCCTATCAGGTCAACAAGGCGGATATGATCAAGAAGACCGTCGACCTGATCAACGATAAAAAGGTAGAGGGAATTTCCGATATCCGCGACGAGTCCAACCGGAAGGGAATGCGCATCGTGTATGTCCTCAAACGGGATGCCATTCCGAATATCGTCCTGAATACCTTATATAAGTACTCCGCCCTGCAGTCTTCCTTCAGTGTAAACAACATCGCCCTGGTGCAGGGCAGGCCGCAGTTGCTGAACCTGAAAGACCTGATCACCCATTTCGTCAACCACCGGCACGATGTGGTTGTCAGACGGTCCAAATACGAGCTCAGGAAGGCTGAGGAACGCGCCCATATCCTGGAAGGACTCATCATTGCCTCGGACAATATTGACGAGGTGATCGAGATCATCCGCGGATCTGCCAACGCAGAAGAGGCCAGGGCCAATCTGATCGAACGGTTTAAACTCACGGAAGTGCAGGCCCGCGCTATCGTGGAAATGCGCCTGAGACAACTCACCGGCCTGGAACAGGACAAGCTCCGGTCTGAATACGAGGAGGTCAAGGCGACCATTGAAGACCTTAAGGATATTCTGGCCCGGGAGGAACGCCGGATGGACATCATCAAGGAAGAGCTCCTGGAGGTAAAGGATAAATACGGGGATGAACGCCGCTCTGAGATCAACTACGTTGGAGGAGACCTCAGCATTGAAGACATGATCCCGGACGAGCAGGTGGTCATTACCATCTCCCACGCGGGATATATCAAACGCACTCCCCTTGCCAACTATAAAACCCAGCACAGGGGCGGGGTGGGACAGAAGGCCTCCGCTACGCGGAACGAGGATTTTCTGGAGCACCTTTTTGTGGGGACCAACCACCAGTACATGCTCTTCTTCACTCAGAAGGGGCAGTGCTACTGGCTGCGTGTCTTTGAAATCCCGGAAGGCAGCCGTACCTCGAAGGGCAGGGCCATACAAAACCTAATTAACATCGACCAGGACGACAAGGTCAAGGCCTTTATCTGCACGCGGGATCTGAAAGAAGAGGAGTATGTCAACAGCCATTACGTCATCATGGCCACTAAAAAAGGCGTGGTCAAAAAGACCCCTCTGGAGCAGTACTCGCGTCCCCGCCAGAACGGGATCATCGCGATCAACATCCGGGAGGGAGACGAACTGCTGGAAGCCAAGCTGACCACCGGTTCCAGCCAGATTTTCCTCGGGCTTAAATCCGGGAAAGCCATCCGGTTTGAAGAGAGCAAAACCCGGCCTATGGGAAGGACTGCTTCCGGGGTTCGGGGCATCACCCTTGCGGATGCGACAGACGAGGTCATCGGCATGGTTTCGGTACACAATTTCGACGAGGACATCCTGGTGGTTTCCGAAAACGGGTATGGCAAAAGGTCGCCTATCGAGGACTACCGCCTTACCAACCGCGGCGGTAAAGGCGTAAAGACCATATCCATTACGGACAAAACAGGCGGTCTGGTTGCCATCAAGAATGTATCGGATTCGGATGACCTGATGATTATCAACAAATCGGGTATCGCTATCCGCATGAGTGTGGAGGACCTGCGTACTATGGGCAGGGCCACCCAGGGGGTTAAACTGATCAACCTTAGGGAAAACGATTCTATTGCAGCCGTTGCCAAGGTCATGAAGGATGAGGACGATCTGGATGAGACCGATATCCTGAATATGGAAGTTGAAACCGAAGATGGCACAGCTCTTGATGCAGATAATCCGAAACCCGGGGATGACTCGTAAATAGGATAAACACTAATTCGAATAAATACAGTTTCATGAAAACCAAAATGTTATTTTTTACGGCCTTGCTTATCGGCCTGGCCGGATTCTCACAAAAATCTGAAATACGCGATGCGGAAAAGGCCCTTAAGAAAGGGGATGCCGCAACTGCCAAGGCGAGTATCGATGCGGCTGCCGGAATGATTTCCGGAGCGGACGAGCGCTTGCAGGCTGAGTACTATTACATACGCGGACAAGTGTATACCGATGTGGCCCGCAAGGGGGATTTGTCTGCCTATGAAACCGCCGTGGAAGCCTATAAAAAGGTGGTGAGCACCGAGGAGGCCAGCGGAAAGGACAAATATACCGCGGATGCCCTTTCGGAGATGTCTTCCATCGCCAATGACCTTGTAAATGCCGCAGTGGACGACAACAAGGAAAAAA
>JARRQA010000138.1:0-465 GCA_037382325.1 Robiginitalea sp.
CTGCCTCGATGATTTGTACTGCCTGGGTATTGTTGTAATTCATCTGATAGAGAATGCGGTAGATGTTCTGGATCTCACGGATCTTTTCGGTGGTAAATCCCCTTCGTCTCAACCCGACCGAAATTATGCCGACATAAGAAATGGGCTCCCGGGCTACCTTGACAAAAGGGGGAACATCCTTGCGGACAAGCGAACCTCCGGTCACGAAGGCGTGGGAACCTACCGAAACGAATTGCTGCACGGCCACCATTCCCGCCAACACGACGAATTCACCGATGGTCACATGCCCTGCCAGCGTGGAGTTATTGGAAAAAATACAATGATCGCCCACAATGCAGTCATGAGCAATATGGCAATAGGCCATGATCCAGCAGTTCTTCCCGATAACGGTCTTCATACGGTCCGAAGTACCCTTGTTGATGGTGGCACATTCGCGTATGGTAGTATTATCACCGATTTCAACCG
>JARRQA010000138.1:499-7129 GCA_037382325.1 Robiginitalea sp.
AAAATATTGCAATTTTTGCCTATTCGCGCCCCCTCCATAATGGTCACGTTGGAGCCGATCCAGCTTCCCTCGCCGATAGTTACATTGTTGTGAATGGTTGCAAAGGGTTCAATAACCACATTCTTGGCTATTTTGGCACCCGGGTGCACGTAGGCCAGCGGCTGGTTCATCTCAGATATTTTTGGTTTTTACGATCTGCGCCATCAGTTCAGCCTCTGAAGCGAGCTTGCCATTAGCGTACGCATAGGCCTGCATGTGGCAGATTCCCCTGCGGATTGGAGACATCAGATCGCATTTAAAGATTAAAGTGTCTCCGGGACCCACCTGCTGTTTGAACTTTACGTTGTCTATCTTCATGAAGTAGGTCAGGTAATTCTCCGGGTCGGGCACGGAACTCAGCACGAGGATTCCGCCCGTCTGGGCCATGGCCTCCACCTGAAGCACCCCGGGCATCACTGGGGCCCCCGGGAAGTGTCCCACGAAAAAGGGCTCGTTCATGGTGACGTTCTTCAGGCCCACCACATGGGTATCGGACAGCTCGAGGATTTTGTCCACCAACAAAAAGGGCGGTCGGTGTGGCAGCATGGTCATGATTTTGGCCACGTCCATGAGCGGTTCCTTGTTCAGATCGTATTTCGGAACCTTGTTGCGTTTTTCCAGTTTGATGATCTTCGAAAGCTTCTTTGCAAACTGGGTATTCACAAAATGCCCCGGCTTGTTGGCAATTACCTTGCCCTTGATACGCGTTCCGATCAGCGCCAGGTCCCCGATGACATCCAGGAGTTTATGCCGGGCCGCTTCATTCGGATAATGCAGGGTGAGGTTGTCGAGAATGCCGTTGGGCTTCACCGAAAGTTTTTTCTTGTTGAAAGCCTTTTCCAGTTTTTTCATGGTGGCCTCGGAAATCTCCTTGTCCACGTAGACGGGGCGTCCGCGATATCCGTTTTGAATTGCGACAGGTGTTCCAGGGTCGCATTCTGTGTCCCCAGAACTTTAGTCCCGAAATCGACCATGGTGGTTACCTGGTATTCCTCAGCGGGAATAACGGTAATATCGCTTCCTGTGGCTTCATCCTTATAGGTAATAACGTCCTTTACTTCGAAAACCTCCCGGTCAGCGTCCTGCTCCACGATGCCGGCCTCTTCCAGGGCCTTGACAAAGAACTTGGAGGAACCATCCATGATGGGCGGCTCAGGGGAATCGAGTTCGATAAGCACGTTGTCGACTTCCATTCCGACAAGGGCGGCCAGCACGTGTTCGGAGGTCTGTATCTTCACTCCGTGCTTTTCGAGATTTGTCCCCCTTTGGGTGTTGACCACATAATTGGCATCTGCCTCTATAATGGGCTCTCCCTCCAGATCTACTCTTTTAAAAGCGAAGCCATGGTTTTCGGGGGCCGGTACAAATTTCATGTTGACATTTTCACCCGTATGCAGACCTACACCCCTGAGGGTTACCTCATTTGCAATAGTTCGTTGCTTCGTCATTGCTTCTATTCGCCTTTTGATTGTTCCAGGTCTTCGATCCGCTGGACGAGCCTGGGCAGGTTCCTGAAATGCACGTATGATTTATTGTAATCCCCGTAATTCAGGGCCGGGGACCCCTGTAGTACTTCGTCATCCTTAATGTTCCGGCTGATCCCGGACTGGGCCTGAATCTTCACGCGATCGCCAATTACAATATGACCGACAATCCCCACCTGCCCGCCAATCATGCAGTATTTCCCGATCTTGGTAGACCCGGCGATGCCCGTCTGGGCCGCAATAACCGTATGTTCTCCAATTTCAACGTTGTGGGCAATCTGTATCTGGTTATCCAGTTTAACCCCCCGCCTCAATACCGTGGAACCAAGGGTAGCCCTGTCAATGGTAGTCCCCGCCCCCACGTCCACATGGTCCTCCAGCACCACGTTCCCAGTCTGGGGAACCTTGCTGAACTCCCCGTTTTCATCCGGGGTAAAACCAAAACCATCCGCTCCGAGTATAACGCCACTGTGAATGACACAATCCCTGCCAATTACGGTCTCAGAATATATTTTAGCACCTGCGAATACCATGGTATTATCGCCAATGCTGACATTATCCCCGATATAGACATTGGGGTAGATCTTGACATTTGCACCAAGGGTTACGTTGTTGCCGACATATGAAAACGCCCCGAGGTATAAACCCTCCCCATAACGCGCAGAATCGGAAACAAATACGGGGTTTTCAATTCCGGCTTTTGTGTTTTTGACCTGGTTGTAGTAGGCCAGTAGTTTGGAAAAGGATTTGTAGGCGTCATCCACTTTGATAAGGGTGGACTTCAATTTCTGATCCGGTTCAAAATCCCTGTTGACGATGATGATCGAAGCCTCAGTACTGTAAATAAAGGGGGTATACTTTGGGTTGGCCAGAAACGTCAGAGACCCGGCTTCTCCTTCCTCGATTTTGGATAATTTATGCACAGCAACCTCGGGGTTGCCTTCTACATCTCCTTCGAGGATGCCTGCGATCTGACTGGCCGTGAATTCCAAGGATTACCAAATTAGTTTCGGATGGGGCAAAAGTAAGAAAAATTGTTATACCTCTTTTTTCGGATAACATATATAATACTTGGTGACCGGACGGGACAGGACTTCAAGGTTTAAGTGGTCTGACCGCTGGGCCACATCGACCACTTTTTTATTCTTCTCCAGGATGAGAATGTTTTGTCGTTTCTGATTGTAGGCCCGGTTGGTGATTTCTCCCCCAAACACAAAGTAGGATGCCTCCTGAGGGGTAAATCCGGTACGTTCCTGAAATTTTTCCCGTTTTGTGAGGAACCTGTCCTCTGGAAATGGGGTATCCTTTATTTTAATGGACAACAACCTGCGCTCCAGGATCATCCGGCAAAGCCATGAAAGAACCCTGTCTTTGTCCTGTTCCCAGTGTTTCAGTGCGGCAAGCACATCCACATCGTCCAGGCGGGAAAACCTCTCCAGGGCATCTTCATTGAAATCCTCATGATTATTGGAATGCCCCATGAAGTAGGCTAAACTCTGTGAATTACAGGTCAGTAACCCCTCACGGTACAGTTCCCGGGCCCTTTGAATAATCCGTATCAGTAGCTGCTCAGCCACCAGACCGGTCTTATGCAGGTATACCTGCCAGTACATAAAGCGCCGGGCCATGAGGAATTTCTCTACAGAATACACCCCTTTGGCATCCACTACAAGGTTTCCGTCGTAAACGGAAAGCATGGTGATCAGCCGCTCTGAATTGATATTCCCCTCCGCGACACCGGTGTAGAAACTATCCCGTTTCAGATAATCCATACGGTCCATGTCCAGTTGGCTGGATACGAGCTGATTCAGGAATGGCTTCGGGTGCGTACCCCGGAAGATCTGAATGGCTACTTCAAGGGCTCCGCCAAATTCCCGGTTCAGTTTTTCCATGAACTTCAGCGAAAGGGTCTCGTGAGAGATTCCCTGCACCAATTCGTTTTCAAGAGCGTGGGAAAACGGGCCGTGGCCTATATCGTGTAACAGAATGGCACAGAGCAATCCAGTCTCTTCTTCCCCTGAGACAGATACCCCTTTCCGCCGCAGCAGGGAAATTGCCTCCTGCATAAGGTGCATTGCCCCCAGTGCGTGGTGAAAACGCGTGTGATGCGCCCCTGGATATACGAGATAGCTGAGCCCCATCTGTGAAATTCTGCGAAGCCGCTGAAAATGTGGATGGGAAATCAGGTCAAAAACCAGGTTGTTGGGAATCCTTATAAATCCGTAAATTGGATCATTAAATATCTTTAGCTTGGAAGATCGCTTCAACGCAACGGCATTTCTTCGCTAAAGGTAGAAAAATGCCGCCAAATTCATCAATCGGGAATCCCCCCGGAAGGGAACAGCCCCCCTGACAACGAACATTCATGAAACCGATAACAATTCTCTGGGTAGACGACGAAATCGACTTACTTAAATCCCACGTCCTTTTCCTGGAGGAGCGAAATTACCGCGTAGTTACCAGCCCCAGTGGCCAGGATGCCCTTGAAGCAGTACGCGACAGGGCCTTTGATATTGTTTTTCTGGACGAAAACATGCCGGGTCTTTCGGGCCTGGAAACCCTTACTGAAATCAAACAACTCGATGCCTCCCTCCCTGTGGTTATGATCACAAAAAACGAAGAGGAATCCCTCATGGAGGAAGCCATTGGTTCCAAAATCGCAGACTACCTTATCAAGCCGGTCAATCCGAACCAGATCCTGCTTTGCCTGAAAAAGAACCTGCAGCACTCCCGCCTGGTCTCGGAAAAAACCACTGCCACCTATCAGCAGGAATTCCGAAAGATCGCCATGGACCTATCGACCGTAAACAGCTTTGAGGGCTGGACGGACCTGTACCGGCGCCTTATTTACTGGGAACTCGAACTGGAAAATATTGAGGATAGCGGGATGTTTGAGATCCTTGAATCCCAGAAATCCGAGGCCAACCACCAATTCTGCAAATTCATCGAAAAGCAGTACCCAAACTGGGTCTCCGGAGAAGAGGCCCCTGTGCTATCGCATACCCTCTTCCGGAAAAAGGTGGTGCCTGTCCTCAAGGAAGGTCCCACCCTTTTAGTGGTTATCGACAACCTCCGGTATGACCAATGGATGGCCCTGGAAGACGTGGTGGGAACCCATTACAAAAAGCATGAAGAGGCTCCCTATTTCAGCATCCTGCCCACGGCCACCCAATATGCAAGAAATGCGCTGTTCTCCGGCCTTATGCCGCTTGAAATGGAAAAACAGTATCCTGAATGGTGGAAAAACGACACCGATGAAGGGGGCAAAAACCTCTTTGAAGCAGAATTTCTTGGGGCACAGCTCAATCGATTGGGCCTGGACCTGAACTGGGAGTACCATAAAATAAGCAGCCTGAAACAGGGCAAACAACTAACACAGCATCTGAAGGCATACCGGGATAAGGACCTGACAGTGGTCGTCTATAATTTCGTGGACATGCTTTCGCATGCCAAGACCGAAATGGAAGTCATAAAAGAACTCGCTTCAAATGACAAAGCTTATCGCTCCCTCACCCTGAGTTGGTTCCGGAACTCTCCCCTTCTGCAGTTAATTCAGGAAGCACGGGCTATCGGGCTTCAGCTGATCATCACCACGGACCACGGGACGATCAATGTCAAACAGCCTTCAAAGGTCATAGGAGACCGGGAAACCAGCCTGAACCTCAGATACAAGACCGGGAAGAGCCTTACCTATGAAACCAGGGACGTCATCGAATGCAGGCGACCGGCCGATTTTTACTTACCCAATATACACGTTAGCAGTTCATTCATATTTGCCCGGAATGATTTATTCTTTGCCTATCCAAATAATTACAACTATTACGCCAATTATTACCGGAACACCTACCAGCACGGTGGGGTTTCCCTCGAAGAAATGATCGTGCCGTTTGTCTGGATGAAACCGCGTTAGCCACTTCTCCTCAGTACAAACTTTTCTGATAAGAGGTCCGTTTATTGTTTTTGAAATAACTGCCTTCAAGGATCTCAGTTACCTGGTCGTGGCTCCCGATGCAGATCGAAAAGTTTACCTCCAGCACAAAATCATCCTTGTAGAAGTAGGTTTTCCGTCCACGGTCGTACCCTATTTGAGCTTCATAATCCCTCAATTGCTCAATAAGATAGTAGACCGTTCGCTCACTGATACGAAGTCTTTGTGCGATTTGAGAGGGGGATCCGGTACATTCCATTTGAATAAGGTTGTGCAAACGCTGTAGCCTTTCGACGTGTTTGATGGTTTTCATACAGATGACAATTTTTAGTGATTAACAAATGGGGAGGCGACCAAATATTGAATGCTTAAAATATAGACTATATTCTATATATACAAATTTTATTCTATATTTTTATGGCTTTACAATTAATTAGTAGAATATTTTCTAATACCCTAAAAAGAATGTATCTTTGTGCAACTTCTTAGCAGGACCCATGTTAAAAACCATTGACAGACTCATGCAGTTTATAAAATATTCCGGTTTAAGTGCCCGGCAATTTGATCTGTCTATTGGCGCCAGTAATGGTTATACACTGCGGATGAGCAAGAACAGAGCCTCCATCGGAAGTGATGTCATCGAGAATATCCTCAGAACTTATCCGGATCTTAATGTCGCCTGGCTGCTAACAGGCGAGGGGCCGATGCTTAAATCACAGCGAGAAGAGGAAGTTCTTGATTTCGATAAGCTTTCCCCGGAAAAACAAAAAGAAATAGAGCAAATAATCGAAGTCAAGATCAAAGAGCGGCAGCGGGAAGAATTAAAGGATTTGTTGCGTGAAGTAGCCGATGAAATCGGAAAACAAAACGGTTAAACACGTATCCAATCGGATCCTGGAATATAGGTCTTGCTTATCTATTTCTTTAAAGTCCTCTTTCGAGTTTGCTCAGCTCCCCAATACTCCTCTCGAGCTCTTCCTCCAGGAAGGCCTGATAATCCAGGTTAATGAAGATTCTTCGGATCACCTTTGAGAGCAAAAACACCCCGAGTATGGTAAGGAAGACCAGGGGAAAAACGTTCAGGTTGCCCGAGCCATCCACGGTTTCAACGGGCTGAAAACTTTCCCAGAATTGATAGGAATAAAAAATGATTGGGGACAAGATTGCCCAGCGCCACCA
>JARRQA010000139.1:0-7641 GCA_037382325.1 Robiginitalea sp.
CTCGCAAAGTGTCAGCCAGAGGTTGTAGACATCTTTTTCAGGTAGGTTCAGTGGGAGGTGCTTGATAAAGAGCCTCAGGGCAAAACTCCCGGCACTTGATTCAATGGTATTTAAAAACAGGTAGTTAAAAGAAGGCCTGTCCCGGTGGCGAAACAATTGGATGTGGAATTGAAGAGAAACGGGGTGCTTTGCCAGCTCACGGTAGAGGTCGGGGATAAGATTTTGGCAATTTTTTTGGGCTTGTCTGTCGAACTCCTGGCAAATTTCCCAGTGTGCAGTGAGGAGCTCATCGATAAAAAAAGGGATGTCGCCAAAGTGGTGGTAAAAAGAAGACCTGGAGGCACCGATGGCTTTGCCAATCTTATTGATACTGAGGTTTTCGGGGCCCGCCTCCGCAAAGTGTGCATATCCTTCTTCCAGCCATTTGTCCTTCACGGGGAGTTCCTGTTTGATTCTTATCAGCAAGATAGCGCAAAAGAAAGAGAAATAAACACAATGATATAATCGGCATAGGGCGTTTGGGAAAAATTTACAGGGAAATAAGTGGTTTTTTCAAAGGCGCCTGAGCTCTGATCTGGGCATCGAACCCAATGATAGCGTTTTGCAGGAGTTGGCTTTAAATTGAAGACAGGGGAGGGGGGCTACCCCCAGAAAGGGGTAAATGAAGTGTGGATTATCCTCAACCCCCAACCCCAGCTGGGATCAAAACTCAAAATTTGTCACAAAGTTTAACTGGTGGTAATTACTCTGGTTGAAAATCACCTCTGGTTCCGTGTTGTTCAGGTTGTTCTTGTAGATGTACAACAGAGTCATGTGCATTCCTTCCAGGAAACCAGTAAAGGCATAATCCAAACTAAAATTGAATTGCTGATAGGAATCCAGGTTGTATTTGTTGAATTCTAAGGAATCCACCTCAGGCCCGAACAAACGGGTATAGGCTGCATCTGCAGTGAAGTGTTCCCCGCCGAAATGCAACTGGGCTCCCAGCGTAATGACGTCCGTATCCCCGAATCCTTCCAGGCGCGACCGTTGCAGGGAGGTATAAAAATGATCCCTTCCCAGCTCCCTCGGGAACAAAAAGCGGCCCGTGTCAAAAGCACGGGTATAGGCCCCCCAAAGGTCCCAGTCCCCAAAATGGTAACGTACCCTGCCGCTGAGTACCTGGCCGCGTTCCCCTGGCTGTATGTAGCGCTGTTCGTATTCCAGTTCTTCCTGGAAACCATCCGGGAATTGCACCGAGTACTGCAGGCCCACATTCCAGCCGTTTTTGTGATACTCCAGCCCAGCCCAGCTGATGTAAGACAGGTGGTGGATGTAAAATTGATATAGTTCTACATTAAATTCCTTAAAATGCCCGAGGTATCCCAGCATGGCCAAACCTTCGGATTCGGTGTTCTCATGGTATTCCGCTTCACTGCCATCCGGTTGGAATCCCTGGTCAAAAAGGCCGATCCCTTCTTTGAAATCAAACCATTCCACGGTACCCCTCGGGGAGATGCGGTCAATCCAGGCTGCTTGCAGGCGGTGGTGTAACTCGGGAGCGTAGTTTAGCCAGATGCCCTTAAAAGCAAAGGGCTTCATCCGATAGTCGGATCGGTTCACAAGGGGGGTATCTTCAATTTCCAGTTTGCCGTACGTCACATTTCCCCCCGTAAAATTGTAGCGGACATAGAGCTCTTCCAGCCGGTCCAGGTCGTTGAAATTATCAAAATCCAGCACGTCGAAAAGCTCGTGTTCCCATCGGGCAAATTCCCCTGTGACCGGGTCCACCGCGTTAAGGTCTGAGGAGAACAGTTTATAGGTAAAAATGCCTGCCGCCCCGAATTCGAAGCCGTAAAATTCATGGGAGCGGAACCGCATGGCCCCACCGATGGCATTGGCGTAGTAATCCTTTAAATCCCCCTTATTGATGGTGTTCATGAAGTAATTTCGCACGTGCCCGGAGATGGTCCCAGGATACTGTGCTGCCGCCTGTCAGCGGGTGGGGCCTCGTGTTGGCTGTATAAGGCTGGACTAAGGGTGACAAAGAAAATCCCCGCCAGCAAAATAACCTGTTTTCCGCAAGGGATTTGCATGTGCTAAGGCATTCGACAGGGTCAAAGTTGGGGAATTTTGACGGGCCTTTTTCTGATATTTATCACCCTACGGGCTCAATTTTGATTCCAGTATTTCCGAAGTCGTTTAATGAGCGGGTCCACCGTGAGCCCCTGCCCGATAATCGAAAAGATCACCACGATATAGGTAACCACGAGGAAGAGATCGCGAAACATGTCCTCGGTAAGGCTCAGGGCCAGGGCGATGGAAATGGCCCCCCGGAGTCCCCCCCAGGTCATGACCAGGTTGGTGTGGGGAATAAAATCCAGGGGTTTTTCAAAAAGGCGTACCGGAAGCAGGAGGGAGGCATAGCGGCAGAGCAGGGCAATAGGAATCATAAATAGCCCGGCGGCGATGTATTCTTTTTCCAGGTCCAGCACCAGGATCTCCATCCCCACTAAAACGAACAGGACGGTATTGAGTAAAATGTCGATCAATTCCCAGAACTTGTCCACATAGGTCTCCGTAATTTCGGACATGGCCATGGCACGGGACCGGCTGCCACCTACAAATAACCCCGCGACGACCATGGCCAGGGGCCCCGATACATGCAGGTACTGCGCCAGGACAATCCCTCCCATCACGGCTGCCAGAGAAATAATAACTTCCACGGCATAGTCGTCAATCCGCCGCATCATCTGGAAGGTGATCCAACCCAGGGCCATTCCCAGTAGGACACCTCCGAACACCTCATGTACAAAGAGTTTGCCCACTTCCAGGGCAGAGAATTCCGACCCGGGAGTTTTTGCCAGACCGAAAATGGTGAGGAAGATAACCACCCCCACCCCGTCATTGAAGAGGGATTCCCCCACGTTCTTGATCTCGAGTTTTTTGGGCGCCCCCACTTTTTTCAGGATGCCCAGGACGGCGATCGGGTCGGTAGGGGAGATAAGCGCCCCGAAGAGCAGGCAATTGATATACGGTACGGACATGCCCAGGAATTGCAGGAGGTAATAACTGACCGTTCCGATCAGGAAGGTGGATACGAGCACCCCAAAGGTGGCAAAGGCGAGAATGGGCCAGCGGTGGGTCTTGAGTTTTTCAAGATCAGTGTGCAGGGCTCCGGCGAAAAGGAGGAAGCCCAGCATCAAATCCAGCAAAACGGTTTTAAAATCGACCTGGGTGATGATGTACCGTTCCGCTTCCAGCAGGGAATCATCTATGTAGCTCAGGGCAAATACCCCGAGGGTAAAGCCAATGCTGATGACAGTCAGCCCGATGGTATTTGGCAACTTTATAAAGCGTACGTTCCAGTAGCCGAAAACGGCTGCGATCAGCACAAGGATGGAGGCGATGACGAAATAGCTCATAAGGGTCGGGCAGGTTATCTTTCAGGTGAAATGTACATCATTCCCCTGAAAATCCCCAAAAGAAAACCGGGCACACAGCCCGGTTCTTATCTATATGGCATCCAAAGCTAGAATCCCGGCCCCGTAAGCGAAGGCCTCCGGGATTTCAGAACATCCCAATTAGAAGTATGTCCTAGAGATGAAGATTCCTTTTCGAAAGTGATCTCTTTTTTTAAGTCTCGGGAGGAGTGGCTTTTTCCTGTGGATTTGATTCGGCATCATGAAACTGATTCCTTGAACCCCTCCACGGCCTCACTCAGGTCGTAAACCGGTTGTGCTGCGATAGCCTCCTCCAGAATACTGCTTCCCGCCGCACTCCTGTAGCCTCCGGCGCAATGGACCACCAGGGGCTTGTCGGTAGGGATTTTTTCGATGGAATCCCGCAATTCGTTCAAGGGAATGTTCAGCGCATGCTCGAAGAAGGCACCTTCCCTGAATTCGCCCGGATTCCGTATATCTACAATGGTAAAGGCATCCGGGTGGTTGCGGAAATTCTCCAGATTGATGGGGGTTGTCGTAACCGGAAGATCCGCTCCTGGGACAACCACCGCCTTAATCTGGCCTTCGTACCCTATTTTAGCTACCCTGCTAAGGACCTCTTCACGGTCTTCCACCGATGCGATCACCAGATAGAAGGGCTCTTCAGGCTTAATGATGGACCCCAGCCAGGTTTCGATTTTATCGTCCCCATCACGGGCCATCAGGTTGATGCTACCGGGATAGTGACCGGATTTGAAAACTTCCTCGTCCCGCGTATCTACCACTGGTATACCTTCTTCCAGGGATTTGGGAAGCCAGCGCAATGGAACGCCTGCCACGGCTGGTTCGTACAGGGAGGGGCCTTCCTTGTTGAGATCCACATCAAACCCAAAATAGGAAGGGATGAAGGGCTGGTCGCTGAGGATTTCTGAAACAAACTCCTCTTCGGATTTTACATTAAAGGCCCAGTTACCCATGCGTTCATTGCCCAGGGTACTGGAGGCATCCGAGGAGAGGTTTTTTCCACACAGAGATCCGGCCCCGTGAGCGGGGTAAATCAGGGTCTCATCAGGAAGGTCGTTGAATTTCTCCTGTACGGTATGGTACATCATCCGGGCCAATTCCTCCCGCTTTGCGGTGAGGTTTCCCGCTTTTTCACGTAGGTCCGGACGTCCGACATCCCCTATAAAAAGAGTGTCCCCGCTAAACATGGCATGAGTTCCCTCAGTGTCTCTGGCGATGATGCTGATACTGTCCGGGGAATGCCCGGGGGTGTTCAGCGCCCATAACTCGGTTTCTCCCAGCTCCAGGCGGTCCCCCTCGTCGAATGTTTGATGCGGATAACTGGCCCCAACCAGTTTACTGGCATAGATGGTAGCCCCGGTTTCCTGGTGTATTTGCAGGTGACTGCTCACAAAATCGGCATGTGGGTGCGTTTCGAACACCATTGTGATTTTCGCGTTGTTTTCCTCTGCGAACCGGTAGTAGGGCGCGGGATCCCGGGAGGGATCTACCAGTGCGATTTCTCCGCCGCTCAGAATGGCGTAGGAATAATGGGCCAGCGGTTTATCTTCAAATTGTTTGATAATCATATATGTTATTTTAAAAACGGGCACCTGAATTTCAAGTGCCCGTTGGTATTAACGGACTCGATTCTTAAAGGTGGAACCCTAAGATACTAATTCCACTTCTTTTTTAGCCAGATACCAGTCTACCTTTTCAAGGGTTTCATCCGCCAGGCGCTCATTGAGCTCATCCAGGGACTTGGGCGGGGGCACGATCACCTTTTCGCCTTTTTTCCAGTCGAGCGGCAAGGCCACTTTGTGTTTGTCGGAAATCTGCAGGGCTTCCAGTGCCCTCAGGATTTCATCCATGTTCCGACCCACATTCAGGGGGTAGTACATGATAAGGCGGATCTTCTTCTCCGGATCGATAAAGAAGACGGCTCTAACCGCAGCAGTTTCGCTTTCGTTTGGCTGCAGCATCCCATACAGTTTGGCGACCTTCATATCGAGGTCTGCAATGATCGGAAAATCGAAGTAAACTCCTGTGTTTTCACGTACGTTCTGGATCCATCCCAGATGGGCGTGGACGCTGTCAATGCTAAGTCCCATCAGCTCTGTGTTGAGGGCTTCAAACTCTTTTTTGCGAGTGGCAAAACCGCTCATTTCTGTGGTACATACCGGGGTAAAATCGGCAGGGTGGGAGAACAGGACTACCCATTTGTCTTTGGCGAATTCAGAGAATTTGATTTTGCCTTTTGTGGTGAGTGCTTCAAAATCCGGGGCAGCATCCCCGATCCGCGGCATGGGGTTTAAGGTTTGTGTGTCTTCCATGATATATGATTTTAGGTTATCGTTTTTTCATTTCCAAAAGTACCTTCCCGTTTAGGGAACTGCAGTAACAACTGTTACAGAATATCCCTTCATTACCACAAAGGCATCGGCGCTAAGTAATGACGGCCCGGGGCATTGATTTATTATGGGTTTGTGAATACGACTTTGATCATTATTCAGCCGACTGTCAAAACTAGAACCGATAACAGTTCCCTGAAATGATCTGTATCATTAGAAAGGACATTTTTCAGGATATTTCTTAGGGTTTCCGATGCCGAATCCCATCGTTTTAAAAAGCTCGTGGATCCTTCGAACAGATTTGCTTAGGATATGTATATTTAGGAGCAAATAGAAACAATGAAAATACAGTGGGAAGGGGTGATGCCAGCCCTGACAACCAAATTCGATGAAGCCGACCGGCTTGACCTGGCCCTTTTTGAGAAGAACCTCCATGCGCAACTGGAGGCCGGGGTCAGTGGTGTCATTCTCGGGGGCACCCTCGGAGAGGCCAGTACCCTAACCCCGGAAGAGAAGGAGACCCTTACCCGTAGGGCCCTGGGACAAGTGTCCGGAAAGGTTCCGGTGGTTTTGAATATCGCCGAGGCCAGTACCCGCAATGCGGTAGCGGCCGCAAAGCGGGCAGAAGAAATTGGGGCAAATGGCCTGATGCTGCTGCCCCCCATGAGGTACAAACCTACCAAACGCGAGGCCCTGACCTATTTACAGTCGGTTGCCGAAAGTACTTCCCTTCCCATTATGATTTATAACAATCCCGTGGATTACGGGACCGAGGTGACCCTGGAGATGTTCGAGGCCCTGATGGATCGTTGCCCGAATGTTCAGGCGGTGAAAGAATCCACTCGGGATGTCTCCAATGTGACCCGGCTTCGAAACCACTTCGGGGAACGGTTGAAAATCCTTTGTGGGGTAGATACCCTGGCGATGGAAAGCCTCCTGATGGGAGCCGATGGCTGGGTGGCCGGACTGGTGTGTGCCTTTCCGCGTGAAACCGTCGCCGTATATGCCCTGACAAGGGCCGGGAAAGTGGACAGCGCCCTGGAGATCTACCGTTGGTTTATGCCCCTGCTGGAACTGGATATCAACCCGCAACTGGTTCAGAATATCAAACTGGCGGAATCCCTGACAGGCCTTGGTTCGGAACATGTCCGTCCGCCCCGCCTTCCGCTGGGCGGGTCTGAGCGCGATCGGGTCATATCGATTATTGAGAAATCCCTTAAGGGCCGTCCGAAGCTCCCGGAATACCTTGATTTATTGTAGAGCGGCAGAGTAGGGGATCCCCCCTCCCACCCACCAAAAAAATTAATTCAAACCCATGCAAAACCCTATCACCGGCGCACAACTGATCGCCACTAAAGAATCCAAACAGGGACAAAAGAGCTTCCGCACTTCGAACCCTCGGGATGGAAAACCCACCCCATGGGAATTCCGGGAACCTACCGGGGATGAAATCCAAAAAGCTGTAGAACTGGCAGCGGCCGCCTTCCCCACCTACAGGGCCCTTCCGGGGGAGCGGAGGGCGGAATTCCTGAATGCGATAGCGGCAAAGCTCGAAGCCGTTACAACGGACCTGGTGGAGGTCTATATGATGGAATCCGGCCTTCCGGAAGGCCGGGCCAGGGGCGAGTTGGGTCGAACCACGGGTCAGCTTCGGGCCTTTGCAGCTCTGGCTAAGGAGGGATCCTGGCACATGGCCCGTATAGATACCGCCCTGCCGGATCGCCGGCCCGTTCCCAAACCCGATATCCGAAAATGCCTGTTCCCCCTGGGGCCCGTCGCGGTCTTCGGGGCCAGTAATTTTCCCTTTGCCTTTTCAACAGCAGGGGGAGATACGGCCTCTGCCCTGGCGGTGGGATGCCCGGTGG
>JARRQA010000140.1:0-12956 GCA_037382325.1 Robiginitalea sp.
GTCCTAACCCCTAGACGAACGGGCCAAAGGCCAAAAGCTTAAATCGCTCCTAATTAGGCAGGTGCAAAAATACAATTATTTTTAACTAGCGCAACAACTCCTGCGCTTTTTTTCGTCCTAGTATGCCTTGGCAAACAGGACCCGGTATGGGGAGGGTTTGCCAGTGAGAATGCACTTTCCGGGTGCCTCTTTTGGGTCGAGCGGAATACAGCGGATAGTGGCCTTGGTTTCCTCCTTGATCCGCTCTTCCGTTTCGTCTGTTCCATCCCAGTGTGCCGACAGGAACCCACCCTTGGTTTCGAGCACTTTTTTGAACTCTTCGTACGTATCCACTTCCGTGATATGCGCATCACGAAAAACTGCGGCTTTCCTGTAAATGTTTTCCTGAATCTCCTTGAGGAGTCCGGCAATATGGTCCGCAATCCCCGCTGCCGGGACGATCTCCTTTTTGAGGGTATCCCGCCGGGCTACCTCAAAAGTTCCGTTTTCCATGTCCCTGGGCCCGATTGCCAAGCGGACCGGTACACCCTTGAGCTCATATTCATTGAATTTAAACCCTGGTTTGTGGGTGTCGCGATCGTCGTATTTAACGGAGATACCCATTTTTTTCAGTGCCTCCATCACGGGAAGGACCTTTTCACTGATAGCCTCCAGTTGCTCCTCACCCCGGTAAATCGGTACAATCACCACCTCAATCGGGGCGAGTTTAGGCGGCAGGACCAGACCGTTGTCATCGCTATGAGTCATAACCAGGGCACCCATAAGCCGGGTGGAGACCCCCCAGGAAGTCGCCCAGACATAATCCCGGTCTCCTTCCCTGGTATCGAACTGCACATCAAAGGCCTTGGCAAAATTCTGTCCGAGGAAATGGGAAGTTCCTGCCTGCAGGGCTTTTCCATCCTGCATCAGGGCTTCAATACAATAGGTTTCCAGGGCACCTGCAAAGCGTTCACTACTCGTTTTAGTCCCTTTAATAACAGGTACTGCCATATGCGCCTCGGCGAACTCCGCATAAATCCGCAAGATCGTCTCTGCCTCTTCCACTGCCTCTTCTTTGGTAGCATGGGCCGTATGCCCCTCCTGCCAGAGGAATTCCGAGGTGCGCAGGAATAATCGCGTACGCATTTCCCATCGCACCACATTGGCCCACTGGTTGATTTTCAGCGGAAGGTCCCGGTAGGATTGTATCCATTTGCGAAAAGTGTCCCAGATAATCGTTTCGGAGGTTGGCCGGACAATCAGCTCCTCTTCAAGTTTGGCGTTTTCATCCACCACAATCCCGCTCCCATCCTCGGCATTTTTAAGACGGTAATGGGTCACTACGGCACATTCCTTGGCAAATCCCTCCACATGGCTCGCTTCCTTGCTCAGATAGGATTTTGGGATAAAAATGGGAAAATAGGCATTCTGATGTCCTGTTTCCTTGAACATTTTGTCCAGGGCAGCCTGCATCTTTTCCCAGATGGCAAACCCGTACGGTTTGATGACCATACATCCCCTAACCCCGGAGTTTTCAGCCAGGTCTGCCTTTACAACCAGTTCGTTGTACCATTTGGAGTAGTCCTCCGCGCGTTTCGTCAAGTTTTTACCCATGGAAAGTAGTTTGGCACAAATCTTGCGCTTTTAGTAACGAAGATAGTTGGCCAAAACTAACTATTTTTAAAATGTTCAACAATTTAATTTTGATGTGATGATTCCCTCGATAACCCCACAAAAACTAAGATTCACCGCCTTTTCAGGACTGATGGGACTGCTGCTGGTTGCCTGTGGCTCCTATGAGCAGGCTTCCTATTACGACAATGACGGAATCTATTCCGGTGGCACCGAAAGGGTCGTCGTCACAGAATCCAGAAATCCACAGCCGAGCCCTCGGCGGACCGGAGATGATTTCTACCAGAATTATTTTGGTGAGAAATCCCAGGAACTCGACCGGTATTTGGAAAGCGAGGTATTTACTGACGTGGACTCCTATTCGAGCCAGCAAAGAGATAGCCTGGCAGCAGACAGCCTCGGATTGGATATGGGGAATTACTATCAGGACTACAATAACGATTACGCAGGCCAACCTGGCTGGGGTGACAGCGCCAGCAACGTTTCCATCAATATATATGGTGGCATGGGTTGGAATAGCTGGGGATGGAATAACTGGGCCTGGGGCTATCCCATGAACTGGTACTGGAGTGGCATATACAGCCCCTGGTACTGGAACAGCTGGGGTTGGGGCTATCCCTACTACGGCTGGGGCTGGGGTGCCGGCTGGGGTTGGGGCTATCCCTACTATGGCTGGGGCTGGGGATATCCCGGTTATGGGTGGGGTTATCCCGGATATGGCTGGGGATACCCTTATTACAGAAATGCAGGGTATGCCTACGGTCGCAGAGGCTATTATGGCCGATATAACAATATAAATGCGCTGGGTGCCCGCTCTGTTATGGCGGCAAACACGCGGAGTGTACGGACCAACAGCGGACGTTCAAACATGGATTACAGCAGCAGCCGGTACGCCTCTGCGCGGAGCAATCAAAATCGGAGTGCAGCGGCCCGGAATGCAGCCTATCGCAGCAGCCGGAGTAATCGCTCAACGGCGAGATATTCAAACAGTAACCGCTCTGCCAGGACCTATACAGGCATCTCGAGGAGTTCGCGCCAGCGGGCCTACCAGAACAGTTCTTCCCGTACCCGCCAACCGGGATATTATAGTTCAGGCAGGAGTGGCAGGTCAGGAAACATCTACAGCCGGACCGGAAGGACCTACCAAAACTCCGGGTCCTCAAGGAGTTATGGACGCTCACCGCGGTCCTACAGGAGTTCTGGCAGCCGCTCTTCAGGAAGCTTCAGGAGTTCAGGTAGCCGAAGCAGCCGTTCCTCGGGAAGCATGCGGAGCAGCAGTCGGGGCAGTCGCTCTTCAGGAAGCATTCGCAGCAGTGGTGGGAGTAGCCGTTCGTCTGGCAGCCGTTCCGGAGGACGTTCCAGCGGGCGTTCCAGTGGACGTTCCTCAGGGCGCGTAAATCATTAATTCCCGATTCAATAACAGAAATACCTATCCCAATGAAACGTATAAGCACTTTCATCCTGCTTTGCCTATGCGGCTTTGCCAGTGCCCAGAACATAAATGATGTCTTGAGGTACAGTCTTGAGGAAATACAGGGAACGGCCCGTTACCAGGCCATGAGCGGGGCCTTTGGAGCCCTGGGTGGAGAATTGTCAGCCCTGGGAATCAACCCCGCAGGATCGGCCGTATTCAACAATGGCCTGTTAAGCGTCACCGGAAGTGTTTACAGCCGGAAAAATGGCGCCCTTTACAACGGTACTTACGCGGAAACCCGCAGAAGCCCTTTTGAACTCAATCAGGTAGGCGGCGTATGGGTATTCCGGAGCAGGGGAGGCTCCCCCTGGAAAAAACTTGCCATGAGTGCCAATTATGACCTGGTCCGGAATTTCGACAATGATCTGGTGGTGCGGGGGCCCTCCCAGGTAGGGATTGACCGCTATTTTCTAACCTTTGCACAGGGGGTGCCGCTCGGTCCCCTGAGAGTCCGGGACGGCGAATTTATAGAAGACGCTTACCTCGATATTGGGGGGAGTCTGGGGTTCGGGGACCAGCAGGCTTTCCTGGGTTTTCAGTCCGGGTTTATAGACCCGGTAGACTTTGAAGATGACAACAACACCGAGTATTTCTCAAACGCCACGTACAATTCGGTTGATCAGTACTATACACAGCGGACCAATGGATTCAACAGTAAATTCACCCTGAACTTTTCCGGGCAGTATGAAGATTTCCTGTACCTGGGGGCTTCCCTGAATTTTCATTCCGTCCTGTATGAACGGGTTACCACCCTGACGGAAAGCGGGTACGACCCCACTTCCCTTATTCAATCCGGTCTGTTCGACAATTTTCTGCAGACCCGGGGAGGAGGTTTCTCTTTTGGTCTGGGTGCCATAGCGAAACTCGGGGAGATCGTCCGCCTGGGGGCCAGTTACCAGTCTCCAACCTGGTATGACCTTTCGGATGACTTTTCCCAGCGGGTAAACAGCGATTTTCCCGATAAGAATCCGGATATCACTTTTATCGATTTCAACATCGTGAACCTGTATCAGGGCTATACAGTCAAAACACCTGCCCGATATACGGGAAGCATGGCCCTGGTTTTTGGCAACAGGGGTTTGTTGAGTTTCGATTACGGATACCAGGACATGTCGGGTGCGGAACTGCGTCCGACTTCTGATCCGAGTTTTAATTCGGAAAATGCCTTTATCGCCCAGGAACTCGGTGGGGTATCCACTTTCCGCCTGGGAGGGGAATACCGCCTTGGAGCCATAAGCCTGAGAGGTGGGTACCGGTACGAACAAAGCCCGTATGCGAATAATGCGGACTGGAGCGATCTGGATGGGTATTCTGCCGGGGTTGGATTTGCCTTCGGGGCCAGCCGGCTGGATTTTGCCTATAGCCGGTCTGAACAAACAACCCCTCAGGACCTTTTGGATATCGGCCTCACCAGTGCCCGTATCAACAGGGTCAACAACTATTACACTATGACTTATACCCTGAATTTCTAGAGACAGGGAATGTATAGTTAACTAAAAAATCGGCTTATTGCCTTAGCAGTTTGCCATACCGGTCGAAAATAAAAACTGCCGGGTCGGTGAGGGTCTCTATCCCCTGTATGTTCCATCGATCGTGGATTCCATCCCCGTTAGGGGTAAAAAATTTGGGATATCCCACTAACAGGAAGGGAATAGGCGCCGTGGCCCCGCATCCGTTTGTATCGTTCACCACCACGGTATTTTGTCCGGGGGGAAGGTCGGTAAAGACTGGGGAATCCTGGAAGGGGCCTCCATTAACGGCATACTCATAATCACCCCCTCCCATAACAACGATTTCCACATCATTGCTATCGGAAAGTTCGCTCAGCACATCAGCATCCGTATAAGTCTGTGCGGTACCCGTCAGGATCTCCACAAAATACCTCCCTGAATTCGGACTGCTTACCGTATAGGTGGTCTCCGTCGGACCCTCGGCAAGGATTCGATCCGGCACCCCGTCTCCATCGGCATCCAGGGACCAGGTAACGTTGGCGATGTCTGGTCCGGCCGGGGAATTCAGGGCGCTCAATACGATATCCGGATCCCCGATACAGGCAGCAATATCCAGGCCCAGGAATTCGTCCCGGAGGGTACAATCCAGCGCATTGTTCTGGTCGGCATCTACCGAGGACCCTGTGAAAGTGAGGGTAAAAGCCTCCGGGTCACCATCAAAGTTCGTATTGTAATTGTTGATCAGCAGGTAGTAGACCTCTCCCGCCTGCACGCCCAGCCACTCGTCATAGGTGTTTTGGCTGCCTTTGACAAAGGGCGCACCTTCCTGCCCGTTTTCCGGGTTAACCCCGATCCCGGTGTAGGCTGTATTGTTCACCTCGTAATTACAGCGGATGGGCTGGGCATCTCCACTGCTGATGGAAGCGCAGTCCACATCTGGTCCGTAAAGGGCAAAATCCCACTCCGCCGTTATGATCCCCGTGGCAGACGGCAGGGCCTCAATGTCAAATCCAATCTGTCCGTCCGTACCTGCCCGGAAGACAAACCAGGAAGTATTGTTCTCTATGTTCGCAGAAATATTACTTCCCTTCTCAAGGCATCCGGTCTGCCGAATGATGTCCGGGTCAAAATCGTCTACATCCCCGCTTCCATCGGCAACCCAGGTGAGGGCGGAATCGGCACAAACCGGGATGGCAGAACGGCAATCGGGTGAATTCTGTGCCGCGACAACGGACAGGCAGCAAAATATACCCAGTACGCTCATGCGTAATCTCTTCATAGCAGGCCCCTGTATTAGGTAACATTATTAACTGGGCATGCCTGCTTTTAGTATGAGCGCTGCAGGATTTTAGACAAACAGCATTGAAGGGTCGGAAGCCCCCTATCGCTTGAGGGAAAAGTGGGATCTAAGGTATTTGGCCGTAACGGGCTGACCTTGTGCGTCTTTGTAGTTTAACCGGAACCAGTAATCCGAGGAGGGCATGGGCTTCCCGTTAAAGGTACCATCCCACCCTGGACTGGCCGGGTCCAGTTGTTTCAGGAGTTTTCCATACCGGTCAAAAATGAATACCTGCGGTTCCGTAAGTTGTCTAAGTCCCTCGATACTCCAGTAGTCATTCTGCCCATCCCCGTTTGGCGTAAAGAATGTATTGAATCCCACAACCGTAATCGTTTCAGTTATGCTTCCGCAACCCTGGGTATCGCGCATGTGCAACTGATGCGTCCCCGGGGGAACCCCGGTAAAAACAGGACTGCTTTGATAGGATCCGTCGTTCAGGGCATATTCAAAAGAACCGGGCTGAAGAGGTTCTACCGTGACCGTATTGGAGGACCGCATATCCTCCACCACAATCTCTCCAATGGCAGGAGGCACTGAGCCGATGACCTCCACGGTGTCGCTAACCTCGCATTGCAGTCCCCCTAAGGAGCGCGTGGCTGTAAGCGTGTAGGTTCCGGGTTCCGAAACTGTTATCAGGGAGGTTTGCTCCCCTGTACTCCAGAGGTAGGAAACCCCATCCTCCGGGCTATCCGGGCCCAGGGTGGGTTGGCTCAATCCAACACATATATAGGCCTCTTCGGGAAGGTCCAACTGGGGAGGAGGTACCAGATTGACCTCAAAACTGCGGGATGCATCGTAACACAATGGGTTTTCCAGAGAGGTTACCCGGTAGTAGACCGTATTTATGCCATCCTGGGGAGTCCAGGATGCAGGGAGCGGGTTGGTATCCAGGAGGGCATCATCCTGGGTTAAATGATAACTGACCCGGAAATCTTCGCCAGACTGAGAGCCCAGGGCCTGGGAATCCAGGGAATGTAATTCAAATAAAGTTTCTCCACATAAGTCCTGATTTTCGACCGGGAAAGACATGGCACTCGGGCTGAAGTCGACCTGTACATCACTGATGATATACTCAAGGGTATTCTGTGGGGTGACCGTCGTTACCTGTACCCGGTAAAATGCCGGGGCGGAAACCTCATAGTCCGGCCCGGTTTCCCCGTCGATAATCTGGTAACCGCCACCGGTATCCATATACCACTGGTATTCGAGAACATTATCAAAAGTAGCATTGAGCATGACCGGATCCCCTTCACAGGCAGCTATGGGAGGGCCCAACAGGTTGCTGACGATGGAGCAATCCAAGGCGTCATAAGGATTGGTAACAAAAATATTTCCAGTGAACTGTATGGAAAAGCCGGTATTTGCATTAGTAAAGTTATTTACCAGAAGGTAGTAGTCTTCGCCGGGTTCCACCTGAAGCCAGGGCTCGTATTGTACGGTGGCCGTATCTCCCGTGGGGTCCTCGCCTACGCCCATATAGGTATTCCCGTCCCGGTTATCAAAAAAATTACACCGTACCGGTTCCCCTAAGTCGCCGCAGTCAGAGGCCTGGTAAAGTGCGAAATCCCAGTCTTCGGCGGGGTCAAAACCGATATTGAAACCGAGTTGCCCGGAGGCACCGGTCCGAAAACGGTACCAGGCCGAGTTGGATTCGATAACCCCTGACAGGCTGCGTTCCAGACATCCCGTACTGTCTCTGGCAACAAAATCGTTTATGCCATATCCCTGTACGCCTCCATTGATAGGAGTGTTATTACAAATAGGAATCGCATTGCTACAGTCCGGGGAGACCTGCCCCCTCAGGGATGTAAAAACAAGTACAAAGCCAATGGACAGCATTAGGCATTTCCACCGCATAGTATCTTCGATATTACATTAGGATTTAAAAATAGAAGAGGTCAGAGCTTAACACTAATTTATGTTGTGTAGCCCCGTAAATGGACCATAAAGTGCCATTTTATGTATATCTTTGACCTTTGTAAATCGCATGTCTGATGAAAATTGATCCTGCTTTGGAGACTTCTCAGGATTCCTACGGGGACGACCACTTTTCCGCTTCGGAAGAAACACCGATGCGGGATGATGCTTTTATTCTAAGTGATGATGAAAAAATAGAGCGTATCTCCCAGAATGTAAGGGATATCATGCTCACTCTGGGGCTCGATCTCGACGATGACAGCCTGAAGGGTACCCCAAACCGGGTAGCCAAAATGTATGTGAGGGAGGTCTTTGGCGGCCTGCATCCGGATCGCAGGCCCAAAGCTTCTGTTTTCCGGAACAAATACAAATACGGGGAAATGCTGGTGGAAAAGAACATCACCGTGTACAGCACCTGTGAGCACCACCTGCTCCCCATTGTCGGAAAGGCTCATATCGGCTATATCTCCAATGGGTCGGTCGTGGGACTCTCCAAAATGAACCGGATCGTGGATTTCTACGCCAAAAGACCCCAGGTACAGGAACGAATGAGCATTCAGATCGTCCGGGAACTGCAAAAAGTGCTGGGCACCGAGGACGTGGCCTGTGTGATCGATGCCAAACACCTGTGCGTAAATTCCAGGGGAATACGGGATGTGGACAGCAGCACCGTGACAGCCGAATACGGGGGTCGCTTTAAGGAAGAGTCGGTACGGAGGGAATTCCTCGAGTACATCAACCTGGAAACCGAATTCTAAGGAATCTTGCCTATGGCCCTTTACGAGGAACAGACCCTGAAGGTCTACAATTCCCTTAGCAGTCAGAAAGAAGTTTTCAAACCCATACACGAAGGCCATGTGGGCATGTACGTCTGTGGCCCCACGGTTTACAGCAAGGTTCACCTGGGGAACTGCCGCACCTTTATGTCCTTCGATATGGTCTACCGGTACCTCCTCCACCTCGGCTATAAAGTCCGGTACGTCCGGAACATCACCGATGCCGGTCACCTGGAGGACGACGCGGATCAGGGAGAAGACAAGATTTCGAAAAAAGCACGCCTGGAAAAAATCGAACCCATGGAAGTGGTTCAGCGTTACACGGTGGATTTTCACAACATCCTGCGGAAATTTAACATGCTTCCTCCCAGCATAGAGCCGACGGCCACCGGGCATATCGTAGAACAGATCGAGATCATCAAGGTTATCCTGGACAGGGGAGACGCCTATGAAAAAAATGGGTCGGTCTATTTTGACGTACAGAAATTCAACAAGGATTACGACTACGGCAAACTCAGCGGCCGGAAACTGGAGGATATGATCGCCAATACCCGCGAACTGGCCGCACAGGATGAAAAGAAGAATCCTCAGGATTTTGCGCTTTGGAAAAAGGCAGAGCCGCAGCACATCATGCGGTGGCCCTCGCCCTGGGGAGAGGGATTCCCGGGATGGCATCTGGAATGCACCGTCATGAGCACCAAGTACCTGGGGGAGACCTTTGATATACACGGGGGAGGCATGGACCTTAAATTCCCACACCACGAGTGCGAAATCGCGCAGTCCGAAGCCAGTTATGACAAAAACCCCGTACGGTACTGGATGCACGCGAACATGCTCACCCTAAACGGGAGAAAAATGTCAAAATCCACGGGGAATAACCTCTTGCCCGAGGAAATCTTTAGCGGGGAAAACGACATCCTGAGCAAACCCTATAGCCCGTCTGTGGTTCGCTTTTTTATGATGCAGGCACATTACACGAGCATTCTGGACCTCAGCGATGAGGCCCTACAGGCTGCAGAAAAAGGCTATACCCGGTTGATGGATGCCCTGGAACTTATGGAGGACCTACCCGTGTCTTCCAGTGGCGATTTGGATATCGAGGGATGGAGGCAACGTTGCTATGATACCATGAATGACGATTTCAACAGTCCGGTCCTGATCGCACATTTGTTCGAGGGAGTCAAATGGATTAATCTGATCCGGGAAGGCAAACAGACCATTGGCATTTCTGATAAAGCTATCCTTTCGGAAACTATGCAGGCCTTTGTCTTTGAGGTCCTGGGTCTTGAAACCCCACATTCCGATACCGGAGAGACCGATAAGCTCGAGGGGGTGGTACAACTGCTTATCGAAATGCGCAACAAGGCGAGGGCCGACAAGGACTACGCCACTTCGGATGAGATCCGGGATGCCCTGAATTCTCTGGGAATCCAGTTAAAAGACGGGAAGGAAGGTACCACCTTCAGCCTGTAAACAAAAACCTCCATTTTGAAAAACTCGGGAAATATCTGGATCAGGCCCCTGGTGGCCCTGGTGCGTTTTTACCAGAAATTCATCTCCCCCCTAACTCCCCCGAGCTGCAGGTACACTCCCACCTGTTCCCAATACAGCATTGAAGCCCTGCAAAAACACGGTTTGTTTAAAGGGGGATGGCTGGCTTTAAAGCGTATTGCCAGTTGCAATCCATGGGGTGGCTCAGGCTATGACCCGGTTCCGGATAAGGAGCAAGATTAGTCCTGCTTCGTAGTATGCCAGTTTTTTGCAGGCCAGAGCGGTAATTTGTACCTGGGGCGGGGGAGGCTATTCCCCCTTTGTTCATGCAGTTCCAAAACCAGCATTAGGGGCCCGAAAATGAACAAAGGTATTATAACTCCCGGGCAAGGTCTGTATTTTTTATCCCAGTACGCCCTCCCCCGTCCACACTATCCATCGAACCTTATTATCCGATCCACTGATCCCCTCCCCGGATTTAGTATATTAGCGCCTCAAACACCGGCCTATGTATTTTTTAGGTTTTACCTGGAACCCGGATGACACCCTTTTTAAGCTTGGGGTGTGGGGCTCGGCTGGGGCATGTGTTCTTTTATGACTGGGAATACTATCAAAACCATTTACTGGAAATCCTTCTGCCTATCAGGGAGCGTGCGGGGAGTACTCTGTTCGGGATTATAAACGGTTACGAGTTTACCGGATTTACCGGCCTGGCATCCCACGGGGCTGCCATCGGGGTCATTATAGGCATGTACCTCTTTACCCGGAAGCACCGTGAATTCAGCATACTGTATATCCTGGACCGGATTGTTATCCCCATATCCATAGGAGCCTTTTTCGTACGGCTCGGAAACTTCTTCAACTCCGAGATCAATGGAAAAATCACCGATGCCTCCTTTCTGCTGGCAACCCGGTTTGTGAGAGATTCAGACGATATGCCAGCCGGCAAGGCGATGGCTATAACGGGGGAAAAAGATCCGAATGCTGCCTACCATGCCCTGCAGGACAACCCTCAGTTCTCACAATACCTTGAAGCGATCCCCTACCGGCATCCCGCACAATTATATGAGGGTGTTCTATACATAGGGGTTTTCGCCCTTTTGTACTATCTGTACTGGAAGACCAACCGGAAAGATCAGCCGGGCTATTTCTTTGGGCTCTTTCTGGTGCTGCTCTGGTCCATACGTTTTGTGGTGGAGTTTGTGAAAAAAAGCCAGGGCGGTTTCGAAGATAGCCTTGGTTTGCTCTCCACAGGTCAGTGGTTAAGCCTACCTTTTATCGCCTTGGGCCTTTATTTTATGTTCCGAAAAACCGGATCCCGTGCTTAATAAATTCAATTACATCAGCAGGTTACCGATCCTCCTTTTGCTTCTTGTCCTGATTGGCGGAAACAGTTGTCGGGAAGAGGGTAATAAGTCCCTGGGTACCGAACCGGTAACGTTCAAAAAAGAAGGGGAACTCATCGTAAAGGATGCCGGGACGGGCGATACCCTGGTTACGCTGGACATTGAGATCGCCAGTACGGATTATGAAGTACAAACCGGCCTGATGTACCGAAAAGATATGGAGGACCGGCAGGGGATGCTTTTTATTTTCGACGACGAGGCACCGCATTCCTTCTATATGAAAAACACGTTGATTCCGCTCGATATTCTCTTCATCGATAAAGATTTTAAAATAGTCAACATTCACCAAAACGCCCAGCCGATGAATGAAGCCGGCATCCCCTCCGGGGGCCCAGTCCAGTATGTGCTGGAGGTAAAGGCAGGGATGAGTGACAAATGGGGGCTGGAGGAAGGAGACCGGATTGAATACGAAAAATCCTCCTGATGGCTTACCGGGAAGAGATCGTCCAGTTCCCAACCCGGGCAGGGCATTCCCTTACCGGCACCTTGTTCACTCCCGAAAATCCTGCAGGGCATTCCCTGCTCATCTCATCGGCCACAGGGATGCTCAGGCGATTCTATCACGCCTTTTCGAAACATTTCGCCTCAAAAGGGTATGCTGTACTTACCTTTGATTACCACGGCATCGGGGATTCCGCAGGCAGCCCGGAGGCATTGAAGAAAAACCGGTATGACCTGGCACACTGGGGCTCCAATGACCAGGCGGGTGCCGTCAGGTTTTTGAAGTCGGCTGCCCCGGAGAACAGTGTCAGTCTGGTCACCCACAGTATAGGAGGTCAAATCTGCGGGTTCAACCCGGAACATAAGAAGATAGACCGTATTATTATGGTAGCTTCACAGACAGGGTACTGGGGGCTCTTTGAGGGATGGCACAAATACAAGATGTGGTTTTTCTGGCATGCCATGGTTCCCTGGACCACTCCCTTTTTTGGCTATTTCCCCTCCGGTCATCTGGGCCTTTTTGAGAATCTGCCCAGGGAAATGGCCAGCCAGTGGAGCCAATGGGGAAAACGAAAAGAGTATATGATGGCCTTCCGAAACTCCAATTACCTCTTCGATCAATTACGGATGCCTATCCTTTCCCTGAGTTTTCCGGGAGATCATCTGGCCCCGGAAGCCACCGTAGACTGGCTGGCCCGTCAATATCCGAATGCTGAAGTCAACCGGGTCCATTACACCAGGGAAGGCAGAGCCCCGGGGCATTTCGGGTATTTCCGGCCCCGTTTTGAAAGAACCCTTTGGGATTTTACCCATCAATGGATTACCAGGGGGGAATGGGGCTCCTGAACCAGCGCTGTCCTCAGGAATTTTTATTCGGACAGGTGGATATCCCGAAAGGTGCATACAACGGACAGAAACTAACAAAGCTGGTAAGTACGAAGACTGCGGCAAGGACCAGCAAGACGGTACCCAGCGTACCGGAAATGGTTCCGGTGTAGTATAAAACACCTATGACGGCTGCAATAATAAAACGGATCACGCGGTCCGCAG
>JARRQA010000140.1:12980-13622 GCA_037382325.1 Robiginitalea sp.
TGACATAGCGCGATACAATCCTTCCTTCTTTGATTCTATTTAATTTGACAGATAGGTAATTCCCACAACAATAAGGTAGATAATCCCAAGACATAGCAGGCACATAACAATGAACTTAAAGACTTTGTTTTTCAATCGCCAACTTTTTAACAGCAATTGCTCAGGGAGCCAAATTTTCCGATGCCAGGAGATTTTGTGTGCTGTTGTGCTTCTACTAATTTAGTAAAAATTGATTTCCATGCCGGGGCTGCCCCATACCGCCATCTATACAGACAACGAATCCCGAAAGGATGAGCTTGCCCGGAATCTGCTCGAAGGGCGGCCTCCGGAAGCGCTCAATTTTCTTAAGGAACTTTCCGGGTCCCTTTTTTCGAATACCAGTATCGATTCTTTTCTTGAAGAAGAAGCCCGGCACGACCGTTCCGGCCTGATTTTGAAAGAAGGAAGAAAACTCGCCACCTATTCCAGCGGGGAACGAAAGAAGGCGCTGTTGGCATCCTTGCTACAAAGCCCGCCTGAATTTCTGATCCTGGACAACCCTTTTGACAACCTGGACCGGCATTACCAAAAAGAATTGAGAAACGATCTGGCCCGACTCGGACAAAAGGTAATCCTGATCCAGTTCCTGAGCCGGCCGGAAGA
>JARRQA010000141.1:0-6399 GCA_037382325.1 Robiginitalea sp.
CGGATTCTCCTGAACCCACCACGACGCCGTTTGCATACGGGGACTCTGACAATTTCAGGGTGGCGTCAATCCCCTTGTCCCGGAGGATCTTATCGGTCAGGGAAGCACTTAGGATCCGGTTGGCATCTGCCTTCCCCTGTGCCTCTATTCGCTGCCGCTGGGCTTCCTTGTCCGCGCTGATTAGTCGGAATTCATACTCGAGGGATTCCTGCTCCTGCTTCAGCTTGCGTTCAATCGCTTCCTTAATGGTAGGCGGCAGCGTCACATCCCGGACCAACACCTCGTTGAGTTGAATGTACTGATCCTCTACGATCTTCTTGGTTTCCTCAAATATTTCCTGTTGGATCGCGTCCCGTTTTGAGGAATAGAGCTGTTCAGGCGTATAGCGCCCTACCACCGAGCGAGCGGCAGACCGAATGGCCGGAAGGAGGATGCGGTTTTTGTACTCTTCGCTTTTCTCCTGATGCAACCGTCCCAGTTGCTCGTATTTGGGCTGAAACCAGGCAGAGGCATCGAGCTGAATATCCAGGCCATTACTGGAAAGCACCTTCATCTTCTCAAAGACTTCCTGTTGCCGGACCTCGTAGATAAAAACCTTGTTCCAGGGGGCCACCAGGTGGAAACCCTCTCCCAACGGGGGTTCATCCACCACCACCCCTTCCCCGAAGGTGCGGTAGAGTACTCCTGCTTCCCCGGAACCAATGGTGATGGCGGATTTACTGATCAGGATGATGGCGACGATAATTGCTAAAATCGTAGGCAATGCTATTTTTGGTAATTTGTCCATAAGAATTTATTCGTTTTTAAAGTAATCCATTGTATTTGCGTATAAACCACTCAGCTCCCAGGGCTGAAGCGATCAGGGCGAGGAGCCAGCGATAATCGATCAAAGATACGACATTTCCACGGCTTCGCCTGACTGGCCTGAAACGGTCACCATTCACTAAGTATCTCTCAGGCGGGTCATGCCGTCAGGGAAATACAAGGCCCCGCCGCTATCTTCCGCCAGCCTGGCCAGGCCCTGTAGGTTGCTCCTTAACTGCTGGTTTTCCAGTTCGAAGGCAAGCAACCGGAACTGGCCTGATTTTCGACAATCCGTGCCTTCTGCCACCACTTCAAACGAATAGAGCCCCGGGGACAGGTTGCTTATGTCGGCCTCGTAATATCCCTTGCCGAGCGGAATTGGATAAGAGGCCTGTTCTGTCCCGGTACTGTCGTATAACTGGAGATTCAGCCGGGCAGTGGGATCAAAACGGAGGGCTTCGTCAAAAAAACGAGCCCTTATCACTGCTGGCTGCTGGCCGGTATAGAGACTCTGGTATTCCAGACTCAGGCGTTCGGTGTTCTGGCCCGCGGTAAGAAAAAGCCACAGTTTGCCCAGAACCGCATCGAAATTTCTAAAATCGCCATTCGAAGCAAAGGTAGCCATGCGCCATTTCCACAACCCGCTTCCAAATACTACGGCTTCCCTCCGGCTTTCCCCTTTTACTAGGGCTAACAACGGCTGATTCAGGGGAACTCCCCGCACCCGCTGTCCCAACAGCCATTCGTTTGGTGGGAAAATCTGATATTCCCCCAGGTTTCCCTTCAGGGGGGGATAGTCGGATATTTCCCACTGGGAAACATCAAAATACCCGAAGGAGGGGTTGAGTTCAGGCAATAATTCCTCCTCCGGACCGGCACCCTCCAGGGTAAAACTTCCCTGAGCGGAATTTAAAAACGTCCAGTCTGTCAGCTCGCCTGTAATCGTGACAAGGGGGGTTTTTGTGTTCTGAAGAAGCTCATAGGCCGGCTGAAAAGCATCATCGGGCTGGAAAAAGATCCAAAGGTCCGTCTCCGAAGCCAGGGAAGCTGCTTCTGTAGGCCGGATGACACGGGCCCGGCGTTGTTCATTGCTTTCGATGCATCGCCTTAGCATTCCGAGATCCGGATGTGGATGGCTCGAAACAATGGTAATCTGGGTGGTTTCGTCAATAACTTCGATACCGGCCACCTGTCGGTTATTAAGGGTATTCCGCTCATTTTCAAGGGCCGGAACCGACGCTGTGATCTGATGGAATCCGACCTCGTCGGCCCTTAGGAGGATTTCAACCCGCTGTGCGGAGCGGCCGGATTTAAGTTGTAGATCCTGCCGAAAGGCTCTTTTCCCGTTATCCTGTAGTGAAAGTGATACATTGGCCGGGGCCGCACCACTGTAAGAAATGAGGACCTCCACAGGAAACTGGTTATCCAGAAAAGCATACCGGTTCAGGTTTACCTGATCAATCCTGATATCCTGGTACTGGGTGGTATCCCCAACCACTACAGGGTAAACGGGCGCATAAAATTTGGCCGTCCCCCCAAGGCTCCTACCCTGGTTTTCTATCCCGTCAGTTACCAGCACAATACTGGCATTTTCATCCAGGAAACCCCTGGAAAGGGATTCAAGGGAAGAAGTAATATCTGTTCCATTCTCTGAAAAATCGAGACTGTCAGTGTTCCGCAGTGACTTTCCGAAAACATAGGTGCTCAGATCAAATCGCTCCCTGAGTTGTGGGTCCTCTGAAAAAAGGTCCCTGGCCTTCAGGATCTGATTTCTGGCGGGCTCCCTCCCAACAGATCCGCTGTTGTCCAGTAAAAGGATCAGCCGCTGTTTCTCTGTGTAGGCAGTGCGTTTTTCAATTTCAAGGGGGAGTAGCAAAAGAAGGATCCCCATAAAAGCACTAAAGCGAAGTGTCGCAAGGAGGTATTTAAAGGGAATATTTTTTGCCCTGAAAAAATACTGGTACCAAACTCCTCCAAAAGCCACGGCAGCACAAAGCGCAATCCACAGTACATTTTGGAAAGTCATTCAGTCGTATTTTCCATTGGGTTTAAAACATCTTCCGGGAGGCGTACCTGTCCAGGAGATAGAGGCCCAGGCTTAGCATTAGGACAATCAGCACATACCAAATCATGAGCGATGAATTAATATTTTTATTTTAAAACCATCCAGACCGGTATGCTCCCGTTTTTGAAAGAATGCTGTCAGGTGAGCATACCTCCGTCCACATTGAGCACCTGTCCGGTAATATAGGAAGAGAGGTCCGAGGCCAGGAAAAGGCAGGCGTTCGCAACGTCTTCAGGGGTCCCTCCTCTTCTGAGGGGAATCGCATCACGCCATCCCTGAACGGTCTTCTCATCCAGTTTTTGGGTCATTTCAGTTTCTATAAATCCGGGGGCAATGGCATTACAGCGGATACTGCGCGAGCCCAGCTCCAGGGCCATACTTTTGGTAAAGCCGATTATTCCGGCCTTGGAGGCCGCATAATTGGCCTGACCGGCATTTCCTTTAACCCCAACCACACTGCTGATATTGATAATCGAACCACTCCGCTGTTTTAATAGGGTCCGCTGAATGGCCTTGGTCATGTTGAACACGGATTTCAGATTGGTGGCAATCACCTGATCAAAATCAGCTTCACTCATTCGCATCAAAAGATTGTCACGGGTGATCCCCGCATTGTTGATCAACACATCCACACCTCCAAAATCTTCGAGCACCTGAGCTACGAGCGATTCACAGTCTTCAAAACTTGCGGCGTTGCTCTTATAGGCCCTGGCAGTCACTCCTAGCGCCGTAAGTTCTTTCTGAAGTTCCAGGGCGGGTGTTTCGCTGCTACTGTAGGTGAAGGCCACATCGGCACCGTGGCTGGCAAACACGGTGGCGATGCCCTTGCCAATGCCCCGGCTGGCCCCGGTAATAATCACTTTTTTTCCTTCGAGGATTTTCATGCAATACGGTTTTGTTCAGTAGTCATTCAAAGATAATCTTCAAGTTACGAAGTATGCAATAAAAAATCCCGCCAGGGCGGGATTTTTATCAAAGCGTTAACGGTTTCAGGCCATTACCTCCTTAACCTTCATCCCTATGCGGGCCGGGGAATCCACCACGTGGATGCCGCATTCCCGCATGATACGTTTCTTGGCCTGTGCGGTGTCGTCGCTACCTCCGACTATGGCCCCTGCATGCCCCATCGTACGACCTGCCGGCGCTGTTTCTCCTGCGATGAACCCTATGACGGGCTTCTCGGAGCCACTTTCTTTGTACCAGCGCGCCGCCTCGGCTTCCAGCTGTCCTCCGATCTCTCCTATCATGACGACACAATTCGTCTCCGGGTCTTCGATCAGCAGTTGCATGGCCTCCCGGGTGGTAGTTCCTATGATGGGGTCTCCCCCGATACCGATGGCTGTTGAGATTCCCAACCCCTGGCGGACTACCTGATCCGCGGCCTCATAGGTAAGGGTCCCTGACTTGGATACGATCCCCACATCGCCTTTTTTAAAGACAAAGCCAGGCATGATCCCGACCTTGGCCTCTTCAGGTGTAATCACCCCGGGGCAGTTCGGTCCTACCAGATGGGCTCTGCGATCTTTTACATAATTATAGGCTGTGATCATATCGGCAACGGGGATTCCTTCAGTGATGGTAATGATCACCTTAATACCGGCCTCAGCAGCCTCCATAATCGCATCTGCGGCAAATGCCGGCGGCACAAAAATGATACTGGTATCGGCTCCTGTCTTTTCCACCGCATCCGAAACAGTGTTGAAAACGGGTTTCCCCAGGTGCTCCTGACCGCCCTTTCCGGGAGTAACGCCCCCGACCACATTTGTTCCATAGGCGATCATCTGTTCCGCGTGAAAAGTACCTTCACTGCCAGTAAATCCCTGTACGATAATCTTTGAGTCCTTATTAACTAAAACACTCATGTGTGTATTTTTTGGTTAGGACAAAAATAGGCCTTCGCGCAATTCCTGCCCAGTGATTCCTTATTGTTTTTTAAGCCGGGCTGCTAATTCGGGAAACTGACGCAGCGCAGCCAGCTGTTTCAGTCGTTCCCGGGCTTCTTCCACAGGGCTTCCGAAATAGGTCTTTCCACCTTCCAGAGACTTCGAAATACCGGTTTGTGCCAGCACGACGGCCCCTTTGCCAATGCGTATGGCACTGGTAACCCCTACCTGTCCCCAAAGGGTTACGTCATCTTCCATAACCACGCAGCCCGCAATTCCGGTCTGGGAAGCGATCAGGCAATTCTTTCCGATCACGGTATCGTGACCTACGTGCACCTGGTTATCGAGCTTACTGCCTTTACCGATACGGGTATCCCCGGATACCCCCCTATCGATAGTGCACAAAGCACCCAACTCCACGTCATCCTCCAGCACTACCCTGCCTCCGGATTGCAGGCGGTCAAAACCTTCGGGCCTTTTTTTGTAGTAAAAGGCATCTGAGCCTATCACCGTGCCGGACTGAAGGACAACGTTGTCTCCCAGGACACAGTAATCATGAATAATTACATTGGGTTGTATCCGGCAATTTTTACCAATCACCACCTCCCGACCAATAAAAACATTGGGTTGAATCACGGTTCCCTTCCCGATAGTAGCAGAAGGGTCTATTTGTGAGGGCGCAGCCTGGAACGGTCTGAAGTGATTGGTAAGCCGGTTAAAATCGCGGAACGGGTCGTCTGAGATGAGCAGGGCTTTACCTTCCGGGCAGTCTACCGCCTTATTGATCAGAATAATGGTCGCGCGGGACTGAAGAGCCTTGTCATAGTATTTCGGATGGTCCACAAAGACTATATCCCCGGGCTCCACCACGTGGATCTCATTCATCCCCAGGACGGGAAAATCGTCGGGGCCTACCATTTCGGCATCGATAAGGGCCGCGATTTCTCCAAGTTGGACGTGCCCCGGTTTCCACGGTTGCCGGTTTGGTGGCATTCGTGGCCGTGTTCCCTTTCACTCCGGGCTCCGTTTGGGTGACCTCGAGGATCACACTGGCAGGCATTTCAACAGAAAGGGGCATACTGTCCTCCGTGTTGAACATGATGGTGACCACTTCCCCTTCCTTCAGCAGGTCCGGGGCGTCCAGGGCGCTCTCCTGAAGGGCGATTTGGTTGTAGTCGTCCGTATTCATGAAGTGGTAGGTTTCCCCATCCGAATACAAATACTGGTAGGACCGGGTTTCCACCCGAACATCTTCAATCTTGTGCCCGGCTGAAAACGTGTTGTCCAGCACTTTTCCCGTAGTGACACTTTTGAGTTTTGTCCGGACAAAAGCAGGGCCTTTCCCCGGTTTTACATGCAGGAATTCAACGACCTTATAAATGTCGTTGTTATGTCGGATACAGAGACCCTTTCGTATATCGGATGTCGTCGCCATAATTAATTGTTGGTAAAATAGCCTTTCATGATACCCCGTTGTGAATCCCTGATAAACTGAAGGATTTCATCGCGCTCGGGGGTTGCTTCCATTTCTGCCTCGATGATTTGTACTGACTGGGTATTGTTGTAATTCATCTGATAGAGAATGCGGTAAATGTTCTGGATCTCACGGATCTTTTCGGTGGTAAATCCCCTTCGTCTCAACCCGAC
>JARRQA010000142.1:0-5650 GCA_037382325.1 Robiginitalea sp.
CTCCCGCTTTGATGGCAACAGACTACTTGTAAATTATATCTATCAGCAGCCGAGCCTGTTTTTTGCCCAGCCGGCCGTTTACGATTTTGACCAGGGGGAACTCACCAGGGGAGCTGACCCCTTCCTTCCCGAGCTCCAGGAGCGCGTGGAGCTGGAAACCGGGGACCGTGTCCTCTTTGGCAAGTTTGCGGTAGACCTGCCTAAAGGTACTATCGCCATAATCTACGTCCGCGGGAATGGCGCTGCGGAAGGCGGGGTCGTCCTGACCAACTTCGATCGGGAATGGCTGGAAGTCATCCCCCTGCCCTACGTCCCTGAGCAGGTTGAAATTCGGGAAATCCCTTAAACCTGCCGGTCTTCCTATATCCCGCATTATGCTCCTCCGAATCTATGAACAGGATGTGATTAAAAAGGGTAAGGGTTCTGCTATTAGATCACCTCAGCAGATTGGGTATCGATATTATTTATTATTTTTCGTCCATAACCCGGTACGTTGAAATGCATGCCATGAGGAGCGTACCCAAGTAAGTATATTTTGCATGTACGTTCCTGAAATCAGCACTATCAAGGATTCCATCAGCCATTGGTACATTGTCTTTACCTTAGGGCTGATCTTTTTGGCTGCCGGCATGCTTATCCTGATTCGGCCCTATGAAGCCATGATGGCTTTGGCAACCCTCCTTGGTATCGCCTTCCTGTTCGCCGGGGTTATTGAAATATATTTTGCCTTTGCCAACCGAACAGTGATGTCCCGTTGGGCCTGGCCCCTTACTTTTGGGATCCTTACAGCCCTGGTTGGCCTGTTTTTCATAACCGTCCCGCAGTTTACAGTGCTGGTCATGACCCTTGCCCTGGGGGCGATTGTAGTCTTCCGTTCCATTGCCGCAGTTTCTTTCTCCATGGATGTACGTTTAATCGGAGGCGAATTCTGGTGGGTTTACATGCTTCTGGCCATCGCAGGGATCTTTTTTTCTTTTGCGCTGATTGTAAGTCACCTGCTCCTGAAGGAAATGATCAATGAATGGACCGGGTTATCCCTGTTGGCTGTCGGAGTATACAATGCTTTTCTGGGACTACGGCTGCGCAGGCTCAAAGGGGTTTCCAATCTTCTTTCCGATGAACTACTCAAAAAATATTACAATGTCCGGCAGGAGATTCGGGAAGAATTAAGCAATCTGGAAAGGGAAAAACGCATCAATCGTTGAGGCTGGCTGCGATATGAGAACAGAAGCAGTAAGCCCCTATAATGCCATAGAAATCAACTTACAATCTGGACTATCCTTCTCCGGTCTATTTTATTCCCTTTATTTTCGCTTGGTCTGCGAACCATGGGGATACCTGTGGTTTTATTTTCAAGGATAAGGGACGATTGGTCTTAACCTAATTACAATATGAAATCGGTTAAAATTCAGTTTTTGGTATTTTCGGTACTGATCCCCTGCTTCTTTTTTATGGCCAATGCACAGGAAGGTGAAGGACAATCCCTAGAAGCGGAGCACACCCGAAAACACAGCCTGAGCGTACTGCTCGCCCATGTGCATATTGGAGATGGCGCTGAAAACGGATCGATACGAGGGATACAACGTCCCTCCTGGATGATTGCTTACAACTACCGTTTTAATGAGAATTGGGCTGTTGGCCTCCATGGAGATATTATTTTAGAGACATTCTCTGTGGAAACAGGCACCCGAAGCGAAGGAGGATCAGATGAACTATTGGAGCGTGAATACCCGATCAGCCTTGTGGGGGCCGGTACTTACAAACCCATTGAACACCTGGGGATTATCCTGGGAGGAGGGCTGGAATTTGATAAATCGGAAGCCTTTGGTTTGATTCGCTTCGGACTGGAACCCAATCTGAGGCTCTCGAACCGGGTGGAATTAATCCTTAACCTGAGTTATGATATCAAGATAGATGCCTATGACAACTGGAACCTCGGTTTCGGGATTGCCTACGGGCTGTAACCGGGATTGTTAACTAAATATTACAACCGTTTGAATTCTATGATTTCGAAAGCCAGAACACTACTTTTCCTGACTATTTTGATCGCCTTTTATCCGATAGTTCCTTTGAAAAGTTTATGGCAATAGAATTACGCAGTGTTAACGTATTGATGTACCCAACAGAAGTAGAAATTTTATTAGCATATCATGAACCTGATTACTATTAAAAAAGTGGATCCGGATGCCTTCAAGGACATTCAGGTGGTGGAAACCATCAAAGAAGGAAAAACGGTGTATCTTATAAAAAATTAGTAGCCTGCTTTATCAAAAACGTTCAATGATGAAAAAACACATTCTTCTACTCGCACTCTGCATACCAACCCTTTTTGGATGGGCCCAGGAATCAAATGCCCAGGGAAGCCAGGCCGATGAGCTCGCCAAAAAACTCCAAAACCCCCTGGCGAGCCTGATCAGCGTACCTTTCCAGAGCAACTTTGATTTCGGTTATGACCCGGCGGACGGCAGCCGTTGGCTGATGAATGTACAGCCCGTGGTTCCCATGAGCATCAGTGAGGACTGGAACCTGATCGGACGCGTGATCCTTCCCGTAATTTCCCAGAACGACATCTTCGGTGAGAGTGGTAACCAGACCGGCCTGGGGGATGCCCTGGTCACCGGATTTTTTTCGCCCAAGACACCTACGACAGGCGGCTTGATCTGGGGCGTGGGGCCTGCCCTTTCCATCCCCACGGCCACGGATGATCTCCTGGGGAGCGGGAAATTTTCCGCCGGGCCTTCCGCCGTTGCGCTTGTCCAGAAAGGAAGCATTACCTACGGGGCCCTGGTAAACCACACCTGGTCCCTCTTCGGGGACTCCGACCGGGGAGATGTGAATGCCACATTTTTCCAACCCTTTTTAGCAAAGAACTTTGCAGGTGGCTATGCTGTTACGATGAACACTGAATTGCTCCAAAACTGGGAGGCGGATGCCTCCATAGGCTATCTGCACCTGTTTGGTTCCAAAGTCACCACCCTGGGGGACCAGATGGCTCAGTTCTTTCTTGGGCCGCGAATTCCCTATGGGAATGGCGCTACGAACTCATGGGGGTTTCGGGCAGGGATCACGCTGTTGTTCCCTAAATAATCCGAATCCCTTTTAACCTTAATCCAATCTCTTATGAACATTTCAAAAATACTGCTGGTTTGCCTCGGCATCCTGTTTACTTTTTCCAGGCCTGAATATAGCAGTGCCCCTGTGGATCCCGCGATTTCCGTAATGCCTTCGCAGGCGGATACCTATGGTACTATTGTCTGGTACACCCTTGTGACGCCCAACCTGGAAGAATCGGTCATTTTTTACAGGAGGGTCTTTAACTGGGAGATCAACATGACCTCAGTGAACAGGCAAAATGTGGCCATTGTACGATATCAGGGGCAGCCCATTGCCAGCATGGTCGAAATACCTGGTGCTGACGCAGGTATCTGGATCGCATCTGTTTCAACCAGGAGTGTGACGGAAATGAGCACCAAATTCAGCGCAAATGGAGGTCGAACCATCCTGAAGCCCTTCAATATAAAGGGTACCGGCAGGCAGGTAATACTGGAAGGCCCGCTAGGCGAAAAAATAGGATTTATCGAGAACCCTGCAAACCCGGTTTCCCAGTTGACCAACGGGGACAGGGAGTGGATTTGGACCGAATTGTGGAGTACGGATACCGACAGGAGCCGGGAATTTTACCAAACCGTCTTCAATGCCAGTATTACAAAAAATGAAAAAACGGACAAGCCCTACTGGTTTATCAATAAAGGAGGCCGGCAAGTGGCCGGTATTATTCCCAACCCGGCAGAAGGGGCCAGGAGCCAGTGGGCACCCTATATCAATATCCAGGACATTCCCGGGTTTTATGAAGGGTTGAAAAAGACAAATGCACAAATTTTGCTGGGACCCGAAAGTGGATACAGGGATGGTAAGATTGTGGTATTTGAGGATCCGCACAATGCCCTGGTTTGCGTACAACGTCTGTAATAACATTAAATTGAACACAATGAAAAAGCCCGGAAAAATTTTAGCCCTTGTCCTTATCGGTTTTCTGTTTCTTTCTCTTATAGTAAGCTGTTCCAATGCAGTCATAAGGCCCAGAGCTGGCGTAGACGTGGTATGGGGAAGCCACGGGCCCAAAGTGGTTCCCAGTATGGGGGTAGATGTTTACGGTGGGGGTAGATATTGACTCCCACAGCCAAACAGCTAACCATTTGATTTGGCAACTAAAGGTTCCGAATTCTTTTTTCCTGCCCCGGGAAGATTCCCGGATGGAAATAGTATTTTTGGGGCATTGCAAAAAAATTGGTCATTTGTATGAGAACAGTATTCAAATACGTTTTTTTCTTCAGTATCCCCTTACTTCTGGGAAGTTGCGGGTCCACCTATATGACCCAGTCCAAAGCGGTGGTCAGTGAAAAGAAATCCTACTCTAAGATCCTGGTGATCTCCCGGGGAAAGAATGAGATAGCGCGTTCCCTCCTGGAACAGGACATTGCCAGGGAACTCGAAAGCCAGGGTGTCCAAGCGGTGGCCTACCACAAAGAATCCGGGATTGGGGTACCTGTTGACGTCGAACTCAGCGAACAACAGGTAGCGTCCCTGAAGCAAAAAGTGGTCGATGACGGCTACGACGGGGCCATCATCACCCACCTGATCAACACAGAAGAATACAAGGAACTCATTCCTACGGGCGTGTACCCCTCCACAGACCCGAACTTCTACGGGCAGTGGGGCTACTACTGGACCTATTATCCGGTGTACGACATCGCCTCCGGAACCGCCGTAACGGGTACCCGCTTTGAACTGGAGAGCGCCCTGTACGATATCCGCAGCACAGGGGGTAACAGCCTCCAGTGGCTCGGCCGTTTCAAACTGGAAGACCCTGAAGATATACAGCAGGCCACTGCCCAGTATGCAAAAGAACTGGTCAGTGCCATGATGGAGAAAAGTATCTCCTCACGCTGAGGAATTCCGAATCCTGAAAGAAGAAAACCCGCGGCTAACCGGGTCGCGGTTTTTGTTCATTGGGAAACCAGAAGTACCATCCCTTTCTGACTTTTCCCGTTTCCCGTATTTTTAGCAAGACAATTCACTATACAGTTAGCGGGTATGGACCTGAAGAACAACCTTAGGACGCAAACGGGATGGGAAATCATCGAAAAATCCTTCGATCCCGGGCAGCTGGTTACCACCGGCAGCAACTTCATGATTGGGAATGGCTACATGGGATACCGGGGGACCTATGAAAACTGGGGTCCCGAGGAGTATGTGGCCTGCGTGGTCACCGATACCTGGGACCAGGCCGAAGGCAACCGCTGGAGCGAACTTTGCAATGTGCCGAATGGGTTGTTCACAGAGCTAACGCTAAACGGGGAGACCTGCTCCCTTTTTACCGGTTCCCTCCGGGCGTATGAACACCGCCTGGATCTGAGAAATGGGATCAATGCCCGAAAGATCCGGTGGGAGGGCCCTAATGGCAACAAACTGGAAATCGAAAGCCGGAAATTCGCAAGCAAGTACAATCCCCACCTACTCGTGCAGCAGCTGCATGTCAGGGTGCTGGACGCCGGTACCCTCAACCTGAAGACGGGGATTCACGGGCGTGTATGGAGCCTGAACGGGGATCATTTTAAATCTCTGGCCCCTGCTGAGCTGGCGGATGACC
>JARRQA010000143.1:0-5628 GCA_037382325.1 Robiginitalea sp.
CCACTGGGGTCTGTCCGCAACGGGGTTCTGAAATACCTCGTATCCAGAACCAGTACCTTTACCTTCCCCCCCGGCCGAATATAGGTATGTGAAGCGTAGACCCCTTCCCGCGCCCTGCGCGGACTGTCCTTGGGGACATCCATAAAATCGAGGAATGCCTGCTCGCTTTCGGACCGGGCTGTAAATTCGGCCCCACCGTCATTCAATCCGTAATCGTGGTCGTCCCAGGTTCCGATTACAGGTACCTGGGCTGCGAGGGCCCTGTAGGCGGGAATCTCCTTCTGGGCCCGGTACATCTCCCGCATCTCTCGCATATCCTCGGTATCGGCGTAGATGTTGTCCCCGCCCCAGATCCAGAGATCGGGTTGCAGGGCGAGAATGTCATCCCAAAACAAATTTTCAACCTCCGTTTTGTTACAGGACCCGAAGGCAATTCGGAAAGTGTTTTCGGCAGGAGGTTCCACAGTTCCTCCCCCGGTTCGGGTCGATTTACAGGAAAGCAACAGCAACCCTGTACAGAGGAGCGCAACGAAATTTTTCACAGGGGATTCAATTTATGTAAAGGTACTAAATCCGGCGAGGCTTTCATTTAAAATGGTATCTTTGCCGGCATGAATTCCGAAGCTATCCAATCCCTTAAGGAGCGCTTGAAAAACAAGTGCCGAATTGTGCTGGTTCCCCATAAAAATCCCGATGGGGATGCCATCGGAGCATGTCTGGGCCTGTTTCATTTCCTCGGGCAACTGGGTCATGAGGTCAGCCCCGTGTCACCGAATGATTTTCCGGGCTTTCTCAAATGGATGCCCGGGTCGGATTCTTTTGAAATATACGAGCGCAGCAAGGAAAAAGCCCGCGAGCTCATAGAGAAGGCGGATCTGATTTTTACCCTGGATTTCAATTCACTGGACCGCAGCGGGGCCATGGTGACGCCCCTGCAGGCCTCTGAGTCCACGTTTGTGATGATCGACCATCATCAAAGCCCGGGGGACTATGCCCAGATCACCTACTCCGATCCGGAGATGAGTTCCACCTGCGAGATGGTATACCACTTCATCCAGTCCCTGGGCGAAGGCGATCGAATCGATGCCGGGATTGCCACCTGCCTGTATACGGGTATTCTTACCGATACGGGTTCCTTCAAATACGCGGCGACCACTCCCACAACCATGCGGGTGGCGGCTGAGCTCATGGAACGGGGTGCCCCGCATACCCGGATCCACAGGGATATTTTTGACACGAACCGCCCGGAACGCCTTCAGTTGCTGGGGTGTGCCCTTCAAAACCTGGTAATCCTCAAACCCTACCGGACGGCCTACATCACCCTGACGCAGGAAGAACTGGACAGGCACGATTTTCATAAAGGGGATACCGAAGGCTTTGTAAATTACGGGCTTTCATTAAAGGATGTGGTCCTTGCTGCCATTTTCATCGAAAACCGGGATGAGGGAATCATCAAGATATCCCTCCGGTCCCAGGGCTCCTTTTCGGTGAATGAAATGGCACGGGCCCATTTTGAGGGCGGAGGACACATTAACGCCGCCGGAGGCCGAAGCGCTGAGAGTATTGAAGCTACCGTCAGGCGATTCGAAGCCATTTTACCCGCTTATGAAAACCAGTTAGCCGGATGAAAAATCTCCTTTCTTTATTGTGTATGATCCTTCTTATCCTGTCTTGTGAAGGTCCCCAACCCCGACGACCTGTAGAGGTTAAAAGCGGGAGTTTTTTAAAGCTCTCGGCTGAACGAAACAAAAAGCTCCTTCAAATGGAGGAATCCCTTATGGAAGAACTGGCGGGAAAAGACAGCCTGCATGAGTACCTAAGGAGCTCCAGCGGGTTCCGATATTATTACAACCAGGAGCTTCCCGGAGCGGGATACCGGCCCAAACCGGATGATCTGGTTACCCTGGCCTATAATTTACGCACCTGGAATGAAGATACCCTGTACCGGCAGGACGAGATTGGGATTATTCGCTACAAGGTCGACAAACAGGAGTTGTTCCCGGGGTTGCGATATGCCGTAAAACTCCTGAAAGAGGGCGAAAGAGCCACCTTCCTGTTCCCATCTTCGATGGGATTCGGATATCATGGGGACGATAACCGGATCGGCCCGAACGTCCCGTTAAAGGCGACTTTGGAAATTCTGAAAATAGAACCACAACCTTAAAATACAATTCGATATTCATGAGAAAGCCGTTATTACTTTGGGTGCTGGCCACCGTCCTGCTGGCCTCCTGTAAATCCAACTACGCAGACCTGGGAGACGGGCTCTACGCCGAGATGAAAACCAGCAAAGGGGATATGATTATCCGGTTGGAAAAGGAGAAGACCCCCGTGACCGTGGCCAATTTTGTAAGCCTTGCAGAAGGGAACAACCCCTTCGTAAGCGATCAGTATAAAGGAAAGCCCTATTACAACGGATTGATTTTCCACCGCGTCATCCCGGATTTTATGATTCAGGGAGGGGATCCCACAGGGACCGGATCGGGGAGTCCGGGGTACCGGTTTAAAGACGAGATCGACCCCTCTCTGACCCACTCCGGGAAAGGGATCCTTTCCATGGCCAATTCCGGACCGAAAACGAACGGCAGCCAATTTTTCATCACCCATAAAGAAACCCCCTGGCTCAACGGCCGGCATACCGTATTCGGGCAGGTGGTGGTCGGACTCGACGTTATTGACTCCATTGCCCAGGTCCCAACCGGACCTCAGGACCGTCCGCTGGACTCGGTGGTGATGGAAGAAGTCAAGATCGTGCGCAGGGGGAAGGCCGCAAAGGATTTTGACGCCGTGGAGGTGCTCTCTGATTATTTTGCGGAAGAGGCCGCCCTGGAAGAAAAGATCCGTGAATTCGGCAGGGAACTGACAAAGCATAAGGAAACCGCCACAGAGCTGCCTTCAGGTTTGAAATATATAGTACTCAAGGAGGGAGACGGGCCTAAACCTTCCCAGGGCCAGCGGATTTCGGTACAGTACGCCGGATGGCTGGAGAACGGTACCCTTATCGATACCAGTGTGGATTCCATCGCCAGGACTTCGGGCCAGTACCAGCAGCTGCTGGCCATGCACAGGGGCAACTTCAGCCCCATTACCATGGTCTACAGCCCGGACATGAGTTTGATCGCCGGGTTCAAGGAGGCACTTATGGAAATGAAAGCCGGGGATAAATGGCGGGTCTTCATACCCCCGTACCTCGGGTACGGAAGTCAGGGAAACGGCCCGGTTCCACCGAATGCCGACCTGGTCTTCGACCTTGAAATGCTGCCGCTTTCGGATTAGTTGTCTATGATTTATTTTTCGGGGATATGGGCCAGGACGTCCAGGAGCAGTTCCCAGAATTTCCGGACCGAGGGGATGGAAGCCCGTTCATCCGGGGAATGCGCCCCGAGTATGGTGGGTCCGAAGCTTATCATATCGATATGCGGATAGTGGTCCTTCAGGATTCCGCACTCCAGGCCCCCATGCCCTGCAATCACCTTGGGCGGTGCCCCGAAGAGGGCCTCATACCGGGATTGCAGAAGGGACAGGATTTGGGAATCCGAATCGGGGAGCCATCCGGGATAATCCCCGTTGGTAGATACTTCATACCCGGCCAGGGTAAAGGAGGCCCTGAGCTTCCGTACCAGGTCAGCTTTGGCAGACTCCCTCGATGACCGGGTCAGGCAACCTATATGAATCTGCCCATCACCCACTGCCACTTTTGCAATGTTGTTAGAGGTCTCCACCAACCCCGGAAACTCAGAACTCATGGCAAAAACCCCGTTATGCAGGCTGTAGAGGCAATTCAGTAAATTTGTCGTATCCTCAGGGCTCATCCCGTTTTCCGGGAGGGGGTGCTCCTCTATCCTGAGGTCCAGTCCGGGTTCTTTTAAACCGTATTCCTCCAGGATGGCCTTTTTCTCCACCTCGAAGGCCTGTTTGAGATTCCCGGATACATCGGGAGCTGCCACCAGTATGGCATGGGCTTCTCTTGGAATGGCATTGCGAAGGGTTCCTCCCTGCAATTCCGACAGGTTATACGGGCCGGCCTCCCGGCACGCGAGCAACAGCCGGGTGAGAAACACATTTGCATTCCCCAGTCCCTTGTGTATATCCATGCCGCTGTGGCCTCCCTTCAGCCCTTTTACGCCCAGGTAGAGGGCGGTCTCTTTTTGTGAAAGGGATACAGGCCCATAGCTCCCGCTTCCGGTTACATCGACACCCCCGGCACAACCCACATCCAGCTCATCGTCTTCCTCTGTATCCAGGTTGAGGAGGATACTACCCTCCAGCCAATCCGGGTCCAGGCCTTTGGCACCGGTCATCCCCGTTTCTTCGTCAATGGTAAAGAGGGCTTCCAGGGAAGGGTGTGCAATATCCCGTGAGGCCAGGATACCCATGATCGCGGCGACCCCAAGGCCATTATCCGCTCCGAGGGTCGTACCCCGGGCCTTTACCCAGTCCCCGTCCCGATACATCCGGATCCCTTCGGTATCAAAATCGAATGTTGTATCCCGGTTTTTTTGGTGTACCATGTCCAGGTGTGCCTGCAGGACCACCTTTTTGCGATTTTGCATCCCGGGGCTTGCCGGCTTTCGGATCAACACGTTTCCAACCGCGTCCCGCTGGGTTTCCAACCCCAGAGATCTTCCAAAATCCTCTATAAATGCGATCACCCGCTCCTCCTTCTTGGAAGGTCGGGGGACGGCGTTGAGTTGGTCAAAGTGCTTCCAGATTTCAGTGGGCTGCAGGGCTGCAATGGTATCGCTCATAAAGTGGATTTTATCTCCAAAAATAACCAATAGGCACAAGGTGGGAATGATAAATAGCTATTTTTACGCCATGATTCCCAGGCTCAAAAATGCGATCGCCGCCTCCCTCCTTTTGCAGATCCTCTTTGTTTCCTGGATGGCCCGCCATCCGGATTGGGTGGAAACCTGGTACAGTCAGGGTATCTATCCTTACATAGCTGCATTTTTCAGATGGCTCTACGGGTGGGTTCCTTTTTCGGTCGGGGATATCTGTTATTTTTTCCTTGCGGCATCGGGACTGGGGTACCTGATCCTAAAAAGGCACCGGATCCGCCAGCACCCCTGGCGTTTTCTCAGGGATGTACTGATGGTGTTCTCTGTGGTACATTTCAGTTTTTACCTGCTATGGGGGATGAACTATTTTCGCCAGCCCCTTTCGAAATCCCTGGGAATGCAGGATGCCTACACCACCGAGGAACTGATTCGTCTGAGCACGCACCTGGCATCCCGGACCAACACCATGCAGGAGTCGCTAACCGGGGATTCGCTTCAACCCGTAAAACTTCCCTACACCCGAAAAGAGATTCGCCTTCAGACCCTCGATGCCTACAACTCCCTGGTCAGGGACTTTCCGGAATTTCATTACCAAACCGCCAGCCTGAAACCCTCGCTTTTCAGCACTGTGCTCTCCTACATGGGATACGGGGGTTACCTGAATCCCTTTACCGGAGAGGCACAGGTAAACAACCGATTGCCCCTGTTCCGCTATCCTGTGGTTTGCGGGCATGAAATCGGGCACCAGCTGGGGTATTCGGCCGAAAATGAAACCAATTTTATCGGTTATCTGGTCATGCTCAGAGACCAGGATCCTTATTTCAGGTATACCGCCTATGCCTATGGG
>JARRQA010000144.1:0-7648 GCA_037382325.1 Robiginitalea sp.
TGCGCCATCCAAATTTCAGCTCCCGCATCCGGGGCCTTTATTTTGCCGGGGGTTCGGTGCATCCCGGAGGTGGGATTCCGCTCTGCCTGATGTCTGCTAAAATTGTCAGTAATACCATCCCGTCCGCGTGAATGACCGTTTAAAAACTTCTGTATCAAAAAGAACAGCCGCTGGGGTCTTCCTGCTTTGGTTGCTGCACCTGAGCGGTCTCATTGGAATTGCAGCAGGTGCGGCCGACTGGTTCATTCCCAAAACCCCTCTGAACCTGGTAGTGACCACCCTGATATTCTTCTCTATTTTCCCCCTGAACTCCTTCAGGAAAACAGGTTTCACGGTTTTTGTTTTTGCCGTGGGTATGACAGCGGAATGGATAGGGGTCCATACAGGTTACCTGTTCGGAACCTACTCCTATGGGGAGAATCTCGGCCCCAGGCTTGATGGTATCCCCTACCTGATCGGTTTCAATTGGGCGATCCTGAGCCTTGCCAGCGGAAGCCTGAGCGACGGATGGAAGGTGCCAAAACCAGTCCGCATTGGGATCGGTGCACTGATTATGGTAGGCCTGGACTTCTTTATTGAAGGGGTGGCCCCGCTTATGGATCTATGGACCTTCCGGGGCGGAGCGCCCCCTGTTTGGAACTACGTCTGCTGGTTCGGTCTGGCCCTGTTCTTCCAATGGGTATACCAGCGAAGCGGCATTTCGGGCAACCGGACCATTTCACTCCACCTGATCGGTGTCCAGCTGGTTTTCTTTATTTTCCTGAATGTTCTTTTTCCAGGGCATCTTTAAGCGCCTCCAGGTTGGGAATATCCTTCCAGCTCCCTTCCAGTCTGTAAGGCCTGAACCTGGCAAAAAGTTCCTCCCGGTACCAGCCTAATTCCCTGGTCTTGCGGATGGCTTCCAGATGTGCCCCGGTTCCATAGGCGTACGCCTGCATGGCCTGCCGACTTTCCCATAGACTGAAGGTAGCCATATCGGTAAACGGGGTTTCGCCAATGCCCTTGCTGTACCACAATCCTTCCGAGGTTTCCAGGGGCGCCTGCGAATGGGGAACATACCTCCAAAACCTGAGCAGGAATTTTTTCCGGATGCTGGCCCGGGTCAAAACGGCAACGGGCCCGGTACCCTCCTCCGATTCCTTTTTATGGAGAAAAGGGTTTTGCCCATCCCAAAGACCTTTGGAACGAATGGGCCTCATAAAAATGCTCAGGGATTCTTCGGACCGGGCCTGGAAGGCCCGCATCTGTGGATGGGTGCTAAAAAAGGAATCCGCCAGCTCCCCGGTCTCCCATACCTGCAACAGGCCATAGACAGTCCAGTCCGGCCAGGTACTGAATCCCTTGCTTCCCGTCCCGAGTAGTTTATAGAACTGCATTCCGGGGACTTTCTTCATTCGGCGATGCGCTAAGCCCATCTGGGAAAGCGCCCAAAAGGCATTTCGGAATCCCCGGTACCGAAAAAGGGTTACCGTCACGGTTTTTCCTTTGGGGATGCCCTTCATGGTGCCCTGAGTAACGCGTCCAACAAATCCCGTACCCGTTGCGAATCCCAGTCCGCGATCCCTTCCTGCTCGATGACTACATACCCTTCCCGGTCGATAAGGTACGATCGCGGTGCACTTTCTGTTGAAACCGGGCTTTCGCTGTCCAGATACAAATAGGTCACCGGAAAGGTAAAGTCGTGTTCCTCCATAAAAGCCTTTACGGGGGGCTGCTCCTCATCTGTAATGATGTAAAAGTCTACCCGGTCCCCATAGTCGTCATAGAGTGCCTGAACCCCCTTGAGTTCCGGAAGGCTTGGTAAACTCCAGGACCTCCAGAAATCGATCAGTACCACCTTTCCCCTGGAACGTTCAAAATTGAAAAAATCCCAATTGGCGTCCTTCAGGGTCCAGTTGTAAAAAGGAAGCTTTTCACGCTCAGCGACCGCCACTACTTTTGGAGGGGTGGAAAAGAGCTGCATCAGCGCAATCTTGCCGTAATATCCCAGGGGTGTCACAAAAAAGGACAGCACAAAAAGGATAAGCAGAATGTTGAGGACCGTCTAACAAAAAAGCCCCTATGCAAACAGGGGCTTACAGAGAGGCACATCAGGATTCTGCAGCGCTCTGCTTTTTGATAAGGTTCAGGGCCGACCCTTCCTTAAACCACTTGATCTGGGTCAGGTTATAGGTGTGGTTGGCCTTGATGGTATCCTTGCTGCCATCTGCGTGAACTACCTCTATCGTCAGGGGTTTGTCAGGGGCAAAGGAATCGATATCCAGGAAGTTGAAAGTGTCGTCCTCCTGAATCAGGTCATAATCCTCCTCATTGGCAAAGGTAAGCGCCAGCATTCCTTGTTTCTTCAGGTTGGTTTCATGGATCCGGGCAAAGGATTTCACAAGGACTGCCGCCACGCCAAGGTGCCTTGGTTGCATGGCTGCGTGCTCCCGGGAAGACCCTTCCCCGTAATTGTGATCCCCCACAACGATTGTCATGATCCCGGCGGCTTTGTAGGCCCGCTGGGTGTCAGGGACACCTCCGTATTCACCATTGAGCTGGTTCTTTACGAAATTGGTCTTCTTGTTGTATGCATTGACGGCACCGATCAGCGTGTTATTGGAAATATTGTCCAGGTGCCCGCGGAAACGGAGCCAGGGCCCTGCCATGGAAATATGATCCGTGGTACATTTGCCAAAGGCCTTGATAAGAAGCTTCATGTCCTTCAGGTCTTCCGGTTTTATCGGTTCAAAGGGCTCCAGCAGTTGCAGTCGTTCGGACCCTTCAGCCACAATTTCATCTACTTTGCTGCCATCTTCCCTCGGGGCGATATATCCGGCATCTTCCACAGCAAAGCCTTCAGGAGGTAATTCATAGCCCCTGGGTTCATCCAGGCGTACCTCTTCCCCTTCCTCGTTGATCAGGGTGTCCTTCATCGGATTGAAATCGAGCCGACCGGCGATCGCAATAGCGGTAACCAGTTCCGGGGATCCCACAAAGGCCAGGGTATTCGGGTTTCCATCCGCCCGCTTGGCAAAATTCCTGTTGAAGGAATGTACAATAGTATTTCTGGGACCTTTGGCGGCATTGTCGCCATACCGGTCCCACATCCCGATACAGGGACCGCATGCGTTTGCAAAAACGGTGGCGCCGATATTGTTGAAGGTGTCTATAAAACCATCCCTTTCGATGGTATAGCGCACCTGTTCGGAACCCGGGGTAATTGTAAAGTTGGCCTTGGTCTTGAGTTTCTTGTCCGCTACCTGTTTCGCCAGGGAGGCGGCACGGGAGATATCCTCGTAAGAGGAATTCGTACAGGACCCGATCAGGCCGTATTCTACCCGGACCGGCCAGTCATTTTCACGGGCAGCTTCGCCCATTTCGGATATTGGGGTTGAGAGGTCCGGCGTAAAAGGCCCGTTCAGGTGGGGCTCGAGGTTGGAAAGGTTTATTTCGATCACCTCGTCAAAATACGTGTCAGGGTCTTCGTAAACTTCGGGATCCCCGGTTAGGTATGAAGCGATTTCGCGGGCCGCATCCGCCACATCTGCCCGATCCGTGGCCCGAAGGTACCGGTCCATGGAATCGTCATATCCAAAGGTAGAGGTGGTGGCCCCCACTTCAGCCCCCATGTTGCAGATCGTACCTTTTCCGGTACACGACATGGAAGTGGCGCCTTCTCCGAAATATTCCAGGATGGCTCCTGTCCCGCCCTTTACGGTAAGGATATCGGCAACTTTAAGGATGACATCTTTGGGTGCAGTCCAGCCGCTAAGCTTTCCGGTGAGCTTTACCCCGATCAGCTTGGGGAATTTCAGCTCCCAGGGCATTCCGGCCATGACATCGACGGCGTCGGCCCCACCGACCCCAATGGCTACCATGCCAAGGCCTCCGGCATTGACCGTATGAGAATCCGTTCCGATCATCATACCCCCGGGAAAGGCGTAGTTTTCAAGGACTACCTGGTGGATGATCCCCGCTCCCGGTTTCCAAAAGCCGATCCCGTATTTATTCGATACAGATTCCAGAAAATCGAAAACCTCATTGCTCGTTTCGTTGGCCCGCTTGAGGTCTGCCGTGGCGCCGACCTTGGCCTGGATCAGGTGATCGCAATGCACCGTGGTCGGAACGGCTACCTGGGGTTTCCCTGCATGCATAAATTGCAGGAGGGCCATCTGAGCCGTGGCATCCTGACACGCTACCCGGTCCGGAGAGAATTCCACATAATCCTTTCCACGGACAAATACTTTCTCCGGGGTGCCATCCCAAAGGTGGGAATACAGAATTTTCTCAGCAAGGGTAAGAGGTCTTCCGGACAGCTCGCGTGCCTTGTCGACACGGGCTGGACTTCCGGCGTAAACCTTTTTAATCATGTCTATATCAAATGCCATTTCTTAAAGGGTTTCTTGGTTCATACTTCCCTCAAAAGTACTAAAATCAAAGGGTATTTAAAATTATTCCCGCCCTCAAAATACTGATTTGCAAAATCGTGAGGCCACCGTAAAAAAGGCTGTCGGGATAACCATCAGAGCTGACCGGACTTTTTTGTTCTGGTAGTGAGGGCTACTGATTTATAAAGGGAACTGCAAATGGGAAAGGGCCTACAGAATTCCGCAGAACATGATTCCCTGGTAAGGCCGGAGCAAGGTGAAATGGGATTACATGGGCTGGGGTTATCTTGTTGCCGGGGGGAGGGAGGGGGCCCGCCAGTACTCAGAGCAATTGTGCTATAATCGCTTCATCGGAAATACCTTCCGCCTCCGCCTTGTAATTCCTGAGGATCCGGTGCCGCAAAATACCGCTGGATACTGCTTTTATATCGGCTATATCGGGAGAGAACCGACCTGAAACCGCCGCATGTGCCTTAGCTGCCAGCACCAGGTTCTGAGAGGCTCTGGGGCCTGCTCCCCAATCGAGGTACTGATTGACCAGTTCCGGAGCGTTTTCCTGACCCGGCCGTGTTTTCTGAGCCAGTTCGACCGCATAGCGCACCACATTGTCGGGTACCGGGATCCGCCTGATAAGATGTTGCACCTCCAGGATTTCCTCGGCAGTAAAAAGCGTAGAGAGTTCAGGTTCCTCGTCATCCGTGGTGTTTTTAACCACCTGGATCTCTTCTTCCAAACTGGGATATTCCAGACGGATGGCAAACATAAACCGGTCCAGCTGAGCCTCCGGAAGAGGATACGTCCCCTCCTGCTCAATCGGGTTCTGGGTAGCCAGCACAAAATAGGGATTCGGCAGCCTGTATTGCTTTCCGGTGATCGTAACTGCCCGTTCCTGCATGGCTTCCAGCAGGGCGGCCTGGGTCTTGGGAGGGGTACGGTTGATTTCGTCGGCCAGGATAATATTAGCAAAGACGGGGCCCTTTACAAAGACGAATTTCCGATTCTGGTCCAGGACCTCACTTCCCAGGATATCGCTTGGCATCAGGTCGGGAGTGAACTGAATCCGTTTGAAATCAAGCCCGAGGGTTCTGGCGATTGTATTTACCATAAGGGTTTTGGCAAGACCCGGCACCCCGATCAAAAGGGAGTGCCCCCCGGTATAGATAGACCAAAGGATCTGGTCAACGACCTCATGCTGGCCAACGATTATTTTACCTATTTCCTTTTTGAGTTCATGGTGCTTATCCACCAGGCGCCTAACGGCTTCCACGTCTGACATACCTATTCCTTTAACCAGTTATTGGTAAAATCACAACCCCGGTATTCGGAATCAAGACTGATATAGGTTTCATCTATATGCTCAGACATCCATTCCCGGATGGCCTTGAACTGTTTGTCCCGGAGGGCGAGTTCCTGAATTTTGAGGTAATCCCGGGCAAAATCAGCTTCATGTTCATCGTACCGGTTGGACACCATCAGGATTTTATAAGAAGGAGGACCACCTCTCGGATCGGGTTCCAGGATCGGATTTGAGATTTCGTTATCCTTCAGGTTGCGCACCTGGTTATAGAGTTTCGGATCCATTTTTGTCAGTTCGAAACGCGAACTGAAATCGGTCGGGTTCCTGAGCAGCCCGCCGTCGAATTTGGTTTCCTTTTCATCTGAGAAGTTCCGTGCTGCCTCTGCGAAGGAATACTTGCCTTCCTGTATGTGCGTCCGGATACTGTCGAGCTCCTTCCGGGCCTTGTCAAGTGCTTTTTGGGGAACCTCCGGCTGTATGAGGATATGCCTCAGGTCCAGTTCCTGACCCCTTATTTTTTCCACCAGAATAATGTGGAACCCAAAGGGAGATTCGAAGGGCTCTGAGATCTCCCCTTCCCTCAGACTGAAGGCCACATCCTTGAACTCCTTCACAAAGGGGGTCTGACGGGTCATGGAATAAAAGCCGCCTTTAGACTTGGAACCCGGATCCTGGGAATACAAGATGGCCTTTACCCGGAAACTGGCCCCGTTATCCTCCACATCCGCCTTGATCTCGTTGAGCAGGTCGACTACTTTCTGCTTTTCGGATTCCGGAATTTCCGGCTTTTTCACAATCTGTGCAATCTCCAGTTCCGCACCGAAAACGGGCCTTTCATCCTTGGGGATGTTATTGAAAAACTGGCGAACTTCCTCAGGAGTTACTTTTATTTCCCCCACAATCTTTTCCTGCATGCGCTGGGAGAGCATCTGCAGTTTATTGATTTTATAGAGCTCTTCCCGCAGCGCTTCCACGGTTTCCTGGTTGTAAAATTCCAGGACTTTCTCCATGGAGCCAAGGCGCTGAACGAACTGCTGTATATACTGATCATTCCGGCTGTTCACCTCATCGTCGGATACCAGGATACTGTCCTGCACCGCCTGGTGTGCGTACAACCTGTCCTCCATGAGTTTTCCCAACAGGCTGCAGCGATTTACATCGGCATCTGTCGCCCCCTGGTTCTTAAGATCCAACAGCGTTTTCTCCACATCCGAGTCGAGGATTACATAATCACCTACCACGGCAGCGATTCCGTCGAGTTTTATCCGCTGTGCAGGTGTATTCCTCCGCTGCTCCGTATAGTCCCCCTGTGCGATCCCTTCCGGGGGTTCCACCTGGGTATCCGGAATGGAATCCACCACCTGTGCCTGTAGCAGGGTTCCGGTGATACAAAACAGGGTAAACAGGGTGAATTTAGTCTTTAGTAGTCTCATAAATCTCGAATTCTTTTTGTCGGATAGCTTCATCCATGAGGTCCGTCTCCAGGGATCGCAGGTACTTCATCTTGCGCCGGTTGAGCAAAACCTGCCGGATCGTAGGTTCAATGTAGCTCAGGGGAGCTATCTCATTAGGTTCCAGAACTTCCACAACCTTGGTCAAATATACCCCGGTTGAATCTTCCATTTCAAAAAATTGTGAGTTTTTTAAGTACTCCGCCTCATTGTCGTACGTCAGGGGGCCTATTTCTTCTATAACACGGGAAACGGGTACCCAGAGGGAATCGTTAAAGTGGAGTTTTTTAAACTGAACCCCCACCGAATCGAGAAACTTCAGGTCCGCTCCTTCAAAGCGGCGAAGGCGTTCGGTCACTTCCTCCCGGTTGAGGAACTGCAGGGGCAACTCGATAAACCGAAGCTGCAGGATTTTTTCCTGCAGCCGGAAATTCTCCTTTTCATTCTCGTAGAAGTCCTGCATCTCCTCCTCCCTGACAAGCGTATCTGATATCTGCGCGACCAGAGCTTCCTTATAAGCCCGTGTATAC
>JARRQA010000145.1:0-5591 GCA_037382325.1 Robiginitalea sp.
TCCCAACCCCAGGGAAGCCCGTGTAGACCTGGACAGCCTGGTATACACCATCCTCTCCAACAATACCCTTGAAATTGTCTCGGGCACCCTGAATGAAGGGTTCAACACGGGCAATATCGCCATTATCACCTCGGATTCACTTCGTTCTGCCTTGTACAATCTGCCTTCATTAATAGAAGAGATCCGGAAACAGGAGGAAATAGACCGCGATGATGTCAATGGGGATTTTACCGGCTTTCTCTACCACAATTACAATTACAGAAACATGGACAATCGGTTCTCTCCCTACAAAGGCGTGATCGGCCGGACCAAATTCACTTCTTATGACAACCTGAGCCTGCTGGAGTCCCAGACCTTTGAAAACATGGTAGACAACCGGTTTTGGAATAGCATGGAGCAATTAAATCAACTCGAAAAATTCAATGCCGCGCTCATGCGCATTGAACACATGATCAATGAAGAGCTGACCGGGGAATAGCGCTTGTATGGAAACGGGTTATTTCCGGCTTCAGAATAAATCCTGAAGGGCTTCCGCCCAGGAGGGAATTTCAATATGGGCTTGTTTCATGAAGATGAAGAATCCCTCAATGGCAAGGGTGTAGGTGAGCTCCAGGTGGTCGAACTGCATATCTGAGAGGAGCCCGAGAAGCGGTTCGTACACATTCGCGCTGAGGCTGTAAATCTTGAGCGCCGGCATTACGATATGACTTGTCTTGAAGAACATGGTTGAGGTTGCTTTGGTCGTCCTTTACCTGAAAGACGATTGAGCCCAGGGGTTATAACACTCTTTAGCAACATTTTAACGCAACCCGAAAAATTTTATCATTTTTTTAAAATTTGACATTTCTCTTGTGCGTTTTCCATAATGTCTAATTAAAGAACACGAAATCATCACCCATGTTATTTGCTTCTTTTTCGTACTTTGAAGATGCGTATAACGAAACCTTATGTTCCCGCTTTTTCGCCAGCTTCGCCAAAGCCTGCTTCGCAATAAGAAAGTCAGCAAATACCTGCTTTATGCCATTGGAGAGATTGTATTGGTCGTCATAGGAATTTTGCTGGCCATCCAGGTAGATCGCTGGAATGAAAGGCGAAAACTGCATGAGGAGGAATACAGTATCCTAAACCAGCTACTAACGGAGTTTGTCGAAAACCAGAAAAAACTGGATAGTGTATACGGGGCCCATAAGGAGGTGAACAGATGTCTCCGTGCCCTGCTGGCGGCAACAGGCCCCAACCCTGATCCCATCCCCCTGGATTCGATGGATTATTATATGCTGGAGTTCTCGCACATCCCCATGTACAAACCGAAAACCGGTTCGGTGACTTCCCTGATGTCGACTGGAAAACTTGTCCTTATTTCCAACGATACTCTCCGGCTTATGATAAGCACCTGGCCACAACAACTGGAAGAATACAAATACGAAGCGGGCATTAATTACGACCTGTATAACTTCCAGATCTCTTCTTACCTCACCGAAAAATACCACTACAGAAATACCGAAATAGATGCGGGTAAGGGAAGCGTCGGAAGAAGTTTGTTTCCAGGCGACCCCCTGAAATTGCTCGCCGACCCGGAACTGGAAAACCTGGCCGAGCTAAAGCGCGTGGATTCTGAAGCGCTGGAATTGGACGCTTTGAAATTACTCAGGACACAGAAAACCATTCTTAACATGATTAGGAAAGAGCTGAAGGCTTCAGACTGAAATAATGCGTCCTCGATTAAATAAATCTTGTTCCCTGTGATACAGGGGAAATCCATAATGGGGATCGGATCCTGCAGGCAATATTTCTGATCGTAGTTATTATTAGTGCATTCATCGTATAAACTGTCCGGTTTCTGATAAATTGATTTATTTATAACCGTATCAATCCGTTGAAACAATGCAAGCGTATTTGTTCCCCGGTCAGGGCACTCAATTTCCAGGTATGGGAAAGGAGTTATTTGATAATTCTGAATTGGCCCGGGAATATTTTAAAAAAGCTAATGAACTTTTAGGGTTTTCAATCACTGAGGTAATGTTTGAAGGGTCTGCCAGGGACCTGAAACAAACAAAATATTCTCAGCCAGCCATTTTTTTACATTCATTTATCCTCTCAAAAACGCTTGGAGAAGATTTTAATCCCCACATGGTTGCGGGACATTCATTGGGTGAGATCTCTGCTTTGGCTGCCGTTGGGGCGCTAGACTTTGAATCAGCTCTGAAGCTCATTTCCAGGCGAGCCGCTCTCATGCAAAAAGTCTGTGAGGTAGAAAATACAGGCATGGCTGTAGTAGTTGGATTATATGATGTTATTGTAAAGGATATCTGTAATCAGGTAGAAGGTGTGGTAGTTCCTGCAAATTATAATTCGCTGCATCAGGTGGTCATTTCCGGCGAGGTGAGCGCGCTTAGAGAAGCAATAGAAAAATTAAGCCCCGGTGCCCGCAGAGTTGTTAAATTACCCGTAAGCGGGGCGTTTCATTCTCCGTTTATGGAACCTGTCGTTGAAGACTATAGCGCGGCCGTGGCGGAAATAGAATTCAAGAAGCCAATTTGCCCGGTTTATCAGAATGTAAGGGGGAGACCAACTCAGGACGTTGCACTAATTAAGAAAAACCTGATCCTCCAGTTGACGCATCCGGTTATGTGGCGGCATACCATCCTGCATATGATAGAGGATGGGGCAACAAAATTTAAAGAACTTGGCCCAGGGGAGTTTTTAACAGGGCTTGTAAAGCACATAAAAAAGACCTGGTCTCCGATGCCGTTTCGCAAGTGATATTGTTCCTGTTTTTATTTCAGGTTAATTGTTTTTGGGCTTCTTGTTTTTTTAGATCATGATAAATTCCGCGTCCCTTATTTTAAAAATGAATGCGCTGTTGAATATGGCAATGATCAAAAAGAAATATATCTGCGGTTGAGCGTAATCCTACCACTCCGCTTCTGCGGCAAATATTCCTCCCCACCTTCAAAGCACCAACAAGAGGCTCATAAGAGTTATTTAAGGACCGTTCGCCAGACTGTTGGCTTCTTTTTCGTACTTTGAAGAAGTTATTCGCACGCTACTCAATTTCCTGATTCTTTAATCTCCCATGTAAACCCTCTCCTATGGCACACGAATATATTGACCTGAACACTCTTAAATTCCTCCTTTATAACGTGCACAACCTGGACGAAGTGTTGCAGCAGAAACGCTTTCAGGACTACGACAGGGAATCCGTCGATCTGTTTCTCAATGCCGTCTCCGACTTTTCAGACAAAGAGCTCTATCCCTATTTCGAAGAAATGGATGCCGATCCGGCCCATTTTAAAGATGGGGAAGTACATGTACACCCTCAGGTTGCCCGATATATGAAAGAAGCCGGGGAAATGGGGTTGGCTGCTGCGCTTTTCGACCATGAGGTAGGCGGTTTGCAGATGCCCAACACCGTGGTTACTGCGGCTGCCTACATACAGGAAACGGCGAACAACCACCTGCCGGGATATATCGGCCTGACCTTCGGGGCGGCTGAGCTAATCCTGCATTTCGGGGATGACCACCTGAAAAAAACCTATGTCCCCAACATGCTCTCAGGCACCTGGAACGGCACGATGTGCCTGACCGAGCCCCAGGCAGGGAGTTCCCTGTCGGACATCGTTACTTCGGCGGTTCCGCAGGAGGATCATTATCTTATTTCGGGCCAGAAAATCTTTATATCAGGCGGGGACTACCAGGGCGTGGACAACGTGGTCCACCTGCTGTTAGCGCGCATAGAGGGCGCTCCGGCCGGGACAAAGGGCATTTCCCTTTTCGTGGTGCCCAAGCACCGGCCCGGTGATGATGGAAAACTGGTCTTTAACGATGTCAATACCGTCGGGGATTTTCAGAAAATGGGGCAGCGTGGATACTGCACCACCCATCTGTCCTTCGGGGACCAGAAGGATTGCCGGGGATGGCTGGTAGGGGAGCCACACCAGGGTTTGAAATACATGTTCCTGATGATGAACGGGGCCCGGATCGCCGTGGGAAGGGGTGCTGCTGCCATCGCCATGGCTGCCTACCGGGCTTCCCTGACCTATGCCAAAGAACGCCCTCAGGGCAGGAGGCTTACCAGCAGCGGAAAAAAGGATGTCTCCAAAGACCAGACGCTGATCATCAACCACCCCGATGTACGCAGGATGCTCCTGACCCAGAAAGTAATTGTGGAAGGCGCCCTGAGCCTGGTGTTGCTTTCAGCCAAATACCAGGATCTGTCGCTTACCCATTATGAGGCTTCCGAGCGCAAGAAATACAAATATCTGCTGGAGCTGCTGACCCCCGTGGCCAAGACCTACCCCGCCGAGAAGGGACTGGAGGCCGTCAGCCTCGGGCTTCAGGTGCTGGGGGGGTATGGGTATTGTTCGGATTTTATCCTTCAGCAATACTACAGGGACATCCGGATATTTTCAATCTATGAGGGGACCACCGGCATACAGTCCATGGACTTGCTCGGCCGTAAGGTCCCAATGGATAAGGGTGTTGCGCTGACTTACCTTGCAGAAGAAATGGAAAAAACGATTAAAGCAGCAATGACTATAGATGGCTTCCAGTCGTATGCGGACATCCTGGCCGGCAAGACAGACCAGATGAAAAAGGTTCTAAACTACCTGCTGGGGTATGCCGGCAAGGGGAATTACGAACGATTTCTCGCCGATGCCACCGTCTTTATGGAATTCTTCGGAAACATCCTCATTGGTTGGTTGTGGCTGGATATGGCCCTGCACGCAGACAAATCGCTCACAGCAGGTGAAACATCCCGGCATAAAGGATTCTATACAGGCAAGATCCATGCGATGAAGTTTTATTATACCTATGAATTGCCGAAAAGTGACGCGCTGGCCAAAGTGCTGCTCAACACTTCGGACCTCACGGTTTCCGTCGAGGATGGGTTGTTCGAATAAGGCTCTGCGATCGGCAAAAAAACAAAGCAAATGAATTCAATTACCTCAAAATTTGACCTGAAGGGAAAGGTCGCCATTGTTACAGGATCCAGTAAAGGTATCGGAAAATCCATCGCAAAGGGCCTGGCTGAAAACGGCGCAAGTGTAGTGGTAAGCAGCAGGAAGCGGGAAGCAGTGGAAGCGGTTGCCGGGGAATTCAGGGATGCCGGACTGGAAGCCGTTGGCATCCAATGCCATGTGGGGGCTGAGGCCCAGCGAAAGGCCCTGATCGAAGAGACCGTAGCCCGATACGGACGGCTTGACATCCTGGTTAACAATGCTGCCATCAACCCTTATTACGGTCCCCTGGAAGGATCAGATGAAGGGGTTTTCGATAAAATCATGGAAGTCAACGTGAAGGCCCCCTGGATCTTGTCCAACCTGGCGCTCCCCCATATGAAGGCGCAGGGCGGGGGAAGCATCATCAATATTTCTTCTGTGGAAGGCATCAGGCCCGGATTCGGCCTGGGCCTTTACAGTGCCACGAAAGCAGCCCTGATCATGCTTACGAAAAACCAGGCAAAGGAGTGGGGGCGCCACGGGGTGCGTGCCAACGTCATCTGCCCGGGACTTGTACGCACCAAATTCAGCCAGGGCCTCTGGAGCGATGATAATCTCGTAAGGCGTTTTCTCAAAGCACTCCCTCTG
>JARRQA010000146.1:0-2941 GCA_037382325.1 Robiginitalea sp.
TGTTAAGCTGCTCGCGGAATACGCCGGGAGGCATGACGTACGGAATGGGGATACGCGCACTGTTTTCCTCTATGTTGACCGCATTGACATCGAAGATGGTATTGTCGTCTGCAGGGTTGTCATTGTCAGACTGAAGGGAACGGGTAAAGATCCGCCAGTCGCCGCGCACCAGGTCAAGCGTTGCAAACCTGAGCACCACGGGGTCCTGAAAACCGGTCAGGTACATCCGCATATAGCAGATGGACCGAAAGTCCGCAATCCCGCCTATGGCATTCGTAAAATCACTCAGGGGGATCTTGTACTGTATCCACCGGTAATTCACCTGTCCGTTATTGGGCAGGGTGGCAGACAGACCTTCCCGGATGTCCGTCACGTAACGGTCCTCCACCGAGATTCCGGGCCGGATCGGGATGCGGTACTCGTAATAGCTGTTGACCGTATTCATGGTAAGGTCCCGGTCCACATCCTCGACATCGGGCAGGGTGGTATTCCCCCGGTCCGTTTCCGTAACCGCCACCGGGGAGTTTCCTTCGGTGTTGTTGAAATCCAGATAGCGTTCCAGAATCCCGCCTTCCCGGTTCAGGTAATAAATATAGTTGTCCAGGGCCGGATCTTCCGGCGGCCCGTTGTACCCGAAACCGGCTTCGGCCGCATCTTCAAGACCATCGAAACCAATGTCCTGAAGTGAGCGGTTGGTTTCATCGGCATCAAAGGCATACACCAGGGCTTGTGTGGAGGGTACCTGTCCCCAAACCGTGGGAGTGACCAGTTCGCTGGAGTTCACCCCCGGCAATCCGTTTTCGTACTGTTTCCGCCCATCTGCCAGGATGTCCTCGCTGATGTTTCCCAGGTTGATCACCAGTTCTCCCGGGCCCGTGGCATTCCCGTCCACATAGGGATCCAGGACCCAAAACTGAATAAATTCAACATTGGATTGCTCAAAATTAGTACTGCTGAGCGACCGCATGAGTCCGCCCCATTTCTCCTGGGGGGCTTCCCCTTCAAAATTGGGATTGGCATTATAAGGCCCTTTCAGGTTGGGGTAGTAGGCGATGTCCAGGGTATTCTGTACCGTGGTTTGACCCTGGGCGATATCCGTTTGCGGGAAAACCTCATCGATGAAAATCCGGCGGGTGGCATTGGTTGATATATCGTTATCGGAGACGCCTGAAGGCCGCTGGTTTGTAAAGAAAATCGGGTCTATGGTGTACCAGGAGGTCTTGGCCCGTCCAAACCCCGTTTCCAGGTCCTGCTCCCCATTGTCAAGGAATTCGACCGGTGCACTGGCCAGGGTCCACCCCAGGGCAGACCTTATATCAATAAGGGCCTGCGCGCCTTCAAAATCGGCCAGGTAGGTCGTGGTTTCCCCTTCGAAATCAGCATTCTTCGGGGAATTCGGCTGCAGGAATGCCACTTCCCCCCGTACAGAGACATTCGACGGGACATCCGTATCCACGTTGGGCAGCATATTGGCCAAACGGGTCAGGAAAGGGACTTCCGTGGAGAAGTTGCCATAGAGGTTAAAAACCGTGTTGTTTACGGGTTCCACCCCAAAATTGGACTTTTGGGTCAGCGGACGTTCGTTCAGGTTGAGGAGGGTCCCCCCCAGGACGAACTTCTCATTGAACTGGTGTTCGATGTTGAAGCCGGAAAACCGCCGGGTCTGCTGGCCGAAGACCGCGTTGTTTTCCACCGAAATATTGATGGGCACATTGGAAGCCTGCAGGCTCGGATCCAGAATCTGTACCGTTCCTGCCTGGTAATTCACGGTGTAATCGATGCCTTCCTGCAGTTGTCTTCCACCGGCAGTTACCCGTACAGAACCCTGGGGGACGTTAAAGGCCCCGATCGGGATCCCGCCTCCACTCTGGGATTTGTAGCGTCCCTTGATGCGGAACCGGTTTTTCTCTGCATCTTCCAGGGAGGCCGCCTTGGTCTGGGTATAGAGGTTCCGGAATACGTATTTTTGCTGGTTCGGATTGTACCCCTGGTCGTCCGGGACATTGTACACCCCACCTCCAAGCACCTCAAAGAGGTATTCCCCGAAAGGCTCCACTTTGGTGAATATAATCAGTCCGTTCTGCGGATTGATGGTAATCCCAGGGACGTAGTCAAAAAACCCGTCTCCCCCCGGTTGTACGTCATTGTATACATTCAACCGGTCAAAATTGAAGACATCCAGCAGAATGCGTTCTTCCAGCGGTTTCGGAGTGTTCGGCCACCCATTGTCGGGGTCCACGGGGGTTATGTAGTTCCGGGGGGTCGGATCGTTGTACAGGATGTTCATCTTGAAGTCTTCCCGTCCACTCCGGGAGCCACTGTGGTGGCATCCACCCCCCCATTGGCAAATTCCCCTACCTGGAAGACCTCCCCGTTAAAGGTGTACTGAAACGCAACTGCCAGGACTTCATCATTGCTCAGGCGCTGGTTCAGGGAGATGTATCCGAGTTGCGTGTCAAAGGTATAATCCCGTCCGAGCTCCAGCTTCCGGGCATTCTCAAGGATGGCGTAATCGAGTCCCTGGTTGGCCACATACCCGCCGGGGATCTGGAACCCGTCATCTACAGTGGCAATATCCCGGACATCCTCCGTCAGGACACCCCCATTGCCGATCAGGGCAGGATCGTAATCGTTTGCACCGTTGCGTGGGAGCTCCGGATTGGGCCCTGATGGATTGAAAAAGCCTGCGGGATCCCCGCCGAGCCTCCCGATCCGGGTATCCGCTTGCTCTATTTCCCCCAAATCCTGAATAGCCACTATATTCCGGACATTCTGTGTCTGCTGGCTGCGGTTGGTCACCCATACCTCCAGACGGGTGAGCTGGACCTGGCTCCGGATAAAGGGATAATCCTCCAGTGCCCGATCGTACCGTTCCCTGAAGTACTGGGCCAGGAAAAAGTGCCGGTCCTCGTCGTAATCCAGGGCCGTCAGTTCAAATTCA
>JARRQA010000146.1:2998-13460 GCA_037382325.1 Robiginitalea sp.
GTTCGGAAAACACCGCCGTCACCGAAGTCCTTCCAAACTGCAGTTCCGTCTTGACCCCGAAAAGGCTCTGGGCTCCGGTAACCAGGGAACTGTTAAGGGGCATGCTGACATTACCGACCTCGATTTTACGGATAATATCATCCTCTGTGGGGGTATAGTCCAGTTTGATCAGGTTCTGGAAATCAAAAGTAGCTTCCGTATCGTACTGGGCCGAAACCTGTAGCCGCTCGCCGATTTTTCCGAGCATGCTCAGGCTGATCCGCTGGTCAAAGTCAAAAGCGAGATTGGTTCGGTTCCGCGGGGATAGGGCCGGGTTGTCGTTTTTCTGCCAGATAACCCCAAGATCCATGGCCACCGAACCCTGTGGTACCACTTCTATGGAGTTCCCGCCAAAAATGGTCTCGAAAAAACTGCTGTTTACATAAAAATTGGGCAGGAGGTTTTTACGGGCTTCCTCGCTGCCCTCCTTTTTCCCGCTGAAGGCATCCATCTTCTGCTTGAAATAGCTCTTCATCTCCTCCTTGCGGACGAGTTCCAGATACTGCTCAGGGGTAAGGATAATGGGATAGGAGATATCGTAGTCCCCAACGGTTTCCTTGTAAATATACCGGTCCAGTTTCGGATCGTAGGTATACCTGGAGACAATGCTCTCCGGATTCTCCATGCGAAGCCTTCCAAGGGCGAAACCGGTTTTAACGGAATCAGCCTCGACAGGCTCTGTTTCCTGGGCCCGGGACGTCCAGGTGGACGCCAGGAGCAGGAAGACAAGGAAGAAAAACGGTTTGCAAAAGGATCTGAAAAATTTAGATGCCCCTGTTTTCAAACGTTTTACAAATTTTTAAGCGCACTTTTTATAATACCCTCTACGCTTAGCGAAGGATCCTGGCGCAATGCCGCGTCGACGACTTTCTCCGCCGACTTTCGGGCGAAACCAAGAACCTCTAATGCAGATAACGCTTCTTCCTTATTTGTATTGTTTGATTCCGGGGAAACTTCGTCCAGATCATATATTTTCAGGACCTTGTCCCTGAGGTCCAGGATGACCCGCTGGGCCGTTTTGGCACCGATCCCCTTTACCGCCTTGATGGCGGGGACGTCTTCGGAGGCAATCGCGTCCCTCACCTGGGCCGGGGTCATCGAAGACAGCATGGTCCGGGCAGTGCTGGAACCTACTCCGGACACAGAAATCAGCAGACGGAATATCTCCCGTTCGGCCACCGTATAAAAACCAAAAAGGGTGTGGGCATCCTCCCGGATTTGGAGGTGGGTATAGATCCGGAGGTGTTCCTCATCCGGGACAGCCGCATACGTATTGAGGGAGATGTTGACGAAATACCCGACACCCCCACATTCAATTACCAAATGGGTGGGGTGTTTCTCTACCAGTTTGCCGCTGAGATGATGAATCATATCCTTATTTAAAATGAAGACCTGAAAGGTACCCCCCTTCCCTTCTTCAGTCCTTTTGGTTCATTTTCGCTTTCTTGCGCTTCTCACGTTCCTGTACATCGATGACGGCCACGGCCGTCATATTGACCATCTCTTCCACGCTAGCCCCCATGGGAATCACATGGACTGCCCGCCTGAGGCCCAGCATTATCGGCCCAATGGTGTCAGCCCCGTACAATTCCTTCAGGAGTTTGTAGGTAATGTTGGCAGATTCCAGGTTTGGAAATATCAGTGTATTCACTTTATGGTCCACCAATTTGGAGAATGGGAACTTATCCTGGCTCATTTCCCGGTTGAGCGCGAAATCAGCCTGTAGTTCCCCATCTATCACCAAATCGGGGTCTTCCTCGTGTAAAATCCGGATGGCTTCATGCACCTTCCGGGCATGGGGGTGGTTCGAAGATCCGAAATTGGTATAGGACAACAGCGCCATGACAGGGGTAAAACCAAAAGCTCTGGCCACGTTGGCCGTCATCCGGGCTATGGCCGCAAGCTCCTCGGCGGTTGGATCTATAATGATGGAGGTGTCAGCCAGGAAAAATGGACCTTTGGGAGTAATCATGATATGGACGGTCGCGGCCTTGGCAACATCCGCAGAACGGCCTATGACCTCAAAGATGGGACGAACAACGGATGAATACGCCCTGGAATAACCTGAGATCATCCCGTCAGCTTCCCCCCCACGGACCATCATGGCCCCGAAGTAATTCCGCTCCCGCATTTTGAGCTTTGCCCCGTATAGGGTACACCCTTTCCGCCTTCTCCCCTCCCAGTAACATTTGGCGTAGTATTCCCGCTTTTTCAGGGAATCCGGTCCATACTGGTCAATTATGGGAATATCCGCATCGAACTCCAGTTCCTTCATCAGTCCTTCGATGATGATCCGGTTTCCCAAAAGGATGGGGTGGGCGATCCCCTCTTCATAGGCAATTTGTGCCGTTTTAAGGACATCCAGGTGGTCTGCTTCCGCAAAGATGATTCGTTTCGGGTTCGCCTTGGCCCGGTTCATAAGCATCCGGACCACTTTCTTTTCATCCCCGGAGCGTTGCAACAATTCCATCTCATAGCGTTCCCAGTCTGCGATCGGAGCCCGGGCCACACCACTTTCCATAGCGGCCTTAGCCACCGCCGGGGGTACTTCTGTAATTAGTCTTGGGTCAAAGGGTTTGGGGATGATATAATCCCGCCCAAAGGTAAGTCGCATCTCCCCATAGGCGATATTTACCTGTTCGGGAACGGGCTGTTTCGCTAAGTTGGCCAGGGCCTTTACGGCAGCCATCTTCATTTCTTCGTTGATCTTGGTGGCGCGCACATCCAGCGCGCCCCTGAAGATAAACGGGAACCCCAATACATTATTCACCTGGTTCGGATGATCGGACCGGCCCGTGGCCATGATCACATCGTCCCGGGTGCGGACAGCCAGCTCGTAGCTTATTTCGGGGTCCGGGTTCGCCATCGCAAAGACAATCGGGCTATTGGCCATGGATTGAAGCATCTCCCCGTCCATGATATCCGCTACCGATAATCCGATAAAGACATCGGCCCCGTCAAGGGCTTCTGCGAGCGTATCGATCTTGCGGTCTGTGGCGAATTCAGCCTTTTCCTTCGAGAGCGTATCGCGGTCCTTGCGGATTACCCCCTTGCTGTCCAGCATTACAATGTTCTCCGACTTCGCGCCGAAAGCCTTGTAAAGACGGGTACAGGAAACCGCTGCAGCCCCTGCCCCACTGATCACAATACGGACAGACTCCATTTTCTTCCCGGCCAGTTCCAGGGCATTCAGCAGGGCAGCCGCCGAGATGATCGCGGTTCCGTGCTGATCGTCATGCATGACGGGAATATCCAGTTCTTCTTTAAGCCGGCGTTCTATTTCAAAGGCCTCCGGAGCCTTGATGTCCTCCAGGTTGATCCCCCCGAACGTAGGTGCCATGATTTTTACGGTTTCCACGAACTTATCCACATCCGTGGTATCCAGCTCGATATCAATGCCGTCTATGTCTGCAAAAATTTTAAACAACAGGCTTTTCCCTTCCATCACGGGCTTGGAGGCTTCCGGTCCGATATCCCCAAGACCCAGCACAGCTGTTCCATTGGAAATGACCGCCACAATATTACCCTTGGCAGTATATTTATACACCTGTTCTCTATCCTTTTCGATTTCCTTACAGGGTTCGGCTACCCCCGGGGAATATGCCAGGGCAAGGTCTCGTTGGGTGGAATAGGGTTTGGTGGGTACTACCTTGATCTTTCCGGGCTGGGGCTTCGCATGATAAACGAGGGCCTCCCTTCTTTTCTTCTCTTTACTCATCCGGGTGGGTTTGAATTACAAAAGTAAGGGGTTTGTCCTATTTGACTGCAGGAACAGGTCAAAAGTGTGCGACATCCGGTTTCGATGGGGCATTTTCTCCTGGGATACGGGCCTGGAAGGGGAACCTCCCGCATTTGCTGCCAGGGTTATGCAGGGGAAGGAATTAGTTTAAAAGCGGGAGGGCGGGTGGGCCACCCTGAATGAATTTCTTCATTAAATTCAACCCTCCTCAACCCCCGGAGCGAAAAGGAAAATCCCCTAGATTTTTGTAAGGCCTGAAAATTGGGTTTTCCAGGATGGCTGAAACATCCGAATAACCCATCTTCCTGGCTCGTTTGAGGCAGGTGATCATTTCTCCCGGTTTGTCAATCAGGGCATACTCCTCCGCCAGCCGGACCTGGGCATGGGTGTTTTCCGGGAAAAGCACCGTTAACAGGCGAGCGCAGTAGCGCGATGCTTCGAACTGGTTTTTACGTCTCCTGCGGTTCGAGGCTTCATACGGCATGGTAAAAAGGAAATTATAAATTCGCGCCGCCAGGTCCTTCTCCTCTTTTATATCAGATGCAGCGTACCTGGAATCCAACCTCGCTTTTTCACGTTTCCACCAGGAGAAATCATCCGGTTTGGGACTTTCCTCCAATTCCTTCCGGAACCGGTCCGAAAACCGCTTCCGAAGGGCCGCTTCTATTTCCCCCAGCCCTTTGATAACCTTTGCCTGTGTGCTGTAATCTTTCAAGGCCCTGATCCGAGAGAGCCGTTCCCAGGTGGAGTCCATTGGAAAGCTGCCCCCAAACACATCGATGAGTTTTTGGTATTCCTCAGCGCTTTCAAAATAACGCCCCTGCCGGTATAAGCTGTCTGCCAGGGATTTCTCCCCTTCAAAATAGTTACGAAAAAGATCTGGCCGGGATTCAGGTGAGGCTGCCCCCGTCTGAAAAGACATCCAACTGACCGCCCTTCGTATCTGGTCTTCCGGTGGCCATTGATGCCGGCCATCGAAGAGGAATATCCGGTGGGGCAGTCCTATTTTGGCAAGCCAATCCCCTGCTTTCCTCATTTCCTGGTAATTCATGTCCCTTGTTCCAACCACTCCCACATAGGAAAAAGCAGCCCCCGGAGCAGGAATCTGACCAGGGTTAGCGGAAAAAGCGGCCCCGCATGCAATGACTCCACGGATCTGATCGCTCAGGACCGCAAGGGTAGTTGCCAGACGCGCACCACCGCTGAAGCCGGCCACATAGATATGATCCGCATCGATCTTAAAACGGGAAAACACGTCGGCAAAAAGTCGGTTAGCCTGACCGAAATTTTGCTCATATGGACCATTTCTGCTGTCATTTGAAGCGATCAGAACCCAACCATGGGATTCCGCCGCCTTTTGGAAGGTCTCAGCCGCAAGCCTTCCCCTTGCGGCAGGGTCAAATATAAAGAAGGCTGGCATCGGCAGTTGCGGATCGTACACGGAAGGCAGGTACAGGGCAAAACTTTCGGTGGTCTGTCCCTTGAGAAAAACGGAATCCACGACCGCCCCTACTCCGTAAGGAACAGGCTCCTGGGCCTGGAATACCAGCGAACTGATCATAAGCCATCCAAAAAACAGGTATCTCAGGAACATTAAACAGGGTAGTTTCTTTAAAGATACATGAGATTTACCATCCTTTTTCAGGCAAGGCCCAAGGCCGGAAACCCAAGGAGCAGTACTCCAGGCTTCCGATCGACTCGCGAGGCGGACTTACATGACGCAAAATCCGGATTTTGAAGGGACTGATGGCCTTTTACAGGGATATGGCAGAACCTTGTAACCGGAGGGGGTGGGGAGGGTACTCCCCGGCCCGCCTGCTACCAGAAGCTCCCCACCACAATGGCCGTTATCACCAACAGGATGATCGCCAGATATCTGTAGTTTTTATACCATGGCATGGCCTTCAGCTCTTCGGTTTCCGAAGTGAACAATTCTTTTCTGTAGGTGTATTCGGCCACTTTTTCCGGATCTGGCAAGCCGGTACTCAGACTGACCACAAAATGAATCAATACCGAAATGACAAAAAGCATGGAAGCCTTTGCAAGAAAATGAAGTTCATTGAGGGGTGCCACCCAGTCGTTCACCTGGGAGAGGATCATGAAGATCGCCAGGAAAAAACCGGTCAGAAGGCTGACGATGGAACCTGTGCCATTTGCCCGTTTCCAAAACAATCCCAGAATAAAAGTCGCGACGGCAGGCGGACTTGTATAGGCGATCACAATTTGCAAATATTCCCACAGGGAGTCGCTCACCGTTTCAATCAGCGGCACCCATAGTATGGCCAATACCACAAGTACCAGGGTGGTAATTTGTCCCACCCGTACCAATTGCTTGCTCGTAAATTCAGGCTTCATCTGACGGACGAAGTCCATGGTAACCAGGGTGGAAGCCGAATTGAAGGTAGCGGAGACCGAAGACATCATCGCTGCCATGAGTCCGGCGACCACCAGCCCGAGGACACCTACCGGCAGTAACTGGAAGAGCAAGACCGGATAGGTCAGGTTCGGACAGTCGGCCAGGTCTGAACAAACGCTTCCATCGGGAAGCACATAATTCAGGGCTGAAATATCCAGGGTATTAAACAGGATAAGCCCCAGCACCCCGGGAACCACCATGATGAATAATACGGGCAGTTTCAGCAGGCCAGCAAACAACGCACCCCAGCGGCCATGGTTCAGGTTTTTAGCTCCGAGTACCCGTTGGACCATGAATTGGTTGTTTGCCCAGAAGTAGAATCCGAGAAGTGGCACTCCAGAAAGCAGGGACCACCATGGGATTTTGTCATTGGCCGGCCGCACCAGGCTGAAAACCTCATCGGAATTACTCGGGATGTACTGTCCTGCCTCGATCTTCCGATCGAAGTTCACTTCCCCGGCTGCAAGCATACTGTCCAGTTTTCCCATCATTGCATTCCATCCGCCCCCGAGTTGTTCAAAGGCGAAATAGGTCAGCAGACAGGAACCGATGATCAGCAAGATCGCTTGAATAACCTCCGTTTGAATAACGGAGTTCAGGCCCCCGGGAATGGTATACGCTGCGGCGGCCACCGCGAGGATTACGAGGATCAGGTTGGAATCCATCCCCGGGAAAAGCAGCGTAAGCACGATCTTCCCCACATACAGTCCTGCCGCTGGATCCACGAGCACATTTCCCACCACGGTTATAAAAGAAAAGTAATAACGGGAGCGGCTGTCATATCGCCTTTCCAGGAACTCGGGCATGGTATAGACTCCGGATTTAAGGTAGAACGGCAAAAAGAAAATGGAGAAAAAGATGAGAATCACGACCGCATACCACTCGTAGTTATATACGCTGACATCTGTCTGGAAGGCATCAGAGGCCAGCCCCACAAGGGTAGAACTCGATATGTTGGCGGAGAAGAGTGCAATCCCGACGATAGGCCAGGTCATCGTCCTTCCACCCAGAAAATAATCTTCAGAACTGCTTCGTTTGGATTTTGAGATTCCATAGATAATGATTCCCACCAGATAGACCACGATCACCACCAGGTCCAGCGTACCTAATCCGCCCATACGTATTGATTTAGTTTGTTCAGTTATTCAGGTTCAGGGGGGCCAGCCCCCCAGTAACCGCTTCCAATATAACAACTTTATGGGTCTTCGAGAAATGTGCGGTTGGATTCCGGGGGCAACTCAAAGGGGCCTCCGATCAGGTTTTCTGCTTCCCGGACGCTTTTAGAAAGGCAATATTTCGCTTCAGGCCCTGGAATTTGGTGCGCTTTACGGCGGACTTTTGAAAGACTTTTTGAAAGACTTCTTCGGTGAGTTCCTCCCAATCCCGCCTGTCAAAATCCAGCAATTCAGGTTTGGGTTTAAACCGGGGCTCGGAGTGGGGTTTTGAAAACCGGTTCCAGGGGCACACGTCCTGGCAGATGTCACAGCCAAAGATCCAGTCCTCAAAATGACCCTGCACTTCGTTGGGAATCTCATTTTTCAACTCAATGGTGAAATAGGAGATGCACTTACTCCCGTCTACCACGTAGGGCTGGACAATCGCCTGGGTCGGACAGGCATCAATACAGGCCGTGCAGCTGCCGCAATGGTCCGTGGTAGGGCTATCGGTCTGAAGGTCGAGGTCCAAAATGAGTTCAGCAATAAAATAAAAAGACCCCGCCTGCCTGGTGAGCAGGTTGGCATTCTTGCCTATCCAGCCGAGGCCGCTCCGGGCTGCCCAGGCCTTGTCCAGCACCGGGGCAGAATCCACAAATGCCCGCCCCTGCACTTCCCCGACTTCCCCCTGAATGAAGTCCATCAGGTGCCTGAGTTTTCCCTTGACCACATGATGGTAATCTTCCCCATAGGCGTATTTGGAGATTTTGTAGGTATCCTCCCGTTGCTGTTCAGAGGGGAAATAATTGTACAAGAGGGAGATGACAGACCGGGCGCCGGGGACCAGTTTTCGGGGGTCCAGCCGTTTGTCAAAATGGTTTTCCATATAGGCCATCTCCCCGTGCATTCCCTTTTTCAACCAGGTCTCGAGGCGCGGGGCTTCCTCTTCAAGGAAGGTTGCTTCGGAAATCCCGCAGGCCAGAAAGCCAAGGCGTTTGGCCTCGGCTTTAATAATTTTGGCATAGTCGCTTTGATTCACCTAACTAAGGTACTCTCTATTCTTCGTTAGAAAAGTCTATGACCCGGGAGGGCGATACGCCGGCACCACATTGTCAATCGGCTTGAGTGTTTGAAGATAGGCAAACATGGCCTCCAGGTCTTCGTCCGTGAAATTCCATTCCTGAGTGCCTGCCACGGCATAGGGGGCATCAGGGGGCGGCTGTTCTCCAGGCCCTTGTATTTCCCTTCCCGCAAGGCTTTTTTAAACTGTTCAAAAGACCAATTTCCAATTCCGGTTTCATGTGGGGTAAGGTTTCCCGCAAACGAAGTACCCCAGGGGCCGACCGCCGCGGTAAGCTCTCCGTTAAAGAGGATCCACGGTCCAAGCGGGACATTCTCCGGGGTTTCTGGCAATGGCTGGGAGCTGTCATATCCCATCATATAACGATCCATATCGGGCTCCGGCCCATGCTCCGTCATTATTTTGGGACTATGACAATCTGCACATCCCACGGAAACAACGAGGTACTCTCCCCTCTGGACGAGCGCTTCCTCTGACAGTATGTCGTCCTGGGGAATTTCTTTGGGTTTTTGCTCCTGACAGCTCAGAAAACCAAGGGCGGATACCCCCAGGATCCAAATTTTCAAATTTTTCATGATTGTAATGGTTGGTTGCTTAATACTATTTTTAAAAAGATATAAAATTATCGGATCGGGTATCAGAAATCTGGAAGCCAGGTAAAAACAGAAGCCTTTATTTTGCAGTATATGCCTTAGCCATGTTCTCATCTTCAGCCATACTCATCTTCGTCCGACTCATGCAGGAACGGGTTGTATGTTCTGGTTTACCCGGAAGACATTATTTGGATCGTATTTAGTCTTGATCTTCACCAGGCGATCGTAATTGTCCTTATAAGACGCCCGGACCCGATCCTGACCTTCCTCCATCATAAAATTTGAATAAGCACCACCCATGGAATAAGGATGCAGGGCATTCCAATAGTCCTTACACCAATCAGTGATTTTTTCTGCATTTGCGGGATCCGGATCCACTCCTACGATTACCCCCGCATACTTGGCATCCCTAAATGCCCATGGGGTTGCATCCGCTGACACTCTTCCGGCCGCGCCGGTAATTGGATAAAGATGCATCTGTGATAATGGCGTCGGGATGCGGGAACCGTACTTGAGGTGTTCTGCGGCAACTTCTGGGCCCAGTGCATCAAAGAAATCGGCCCTCCAATACCACTGCATCCCAGGCGGCATCAGGCCGTCGAAAAGCGTCTGAACGGAGGGGTAAGGCATAAGGCCAACATGTTCAAAGACAGGATTCATCTCCTGCACGGGTTTGAAAAGCTGGTCAAATTCTTCCTGATTGTCCCCCGCATAACACCATACGATTCCACAGAATTGCTTAAGGTGCAAATGTTCCGGGAACGGGGGGCCCGGTATTACCATCGTTGCCAGAAATCCGTTCAGGCTATCAGGAACCTCATGGATAAAGTTGTCGTACCAGGCGATAACTTCCTCAGCCTGCTCTATAGGCCACAGAGTTGGACCTCCGATTACCATTTTTAGCGGATGTGCCTGAAATTTAAACGAGGTGACTATCCCGAAATTACCGCCACCTCCCCGAATAGCCCAGAAAAGATCTGGATGACTGTTTTTGCTCACAGTTACATAAGAGCCATCAGCAAGAACCATGTCAGCTTCCAGTAAGTTGTCTATGGTAAGGCCAAACTTCCGTGATAAGTGTCCCACCCCACCGCCAAGGGTCAGGCCGCCAACCCCGGTCGTGGAAATTATCCCTGCAGGCACAGCCAGGCCAAAGGGGTGTGTGGCATGGTCCACCTCTCCCCAAACGTTCCCTCCGCCTACTCGTACCGTATTGTCTTCTGTGTTAACGCGAACGTATTTGATTCCCGACAAATCAATGACGATTCCACCATCACATATTCCAAGTCCTCCTCCATTATGTCCGCCACCTCTTATGGCTATGGTCATCCCGTTATCGCGTCCGAAGTTCAAAGCACTCATCACATCTGCCACGTCCAAACATTGGGCAATCATAGATGGCTTTTTGTCTATCATGCCATTATATACCTTCCTGTCCTC
>JARRQA010000147.1:0-10823 GCA_037382325.1 Robiginitalea sp.
GATGTCATCGAAATCCAGATCCGTGAAACTCTTCCCGGAAGTATCCAGGGAGCCATTCGGAGAGAAACCCGTGGTTTTGAAGTCCTTTTGGTGTTTTTCGGAAATTACCTCGGACCCCTTTTCATCGATGATGAAGTCCATCATCTCGCCCAGGATTTCCCGGAAAGACTCAAAATCTTCCTTGTAGAGATAGATCTTGTGCTTTTTGTAGTGAAAGGATCCGTCTTCGTGAGTGAACTTCTTACTCTCTGTGACCGTCAGGTAATAATCGCCGGCCTTTGTGCTTCGAACATCAAAGAAATAGGTCCTTCTGCCCGCCCTAAGTACTTTGGAATGTATCTCCTCCTGGTCCGTGAATTCTTTCTCACTCATAGTTCAGTTGCGGTTTAGTTAGGGTTCCAAAAATGTGAAAAAAATGCTAATTCAGCAACTTTTTCAATTTTCTTTCCCCGACAGCTGGTTGATATAAAGCTGTTTGTAGTACCCTTCCCGGGCCATTAACTCATCGTGGGTTCCGGTTTGGAGCACACGGCCGTTTTCAAGAACGATGACCTTATCGGCGTGAATGGCGGAGGAAACTCTGTGGCTCACAATCAGGGTGGTTTTATCCCTGGAAGCTTTTTTAAGGTTCGAAAGGATGGCCTCTTCCGTTTCCGTATCCACGGCGCTCAGGCAGTCGTCAAAGAGGTAGATCACAGGATCCTTCAACAGGGCACGGGCAATGGAAATACGCTGTTTTTGCCCCCCGCTCAGGGTCACGCCCCGTTCTCCCAGGATGGTTTGGTACCCTTTGGCAAACCCGGTGATGTTTTCATGGACCACCGCCATTTTGGCGACGGCTTCGATTTCTTCCCTACTGGCGTCCTGCTTTCCAAACCGGATGTTGTTTTCAATGGTGTCGGAGAAGAGGAAGGCGTCCTGTGGCACTGCGCCGATGGCATCGCGGAGGTCATGAAGGTTGAGGTCCTCTACGGGCGTATCGTCTATCAGGATTCGGCCGGAACTCACGTCGTACAACCTCGGGATCAGGTCCAGGATCGTGGACTTCCCCGAACCGGTCTTCCCCAGGATGGTAAGGGTTTGTCCCGGTTCAATTTCGAAAGATACCTCATGCAGGGCTTCGATCCTGGTATCCGGATAGGTGAAGGAGACTTTGTCAAATGTGATCTTCCCACGCACCGGTGTGTGCGCTGTACAATGGTTCCGAATTTCAGGCTCCTGCTGGAGGAACTCATTGATACGCTTCTGGGAGGCCTCTGCGCGCTGGATGATGGAAGTAAGCCATCCCACGATGGCCACGGGCCAGGTAAGCATATTTAGGCCTTGATCACCGAGATGCCCGAAAAGGTTTCCTGGGCAAAGGTGGACAGGTCTGAGAGGAACGCCTGAACGCGCGTGCTGCGTTTGTGGATTACCCTGCTGATCCAGTAAATCAATACCGATAAAACCGGAAGGGGAACCAGGGCGTAAAACGCGATAGTGGGGGCCTTGATAAACATCAGCGGGACCAAACAGACAAACAGGGTCAGGGTTTGAATGCCATACATTATGGCCGGCCCGGCATACATCCGGACCTGTGTGACATCCTCGCTGATACGGTTCATGAGATCTCCGGTCCGGTTCGATTTGTAAAAATTCAGGCTCAGCAGCTGGTAATGGTCGAAAACCTCATTTTTCAGGTCGTACTCGATATAGCGGGAAACATTGATGATGGTCTGCCGCATGAGGAAGGTAAAAAAACCAGAGAGGAGGGCAGCCCCAATAATAATACCGATGAATTCGAGTAATTGCTGTCGGGCCACCGTTTCAGTCAGGTCGGCTGACAGATAATTCTCCACCGTTTCGATGATTTTCTTGACATAGCTGGGCATGACCAGCTGGAAAACCCGGGCGATGATCGTTATCAGGATTCCGAGCAGCAGTTTGAACCAGTATTTTCTGAAATATTTGTTGAGGTGTTTCAGTTCTTTCATAGGGCGGGGGAACTCCCTGTGGGGCTCCGAAGTATCAGCAGGACAAATATAGGGGTTTGACCCGGATGGGGATGTTAGCGGAATGATAAGATGATTTTTGACCCCGGTTTTAAATAGATTCTTATTTTTGCCCTCGTTTACCGCACCAAAGTTCTTTGCATGCTCACACGAAGGCACATCCGCGTTAAGGTAATGCAGGTCATTTACGCCCTGGCTCTTTCAAAAGAGGGTTCCCTGGAATCCCAGCAAAAATTCCTGAACCAGAGTATTGCGCAAACCTTTACCCTGTATCTGCTTATGCTCGCCCTATTCCGGGAACTGCACCATCTGGCTGCAGAGCATGTCAAAAAAGGTTCCAGGAAGTACCTGAAGACCAAAGGGGAGATCACCCCCCTGAGGTTGAGTGAGAACCAGGTTCTAAAGCAGATCTCTGAGAATGCCAAACTCGGGGAGGCCCTGAAGAAGCGGAAGCTCAGGCAGTGGTACCTCAATGAAGAGTATGTCAAAATTCTCCTGAAGGAAATACTGCAAAGTGATCTCTACAGGGATTATTCGAAGGAACCTTCTGATTACAGGGAAGACCGGGAGTTTCTCGCTGCCATCTTCAGGGAGATCATTGCCCCGAATGAAAAGGTATATGAATTCCTGGAAGATGAGGGGATTACCTGGGTAGACGACCTGCCCCTGGTGAATACCTACCTCCTGAAGCAATTGCGGAAAATCAAACCAGAGTCTTCGGAAACCTACTTCCTTCCCTCTTTGCTGAAGAACCGGGAGGATATGGATTTCGCTATCGAGTTGCTGAAGAAAACGCTTCTCAAAGGGGAGGAACTCGAAGCCGAAATCGAAGGGAAAACACCGAATTGGGACAAGGAGCGCATCGCGGAGATGGATGCCATCCTCCTTAAAATGGCCATAGCCGAACTGCTTTATTTCCCCTCTATCCCGGAACGAGTCACCATTAATGAGTACCTGGAGATCGCCAAGGAGTATTCCACCCCCAAGAGCAGCATTGTCATAAACGGGGTCCTGGACAAACTAACTCGGGACTACAGGGCCTCCGGAAGGCTTAAAAAGACAGGCAGGGGACTATTGTAAATAAATATTGTTTAATTTTGCGTGAACTTTAAAAAATCTGAATCATCATGAGAAAAGCAACTGTCGTACTTGGAGTTCTGGTATTGACCGCCTTTGTATCCTGCAAGGATAAGGCCTCCGAAAAGATCGATGAAAGCAATGTGGCCGCTGCTGCCCAGCGGGATGAAGCTGCCAAGAGCCTTCCTGTCATTACTTTCGAAGAGAAAGAATTTGACTTTGGCACCATCGACCAGGGTACTCCCCAGGAGCATACCTTTGTATTTACCAACACCGGTGACGCCCCGCTGATCATTACCAATGCCACCAGCAGCTGTGGATGTACGGTTCCCGATTATCCTAAAGACACCCCTATCCAACCCGGTGATACAGGAGAACTGGTTGTGAAATTCAACGGTTCCGGGATGAACCAGGTAATCAAGACGGTAACCCTGAACACCAATACAGCCACAGGGCGTGAAATGCTTCGTATCAAGGCATTTGTAAAGCCTAAGGGGTCATCCACTGCCATGGGTCCCGTTTCCAACAACTAATGTCTTACGAATCGTTTTAAGTAAAAAGAAACTATGGGTGAATTAGGACAATTCCTTCCCCTTCTGCTGATTTTTGCGGTTGCCTATTTTTTTATGATCCGCCCGCAAATGAAGCGTCAAAAAGATGAAAAGAAGTTTGCGGAATCCTTGAAAAAAGGCGATAAAATCATCACCAAAAGTGGATTACACGGCAAGGTGGTAGACCTGAATGACAAGGATTTTTCCGACGGCACCCTTTCCTTCAGGAGCTTGAAATATCCGACTCCACCTTTTTCTGATGCGCATCTTCGCGGGAGCTCTCACCGGAGTCCTCCACAAAATACATTTTTAGCATTCCTTTGTTCTTCACCTCTATCATCCCGCGGAATTCACATTCAAATTGATCACTGATCAGTTGATAGGTGCTTTCGGATACATTGATCTTTCCGGGCTGAGAGGCTGATTCCATACGCGAGGCAATGTTGACGGTGTCCCCCCAGATATCATAGGCAAACTTTTTGGTCCCGACCACGCCCGCCACCACCGGGCCGGTATGGATGCCCACCCGTATTTCAAAACCAGTTACCTCGGTAAATCCGTCCTCCATAACAACTTCAATGATTTCCCGGGCCAGGCGAACCATTTTAACAGCGTGATCTTCCGTGGGGAAGGGCAGTCCTCCGGCGCACATATAGCAGTCCCCCATGGTCTTGATCTTCTCAAGGCCGTATTTTTCAGCGGCCTGGTCAAACCTTGAAAAATAATAGTCAACCGTTTTTACGAGGTCTTCCGGACTCATCTTTTCAGAATAGCTGGTAAACCCGACAAAATCCGCGAACAGGACGCTCACGGAGTCAAACTTCTTTGCACTGACACGACCGTAATTTTTGAGCTCTTCAGCCGTCTCTTCGGGAAGAATATTCCTGAGCAGTTCCTCTGAGCGGGATTTCTCCCGCTGAATAATATCCCGGGTTTTTCTGATGTACTTGTAGCGCCTGTAAAGCCCAATAGCCAGGACAAAGGCCAGCAGGAGGATTACAATGGTGATAAAGAGAACGGCGTCCTGACGTTTTTCCCGAAGATCCCGTATTTCGGCTTCCTTCTCGAGGATATCCACCTCCGCCTGTTTCTGATCTATTTCATAATCGGTACGCAGGCGTGCCATTTCCTGAACCAGCCCCACATTGCTGATGCTGTCTTTATAGAGGGTGTAATTCTTGTAGTAATCAAGGGCTTCTGCCTTGTTTCCGAGTTCCTCGTGTAACTCAGAGAGCAGGAGGTTGGCGTCCCGTATCTGCTCCTTCAACCCATACGCCTCCCCCACGTACAGGCTGCGGCGCGCATATTTGATGGCTGATCTGATGTTCCCCTGCTCCCTGTAGATGTTCGAGACAAAGGGAAGGAAGGCAGATATGCCGTAATAATCGCCCTCCTTGTCGAGGATCTCCAGGCATTCTTCCAATTTTGCAAGAGCCTCCGCCTGTCGTCCCTGTTCCGCGTAAACCATCCCGAGGGATCCCAGGTGGTAGCCTATCCCCAGTGGATAATCCATGGCCTTAAAAAGAGCTCCTGACTCTTCAAAATAGTTAAGGGCAGAATCCAATTCACCCTGCCGGTAGTAAAAATCACCTGCATTTGCAATCCCGGTCGCGAGGCTTAAGGTGTCAGAGGATTTTCGCAGCATCGCTATGGCGCGCCGGTAATATTCCAGTGCGTTTTCCGCATTGTCCATCATGGAGTAGACATCCGCGATAGTGACGTAGATGGATCCGAGTTGGCTTTCGGACCCCGTCGAATCAGCATAATTAGCGGCTTGAAAATAGTTTTCGAGGGCATCTACCTGGTTCCCCAAACGGACATAGCCATTGCCTTTTTGCAGGTATCCCTGATAGAGCCTCCTGGTGGAATCCTGCCTGCCGGCCACGGCAATCAACTCCTCGCTGTATTGCAAAATCTTTTCGGGGTCCTGATATCCTGCAGCAAGGTCATTCAGGATTTTAAGGCTGTCGCCAGGCCTGAAGTCACCTTTCAAATAAACCGTTTCCAGGCTGTCCAGATCCCCCTGGAACTGGGCATGGCTGCTATGGCTGCTCAGGAGGGAACCCATTACGGCCAAAAGGGAAAAAGTCTTGACGATGCTGCTGTGAATGGCCTTGTAATGCCTCATAAATACCCCTGAAGTGAGTGTGCTTTGGTTATCGGCTGATCACCTTTATTTTGGGATCGATATTGAAAGTCCCGCCCCTTCTGGTTCCATTGTTATAAACCCAGAACTGAAGTTGGTATTTATAATCAGCACCTTCTTCTGTGGTATTGAGGATAGTTCCGATGACCTGTCCGTTTTCTCCCTGCAGCTGGTTTTGTCCAAAAATATCGCGACCTCCCCGGTCCCCCTGGTGATTGATAGCACGGATCTCCACAACATCTTCGGGAGAGGAGGTTGAAACGCCACGCCAAATGACAACGTCTCCAACCCCTGCCACGATGGTGTAGTCTTCGTTACTAACTTCGGGGTCCTGGCCCATAAAACTGCAGTAGTCGTTGACATTGGGATTCTGTATCTCCGCTGTGTTCACTTCAAGAGTGATAACGTGTTGCTCCTGGGCATTCGTGGTCGTAAAAAACAATGAAAGACAAAGAATGGCGACGTATGAGTATGGGTGGCATGTTTTCATAACAGGGCTGTGTTGGTTTTAGAAGGTTATAAGGTAGCCCAATTATTTTAATTGGTCTAACTTTTACCTCTAAATTAAGGAATCCCTTAGGGTCATTGCGGTATTCGCAATCCCCGGAATGGGCAATTTTCGAGAGGTAATTCATGTTTGAAGGGTTTCTGTGATCAAGTACCCCCAAAAATCCCTAATTTAAACCTGCCAAAAAACATCCCTATGATTCGTCGGAGAGACTTTTTGAAAAATTCGCTGTTGGGAAGTTCCGCAGCCTTGTTGGTACCTTCCGCCCTTTGGGCCAATCCCCTTTCCATTCTGGGTGCCAATGACCGAATCCGAGTGGGGCTTATCGGCTGCAATGGAATGGGCTTTTCGGACCTGACCTCCTTTATGCGTTTGCCGGATATCGAGGTCGCCGCCCTGTGCGATGTGGATGACAGGGTACTGGACCGGCGGGAGGCACAGCTTGTAGAAGCCGGACGCAAAAAACCAGCCCGATATGGGGACTATCGGAAACTCCTTGACCAGAAGGATATCGATGTGGTAATCATCGGCACTCCGGATCACTGGCATTGCCTGCAGCTGGTCCATGCCCTGCAGGCCGGGAAGGATGTCTACTGCGAGAAGCCGGTTGCCAACTCGATCCCAGAGGCAGACTACATGCTGAAATCCGTCCGGGAAAATGACCGGATGGTGCAGATCGGACAATGGCAGCGCAGCGAACCCCATTTTGAAGATGCCATTGCTTTCGTACACTCGGGGGCCCTCGGCAATATTCGCATGGTTAAGGCCTGGGCCTACCAGGGCTGGATGGAGCCCATCCCCGTCCTGCCGGACAGCCCGGTACCTGAAGGAGTGGATTATACCATGTGGCTGGGTCCCGCCGAGCAAAGGCCCTTTAATAAAAACAGGTTCCACTTTAACTTCCGGTGGTTCTGGGATTATGCCGGCGGACTGATGACCGACTGGGGGGTTCATCTGGTAGACTACGCCCTTTACGGTATGAAGGCTACCGATCCCCAATCTGTAATGGCCACAGGAGGGAAATTTGCCTATCCGGATGATGCTTCGGAAACCCCGGATACATTACAGACCGTATATGAATTTGACGGCTTTACGCTTCTGTGGGAACACGCCACCGGTATTGACGGTGGGAATTACGGTCGCAACCACGGGGTGGCTTTTATAGGGAACAACGGGACCCTGGTGCTGGACAGGGGGGGCTGGGAGGTCATCCCCGAAGTAGAGCACGAAAGCTGGCGCATGCTCAGGGACCAGCCAAAAATGGAAGCGGTCCCTTTGCAGGCTTCTGAGAATTCAGGCCTAAACCGGCATACGGAGAACTTCCTGCAGGCGGTGCGCACCCGGGATGCTTCCATCCTGCATGCGCCTATGGAGGTAGGTTATCACGCTGCGAGGGTTTGCCATATGGGGAATGTCGCCTTTAAGAAAGAAGGAAAAGTACTCTGGGACAAAGAGAAAGGGGCTTTTACGGATCCCGGGGCGAATGCGCTTTCCCGAATCCAATACCACAATGGGTGGATGCTGCCATAAATCGGAATTTCCAAAAAATCCCGATTCCCTGAATTGTACGTTATAGATATTCCTTTGCTCTTGGGGTCTGTCAACCCTTGAAGTCACAGGATATTTATCAATCCCTTGGCACATCAGCCTTGTTGATCCACGTACTGGCTGGTTTGGAAGCTGTGAGTTCGCAAATTTTTACAATGACCTCGACCGCCTTTTCCATACTCTCCACAGGGATGTATTCATATTTTCCGTGAAAGTTGTGACCGCCGGCAAATATATTGGGGCATGGGAGGCCTTTAAAACTGAGCTGGGAACCATCCGTACCCCCGCGAATCGGTTTGATGATCGGTGTCACTCCAACTGCCTTCATGGCTTCTTCTGCCACTTCCACAATGGGAAAAACAGGGGTGATTTTCTCTTTCATATTGTAGTACTGGTCTTCCAGGTCCAGCTCAATTGGGGTCTGGTACTTCTTTTGGATTTTAGTTACCAGGGCTTCCAGCAGGGATTTCCGTTTTTCGAATTCGTCCCGGTCATGGTCGCGGATGATCAGTTGTGCCCTGGCTTCCTCGATCCGGCCTTCGAGGTGATGGACGTGGAAAAAGCCCTCCCGTCCACTGGTCTTTTCAGGGACTTCCCCCCCGGGGAGCCGGGTGAGGATTTCCTGTAACACACTGATGGCATTGATCATCTTGTCCTTGGCATACCCCGGGTGTACACTCTTGCCGGCGACCCGGATCTCCGCTTTGGCCGCATTGAAGTTCTCGTATTCCAGCTCTCCGATCCGGCTGCCATCCACCGTATAGGCCCAATCCGCCCTGAAAGCGTCCACGTCAAAGTGGTGGGCCCCGCGGCCGATCTCTTCATCCGGGGTAAAGCCGATCCGGATGTCACCATGGGGGATCTCCGGGTGGTCTTTCAGGTATTCCACGGCGGTGATGATTTCTGCAATCCCAGCTTTGTCATCGGCCCCCAGCAAAGTTGTCCCGTCCGTCACGATGAGGGTCTGCCCCGTGTAGGAAGACAATTCGGGAAAATAATCGGGGGAAAGCACGATGTTCTCCTGTGCGTTTAGAATAATGTCTTTCCCATCGTAGTGCTCAACAAGTCGGGGTTGTACCCCTTCGCCAGAGAAATCAGGACTCGTATCAAAATGGGAGACAAAGCCAATAGTGGGGACGGGTTTATCCGTATTGGCGGGCAGGGTTGCCATCAGGTAGGCCCGGTTATCCAGGGTCACCTCTTCGAGCCCCAGGGATTCGAGTTCATCCCTGAGCGCACGGGCCAGCTGCCATTGGCGGTCCGTGCTGGGGCAGCTATCGGAATCCGGGTCACTTTGGGTGTTGACCCGGACATAGCGAAGAAATCGTTTAACCAGTATTTCCATCATACTTTTTTGACAAAAATAGAGTTATACACCTAAAACGTTTCCTTGCCGAGTAAATTTGAGTTCATGGATTGGAGACATCTGGTGCTTTTAACACTGAGTTTAATCACCTGGCATGTGAGTGCCCAGGATTGTGCCCTGGGGTTGGGTCCCGGCCAGTATCGCAAATATGAGGCTATCTGCAGGGAGGTGGGCCGAATGCCTCTCGAACCTACCTCGGAGGCACTGCTCCGGTTGAATAAAAATTGAGTTAGCTCCCTACAGGGGCTGCCGAATAGGCTGCCATCCGGGAAGTTTGTACTTTTGCCAAAAGCACCGGCCAACCATGTACAAACAGATAGTCCGCCCCCTTCTCTTTCGGTTTGATCCCGAAAAAGTACACCACTGGTCCTTCTCAGCAATTCGCATTTTATTTTCCCTGGGTCTGGGGAAGCTTATTCGCAGGATTTATACGATCCGGGACCCCCGATTGGAACGGGAGGTCTTTGGGCTGAAATTCCCCAACCCCGTGGGTTTGGCTGCCGGGTTTGACAAGGATGCGCGCCTGTACAGGGAACTGGCCGGGTTTGGCTTTGGCTTTATCGAGATCGGGACCCTTACCCCGAAACCCCAGCCCGGAAACCCCAAAAAAAGGCTTTTCCGGTTAAAGGCAGATCAGGCGATCATCAACCGGATGGCTTTAACAACGGGGGAGTCAGGGAAGCCGCTGAGCGATTGAAGGTGCCTCACAATGTGCTGATAGGCGGGAACATCGGGAAAAACAAAGTCACACCTAACGAGGAGGCTGAAAGTGATTATCTCCAGTGCCTTCGGGAACTTTACCCCTATGTGGACTACTTTGTCGTCAATGTCAGTTCCCCCAATACGCCCGGGCTGCGGGAATTACAGGAAAAGGCCCCTTTGATGCACCTTCTGAAGGTCTTGAAGGTGGAGGGGGAACGGCTTGCCAAAAAAGCTGGAAAACGGGAAACACCAATTTTGCTGAAAATCGCTCCTGACCTGAATGAATCCCAGTTGCTGGACATCATCGAGATCGTCCGGGAAACCGCGACCGACGGGGTTATTGCCACCAATACGACCATTGGGCGTGAAGGACTCCAGTCCGATAAACAGCTGACAGAGGAAGTTGGGGGGCTCAGCGGCAAACCCCTCCGGGAGCGCAGTACCGAAGTGATCCGGTTTCTCGTAAAACACAGCGGGGGGGCGTTCCCCGTCATTGGGGTAGGGGGCATACACAGCCCTGAGGATGCCCTTGAAAAAATCGCGGCAGGGGCCAGTCTGGTACAGCTCTGGACCGGGTTTATCTATGAGGGGCCCGGCCTTGTAAAACGGATAAACAAAGCTGTTTTAGCGGCTGGCGGTTAACCCGGAGGGATTACATGAAGATTAAGCCCTGGGAATTAAGACAGTTACTTTCCTTATCCTTCACTTAGCCCAATAATCCACCACCAGTACATCTTCCAGCCAGGGGGAAATCAGGGTTCCGAAATCCCTGTGTTTCGGGTGGGGCAGGTAAGTGGCCCGGTCCTCCTCTGAAGAAAAGGTGAGCAGATAGCAATGTGTGAAACCTTTATCCGCTCCTTCCGGGGAGTTGTTGAGCCCCCATTCAAAGCCCTGGATTTCAGGGATTGCTTTCGGAAGCGCCATGAAGGCTTTC
>JARRQA010000148.1:0-8213 GCA_037382325.1 Robiginitalea sp.
CCACCATCGCTCTTGCCAGGGGGATGTTCCGCCTCTCTCGGAAGCAGGTGGTTGTTAAAAACCTGGAGGCGATTCAGACCCTTGGTGCCACGGATATCATCCTGACGGACAAAACGGGGACCCTTACCGAGGACGCCTTGCGGGTGCGAAGTGTTTGTTATGGCGCCAATAGGACGATGTGCACCAGAGCACCAGATTCCAACGTGAATCCTTTTCCGGAACCGGGTACAGACCGGGTGTTTGACCTTTTGATGCATACCTCTGTCCTATGTAACAATGTTGTGGAGGGTCAGGAAGCGCTAATGGGAGATTCCCTGGAGGTGGCCCTTATGCAGTTCGCCCGGGATGCTGGTTATGATGCAAAAGCACTCAGACTTCGGTACCCCGAAGTATGGGAACTTCCCTTTGATGCGAACAGGAAGCTCATGGCCACGGGGCACAGGGGTCAGGACGGGTTTGTGATCCATGTCAAAGGTGCTTTTGAGGTACTCGTGGAGCACTGTTCCCTACTCCAGGGTGGGGACGGAGAAGAATCTTTTACAGATAAGGAGCGGTGGGCGCAGGAAGTTGCCAGCCTTGCCGGTAGAGGGCTTCGAACTCTGGCCTTTGCCTGTAAAACCACTGCAAAGCAACCCGATCAGGAAGGGGATCTCGAAGACCTGGTATTTCTGGGAGTGATCGGTTTTATGGATCCTGCCCGGAAGGATATCAGACCGGTTGTCGAAGTGTACCGTAAGGCCGGTATCCGCGTGGTCATGGTCACGGGAGACCATCCCCAAACCGCTCTGAGGATTTCCCGGGAGGTAGGGCTTGTAGATTCCGCCAATGCAGCAGCTACGGTTATTGAAGGGGGCCGCTGCCATGAGGGCAATGACCTGGACCAGGCCCGGGTTTTCGCCAGGGTACTCCCGGAGGAAAAGCTCGACCTGGTCACCCGGTTTCAGGCGGATGGGCATATTGTCGGGATGATTGGGGACGGGATCAACGACGTCCCGGCCCTTAAAAAATCAGATATCGGGATCGCTATGGGAATTCGGGGGACGGAAGCTGCCAGGGAAGCATCAGATGTGATCCTTAAGGATGATTCCTTTGGGGCCATTGAACTGGCGATCCGCCAGGGACGAGTGGTTTTCCGCAATATCAAACAGTTTGTCCTGTACCTTCTCTCCTGTAACCTGGCCGAAATCCTGGCTGTGGCTGCAGCTGCCCTGGGGAACCTGCCCGCCCCTTTGTTGCCCCTTCAAATCCTCTTTCTCAATTTGGTCACCGATGTGTTTCCCGCTCTGGCCCTGGGTTTGGGAAAGGGCCCTGCCGATATTATGGACCGCCCGCCCGGGAACCCAAGGGACCCGATCCTGAAAGCGGCAGACTGGACCCGTATCCTGCTCTATGGCCTGGCCCTTAGTGCGGCTGTGCTGGGAGCTGTCCTGTACGGGGAATACGGTCTTGAATTGACGCCTGTCCGGATCAACAACCTGGCTTTTTACACCCTGGTGGGGGCTCAGCTCTTCCATGTTTTCAACCTTTCGGACCGACACGCTCCCTTTTTCAGGAATGAAATCACCCGAAATCCCTACGTATGGGGGGCCATTGTTATTTCCATCGGGATCACCGCAGCAGCCTACTGGATTGCCCCGGTAGCCGCCGTGCTGGAACTGGAACGTATTAACGAGACCCTTTTGGGAATCGCCCTGTTGTTTTCCCTGGGCTCCGTACTCCTGGTACAGCTGCTGAGGAGGATCCTGAATTATTTCGGAAAGGGGCGGGAGAACAGGCTTAAGCCTTTTGCCTTGATTTAAGGGATATAGGGAGGGGCATGGCCGCTTCAACCATCCCGGATAGCAAAAAAAGAGACCAGAATATATAGCTATTCTGGTCTCTCCTGGAATGTGTTGGAATTGTCACCCTGACCACTTACACTGACCTTTACGTTCCCCCTTTCGGGGATTGCAAAAATTCAAAAGGTAAAAGGCACGTTTCCGACACGTTCCCGGTACGGGAGCCATTTCTGGATTCCATACCAAAACCTTAAGAAGAACAACTTCTTCAAAAGATTGGATCAAAAATACATTCCTCAGAAGGGTTTCAAAATGACATAGATCAGTTTTGCAAAAATAGTTTATCAGGCCCGAAAAATTCGCCCCTACTTCTCCGCGGCGTGAAGCGTGCCGTCTGACCCAGGTCATTGTCGCCCTCCCGGCGGAAGTCTATTTTTATGCAACCTGCTCCGGGGGATCGGGGTGGAAACCTGAATCCGTTTCCCACGGGGCATTTTACTCAAGAAGTCTAATTTAACTCCAAAACCATGTCTGTATTAAAAGTAATTGAAATCTTGGGCAATTCCAAGGTTAGTTTTGAGGACGCCGTCCAGAACATTATAGATGAAGCTTCCGAATCGGTAAAGGATATTAAGTCTGTGTATATCAAGGATATGCAGGTTACAGTTTCCGATAATAAAATCGCCCAGTACCGGGTGAATGCGAAGGTGACTTTCGGGGTCCACTGATCAACGTTAAAAGACGGCACCAACCCGGTGTTGGTTTGCAGCCAGTACAATTATATATAATCAGGACTTTGTTTTAAACAGGTCCATGAATCTTCTGTGCCATGAAAACATATTATGCTACCGATGCATTTGATAAACATGTGGCGGATTATGAAGCGTGGTACGACGCGTATCCGGAGGTGTATGCCTCTGAGCTCAATGCGGTTCGTGCCCACTTTGAACGCCTCCCTGAGGATATCCGCGGGATTGAAGTAGGACTGGGAACCGGTCGTTTTTCGGCTCCCCCTTATGGCGATATGCAGTTTGACTTTGTTCTTTTCGTAACAGTCTGCCACCTGCAGAGTCTTAAGTACGCCTTCCGGGAAGCGCACCGGGTTTTGAAACCCAACGGCCTTATCATCGTCGGTTTTCTGCCGAAAGACCGCCCGGTCGCCCATGGGTATCAGGAACGACGTGAATTCAGCACATTTTACAGGGAAGCTGTTTTCTACACGCCGGAAGAAATCGGGAAACTACTTAGCGAAACCGGATTCAAATCTCTGGAATTCAACCAGGTACTCTTCGGCCCACTGGAAAACATTAAGGAGCCTCAGGAACCAAAACCAGGATCCGGGAAAGGCTCTTTTGTGGTGGTAAGCGCCTTTAAAGGATGATCACTTTTCGGGGTTTTCCTGTTCGAATATCTCGAGAGCTTCCTCGTCGGTAACGGCGTCGAAGTCCTCGTAGAACTGGCCTACTGCGTGAAAATTGTGCGGGGTTTCGAGACAAATGACCTCGTCCACTTCCCCCATGTCCCTTATGCGCCGTAGGGCTTCAGGGGGTGCCACCGGAATGGCCACAATGATTTTATCGGGGGATTCCGCGGCGATCAGGGCAATGGTAACCCGGAGGGTGTTACCGGTTGCAATCCCGTCATCCACAATAACCACCCGCTTTCCTTTAAGCGGGACCGGATCTTTTTTCCTGTGGAACATCCGATGCCGTTCCTCCAGCTGCTTTCGTAAACGAATCGTTTCCGAATCGATATAGTCCTTCGAAACCCCCTCGGGTTTGCTCAGTACAATTTGATTTCTGCTAACGGCGCCTATGGCGTATTCCCGGTTGAAAGGATGGCCAATTTTTTTGGTGAGGGCCACATCGAGGGGGGCATGCAGGGATTCCGCAATGATGGCTCCCAGGGGGAGCCCACCTCTTGGTATGGCCATTACCACTACGGGTTCCCCTCTGTATTTGAGCAATTCGCCTGCCAGCAGATAGCCTGCCTCGGTACGGTTACGAAACATGGGTCTGCGTTTTTTGGAAGTATTTTGAGAACCACCCGGCAGTTCTTTCCGCCACCTCCTGCAGTTTTCCGGGTTCCTCAAACAGATGGGAGGCGCCGGGTATGATCTCGAGTTGGGTTGGAGCCAGCATTTGGCTTTGCGCCTGACGATTCAGCTGGATCACCTCCGTATCCAGGCCCCCGACCAGCAACAGGGTGGGACTCTTCACCTTTGGAAGGTCTTCCATAGCCAGGTCCGGGCGTCCACCCCGGGAAACGACGGCACTTATGTTATCTCTGAAATGCGCAGCCGCTCGTAGGGCTGAAGCGGCCCCCGTGCTGGCACCAAAATACCCAATGGGTAACTGCCGTCCATGGGTGTATACCATTACCCAGTCCGTTACGGCAATCAGTCTGCGCGTCAGCAGGCCGATATTGAATCGATTTTGATAGATGCGGTCCTCTTCTTCTGTGAGCAGGTCGAATAGCAGGGTCCCTAACTGGTTTTCCTGCAAGATTTCAGCTACGTAATTGTTCCTGGGGCTTTTTCGGCTGCTGCCGCTCCCGTGAGAAAAAAGGACGATGCCACTGGCCTGTTCCGGCAGGGAAAAACGGCCCTTCAGAGAGATCCTGCCAATGGGGATTTCGATTTCTGAATTGAGCGTGCGGGGAAAGATCATAACGTGTCTGTTTTAAGGTACCCTGCCCCGTTTGGTGAGGTAGGTCATTTACAAAGGAAAGGGGGAACAGGCAATTGTAAAATGACCTGGATCAATCGGCAGAATGATGGCCGTACATAGCCTTATGAAGTAATCGATTGCAGGCCTGCTTTCAGCAAGATGAATTCGCTTATGTTTTCGCTGCTGATAGCCCCCACCAGGGTTTCCCCTTCCAATACCGGCAGGAATTTCTGCTGCCGGCTGGCCATGAGCTGGATGGCTTCCTTCAGCCCGGCGTCCGGTTTGATATAGGGAAAATCCCTGACCATGAGCTTCTCAATAGGTCTTTCCGGTTCCCTGGCGTGTTCCAGGATTACTTTATTGGGAAGGATCCCGACCACCTTCCCATCCCGGGAAACGATGAATTCCTTTTCGGTTCCCTTCAGGATGGTTTCAATGGCCTTTTGAAGGGGGTCTGCCGGATGGAGAACCGTGATGTCGGTGAGCAGGGCCTCCCGGATCTGGTGGCCCCGGAGCTGGTAATCCTGTTGGACCATCTTGTTTTCGGTATAGGCCCCGAAAAAAACAAAGATGGCAATGATCACCAGGAAGGGATTGAAAAACAGGCCCAGGATCAGGAAAATAAAGGAAACCGCCTGTCCGAGACGGGCTGCGATATCCGTTGCCCTGGCCCGATTGAAGGAAAACCCCAGCAGGGCCCTCAGGACCCTGCCCCCGTCCATCGGAAAGGCCGGGATCAGGTTAAAAACCACCAGCAGGATGTTCGCCATCAGGAGGTATATCAGAAAAGTGTCCAGAGAAGGGGTCGCAAAGAACTGCTCCCATTGTTCCGGCGTAAAGGTCCTGTAGGTTCCCAGGGGAACCACCAGGAATAATAGCAGCGCGATGATCACATTTACGGCCGGGCCTGCCAGGGCCACGGCCAGTTCCTCCCTGGGTTTTTCGGGCATGCGTTCCAGGGAGGCCACCCCGCCTATGGGCAGCAGGGTAATGGAGCGGGTCTGAATACCGAAGCGTTTGGCCATTCGGGAATGCCCGAGCTCATGCAGGACCACACAGAAGAAGAGGACCAGGACCAGGGCCGTGTTAAAGAGCGCCATGGAGGTGTTTCCGCCTTGTTTAAACGTAGAGAATAAAACCCAGATCAGCAGCAGGGAAAAAGTCCAGTGGACCTTTATCTCTATACCACCCATCCTCCCGAGTAAAAGGGAGCCCTTCATCTTTTTGTTTTCAAAATACAACCCGGAAGAATACGAATCAATGATCCGAGTCATTTAAGCTCTCAGACAAGTTAGCTATCTTTATAGTAATAGAAAAAGGAGGGCCCCTCAAAGGGCATTTCCCTCTTTGTCAACCGTCTTAAGGAAACTCAAATGATCAAAGACCTTTCCGAAGCCAGGATCAAAAAACTCCTGCAAAGCAACTTTATAGGCAGCCTGGGTTTCATTGCCCAAAAAACCCCCTACGTCCTGCCGGTGACCTATTACTATGACCCCGGGCAAAATGCGGTGATCAGCTATGCAATGGAGGGTCATAAGATCGCTGCCATGCGTGAGAACCCCCAGGTGTCTCTTCTGGTCTATGAACAGGAATCTATCACGGAATGGCGTTCGGTGCTGGCGCATGGGATTTTCGAGGAGTTACACCAGATTGACGCGAAATTCTATCTAAGGGAATTCTCCCGGGGTGTTCAGCAGCTTCTTAAGCAGAGAGAAGGCCGGTCCGCGCCGTTTATTGAAGATTTTTCCAGCAAGTCAGAAAGTGAAGGGATACCTATCGTGTACCGCATCCGGATCGTGGACTGGTCGGGCAAATACCGGAACGGTTAGGTTTGGGATCCTCCTCCGGTATCTTTTCAGCTCCCCGCGGCCTGCCACTTCTCCAAAGTGATTTCCCGGTTTTTCGCAGGATTGTTTTTTCGATTGTATTTTAGCTCCAAAGCCCACCGAACATGAAATTACTTACCTGGAACGTCAACGGCATTCGTGCCATCGCTAAGAAAGACTTTATCCAATCCATCCGGGAATTGGATCCGGACGTCATTTGTCTTCAGGAGATCAAGGCAGATTCGGAGACAGTTGCCGAAATCCTGGAGCCCATGGAAGGCTTTTCGCTTTTTGTGAATCCCGCCGAGAAGAAAGGGTATTCCGGAACAGCTATTCTGAGCCGGAAAGCTCCGGTATCAGTGGAACCGGGTCCACTGGGGGATTCCTTCAACCCGGAAGGCCGCATCCAGTGTGCGGACTACGAAGACTTCTATCTTGTCAACGTCTATGTGCCAAATTCCGGAAGGGGACTTAAAAGGCTCGATTACCGGGAATCATGGGATGCCGCTTTCCTGAAATACCTGAAGGGGCTGCATGAGGAAAAGCCGGTGATCGTCTGCGGGGATATGAATGTGGCCCACCGGGCCATCGACCTGAAGAACGACAAATCCAACTATAACAAAACCGCCGGCTATACCCAGACCGAAATCGACGGTATGGACCGTCTTTTGGAGGCTGGTTTTGTCGATATTTACAGGGAACGGTACCCGGAAACGGTGGCCTACACGTACTGGAGTTACCGGTTTAAGGCCCGCGAGCGCAATATAGGCTGGCGGATTGACTATTTCCTGCTCACCCCGGAATTAAAAGGGCGTGTAGCTTCCGTGGATATCTATTCGGAGGTGATGGGCTCGGACCACTGTCCGGTGGGCCTTGCACTCAAATAGGTACAGAGACAGCGCGGAATCTGCAGGCTGGAAGGAACGGACCTTTACTTACCGGAATCCAATCTTCTTTAAGTTGTCATAACTTATCTTCAGGGCTTCGAGGGGTTGTTGCCCGTCGAAAGTTTGATCCTGTTCCACGATATAATACTCCATCCCCGACTTTTCCTTTTGGGCCAGGATCCTTTTGAAGTCAATAGATCCCGTTCCCACAGGGGCGAAGCGGCCCTGTGAATCCATGTCCTTTACATGCCAGATTTTGAATCGGCCCGGATACTTTTCAAAATACTCCAGGGGGTCCGCCCCGGCCCTGGTCACCCAATACAGGTCCATCTGAAAATTGACCGCCTCGGGATCGGTATGTTCCAGGAAGTACCGCAGGGGAATGACGCCCTCTTCATTTGGCTTGAGTTCGAAGTCGTGGTTGTGGTAGAGCAGCTTTATCCCGGCAGCCTTGCATTTCGCCCCGATCTCATTGATGATATCGGTGACCTCTTCCACCGTCCCGGACATAAACATACTACGGGTTTCCCGGTTAAAGCCAAAATGCCCCATCGGAGGTACGGGGATTACAAAATAACGGAACCCGGCTTCTCTAGAATCTGCAATGAGTTGATCTGCATTTTCAAGGGTCACTCCGCCCTGGTGAACGCTCAGGGGGACAAGCCCCACCTGTTCCAGATATGCTTTGAATTCCCCCGGCTCCATGCCGTAGAATTTGCCATCCTCGTAATTGGTCGCTTCGATATTTACATACCCGAGGGCTGCCATTTGTTTCAAGGCTCCTTTGGGATCCTTGTCCATCAGGTCCCGGACTGTGTAAAGGGTGACGCCCGGGGCTATTTTTTGGGCTTGGCTTTTACAAGGTGTCGAAAACCCTATAAAGATCAGTGCCATTAGAAGCAGACCAGTTCTTCGGTAAAACATAATTATCAAATTTATGGGGCCTTCCCCAGGACTAGAACAGTTTAAATATAGGGATTACGGATCAAAGATCCCTCTGCCCTATCACCTGTATTCGCCTATTCCATCAGACGGTCTAGGAAGTCTCTCATC
>JARRQA010000149.1:0-17401 GCA_037382325.1 Robiginitalea sp.
AACAGGAAGCAGCAAGTGGATCCCATAATGGAGAAATTCCCTAAGCATTCCAGGGGAGTCGGATGGACTTCAGGTATCCCACAGCTCCTGTCCCCTCATTGAACAGGAGGTCCAGTACACTCAGGTTTGGCAGAAACCCGTGTCGTTCCTGAAAAACCTGGGTGTATTGGGAAACCGGGCACGGGTCTTCCCTTTTGGCATCTATCAGGGACCGGGCATCCTGTATCCCTTCCGGGGTCGTCATAAAGGAGGTGGTTTGCGCCCGGGGAAAAGGTCGCTGTAAAAGGGTGCAAACCAGTTCGATGGTAGCCAGGTTCAAATCCAGGAGAAAGGAATAGGTGGTCTCAAATAGGGGGCTCAGGTCGGCTTCATAGTATTCGAAGAAGGGCGCGGCCCGGTAGGCGGTCTGCAGGCTGCGCCAATGCTGCCGTTGCCAGGGGTAACTGTTCTCAATACGCACTTCCCTGTAATGCTGCCTTCCTGTGGAACCCCCCACGTGCCGGATAGGGATATTGAGCATCAACCGGCCCCGGTCTGTGGCAATATAACATCGATTGCGATAGGTCTGCTTCTGGTAGTTATCCCAGACCTCCCAGGTGACCTGGCCCTGTACAAGGCATGCCACGGTAATACAATTCGGGAAATATCCGGGATGCATTAAAAGGTTCATAAAACCTCAGGCCTTCTTTTTCTTCTTCCGTCGTTTGCGGAAAAAATCGAATACAAAATAAGCGGCCAGCAAAATCAGGAAATACCTGAAATACGACCTGGGCTCCCCATCGCCCCCTACCGTTGTGAAGATACGGTCCCATCGGGGACGCCAGTTGGCCATACCCTGGTTGAAATTGTCAAAACTCATCCAGATGAACACGGGTTTTCCCACGATATGGTCTGCGGGCACATATCCCCAGGCCCTGCTGTCCTCGGAATGATCCCGGTTGTCTCCCATCATCCAGTAATAATTCTGTTTGAAAGTATAGGTGTCCTGGGGTTCTCCGTTGACCAGCACCTGGTTGCCGGAAATAGAAACGGTATTTCCCTCGTAGTCCCGGATGATTTTCCTGTACAGGGGGAGGGTTTCTGCCGTAAGTGCTACCTTATCTCCTTTTCCGGGGATGTAGATAGGCCCCAACTGGTCGTAGTTCCAGGGATACCGTGGGTCCTGGGGGAAAATATTGTAACCGGGTTCCCCGACCGGCTCCAGCAGGCGGACAACCGAATCAATAGAAGACCGGTTTTGCAGGGAGGTTACCATCTCATCAGTGAGGGTGGCGATCCGCTGTCTGGGGGTTACTTCCTTGATGGAAGTGATTCCGGCCTGACGAATACGCTCCAGGGACAGTCCCACAGCATCCGTCATGATTTCTATCTGTCCGTCGGGGCGGGTATTGGCCCCTCTCAGATGCGGCCCGCTGAGGATCTCGAACTGGGCGCGTGTCAGGGGAGGGGTTACGTAGGTTCTGGTGAAGTCATCCACCCCGGCTTCGGTAAGGAGGCGGGAGGAAACCCCTTTCTGACTGTACACCCCATAATCCCACATGGGTTTGGCCCGGCCCGGTAGTTCAAGCCTGCTTCCGTTGATGAAAACGTATCCATTCCGGACCTGCAGGGAATCCCCGGGTACCCCCACGCAACGTTTGACGTAATTGGATTTTTTGTCGATGGGTTTTTCCACCCCGGCTTCCGCCTTGAAAAATTGACGGACTGTGTCTGCCGGCCAGCTGAATACCACCAGGTCATTCCTGGAGACCTTTTGAAAACCGGGCAGCCTCATATAGGGTAATTGGGGCTTTTTGAGGTAGGAGCGAACCCCCAGTACTGGAAGGGTGTCGTGGACCATGGGAGCGGCCACCGTGGTCATGGGGACCCGTGCCCCATAGTGAAATTTACTGACGAAAAGGAGGTCCCCGATCCGGAGGGTGCGCTCCAGTGATCCGGTGGGGATCACATAAGGCTGTATAAAATACGTATGCACCAGGGTAGCTGCCACGACTGCAAAAACGATGGAACTGACCCATTCCCCGGAAGCGGAGGCCGGATGCAGGTCCCGGTCCTCAACATAGGTTACCTCCAGGGCATAATTCACATAATAGATGTAGAATCCCAGCGTCAGGATGACGAGCCACGTTTCCAGCAGGCTGTTGCGCCCGAAACTTCGGATGGTCTCCACCCACACCACCGGGAACATCAGCAGGTTGATGATCGGGATGAACAACAATATAACCCACCAGGACGGCCTTCGGATGATTTTCATCAGGACGATGGCGTTGTATACGGGTACGGCTGCCTCCCAGGCCTTGCGTCCCGCCCGGATATAAAGTTTCCAGGTTCCCAAAAAGTGAATGACCTGCACCAGGAGGATAAAAAGAAGCCACTGTGTGTAATTCATAGGAGCGTATAGGTTTCAAATTTGTTGCATCGACAGCTGCCTTGTTACGTTCGGAGTATCCATTTAACGGAGGTTTAACACGTCTTTCATTTCGTAAACCCCCTTCTTTCCGACAATCCACTCAGCAGCCAGAAGGGCACCCTGGGCAAACCCTTCCCGGTTGTGCGCAGTGTGCTCGATCTCGATCCGGTCCACTTCGGATTCATAGGCAATCCGGTGCGTGCCGGGGACATCTTTGGTCCGTTCCGAAATGATCGGCACGCTGCCCGGAGCTTCCTTATCCAGGGTCCAGTCCTGATAATCGCTCTCTGCGATAATCCCTTCGGCCAGGCTGATCGAATACCCCGGAACACGGGACATCAATTTGGCGAGGTGGCGGTTCAGTTCGAAGAAGAGGTTCACTCCCAGACTAAAATTCGAAGCGTACAGGAAAGCCCCGTCTTCCGCCTGGCAAAGCTCGGTTACCTGATCGAACTCGGCAAGCCAGCCCGTGGTTCCCGAGATCACCGGCACGCCATTTCGCAGACACTGGCTGATGTTTTCAACAGCGGACTCAGGCTGGCTGAAATCGATGGCGACATCCATTTGGTCAAAGGGGATATTTTTGGTCGGCCCATCGATGCGGGCCACCACCTGATGACCCCTTCCGGCCGCCAGCCGTTCGACCATCTTTCCCATTTTTCCATATCCAAACAAGCCAATTTTCATAGGCAGCTAAAAACGTATTGCAAGGCCCAGGCCATAGTTCACCTCACTACTGATGGGATGGGGTTCGAGGTACGGCTGAAATTTCAGGCTGAGATCTTCATTGACGTTGTATTGCTTGAGGTGGGCATCCACATTCGCATCGATGATGTTCAGGGCGTAGAGGGCGATGGTGATTAAAAGGGCCAGGTCCCGATCCCGCTGATACCGCTCCTGCGAATCCTGAAGCGCCTGGTCGGACAAATCAGGGCTGCTGGGGATTACATCGTCACTCTTGTTCAGGTCGTAAAACTCATCATCCGTGAAACCTGCCCTCCGACGTTTGAAAGCCGTGCGAAAACGGTCGTACAGGTCATCGTTGTAGAGATAAGCATATACGCCTGTGCCAATGGCACCCCAGACGATGGGGACTTTCCAGTATCTTTTGTTGTAGATCTGGCCCAGACCCGGCAACACGGCGGAGTAAAATGCTGCCCTGCTGGGCGCCAGCGGATTGATGGGGGCCTTCTGAACCTCCTCAAAGTCCACCCCCTCTTCGGCGAGGACCTGCTGCAGGGAGTCTGCCTGCCTCTCTGAGGGGTTTTCATCCTGTGCCCGGACCCAAATACAGGTGCCAAGGAGCCCCAGAACCAAAAGGAGTTTACGCACCGGTGATTTGTTTTATCAGTCTTTTGAAGTCTGCCTTGCTGTTGAAAGGAATGCTGATCTTTCCCTTCCCTTCCCCTGAAGAAACCACTTTGATCTTGGCTTCAAGGGCCTGCTGTAGTTCTTTTTGCCCCTCCCTGGCAAAGTCGGGCAGTTTCCCGGAATGTTTTCCGGATTTAGGACTACCTTCCTCTTTGTTGTGATAGCTTCGTACAAGGGCTTCTGTTTCCCGGACGGAAAGGTTCTGCCCTACTATTTTCTCGTAGATGGCGATCTGATCCGGGCGGGAATCCACATTGACCAGGCATCTTCCGTGCCCCATGCTGATAAAGCCATCCCGCATCCCGGTTTGTATGATCGGGTCCAGGCGAAGCAACCGTATGTAATTGGTGATGGTCGAGCGCTTTTTGCCCACCCGTTCGCTCAGTTTTTCCTGGGTCAGACCTACTTCTTCGATAAGCCGTTGGTAGGACAGCGCAATTTCAACCGGATCCAGGTCTTCGCGCTGTATGTTCTCCACCAGGGCCATTTCAAGGGATTCCTGGTCATTGGCGATACGGATGTAGGCCGGAATCCGCTCCAGGCCGATTTTCTGGGAGGCCCTGTAACGGCGTTCCCCGGATACGAGCTGGTAGCGGTTGAAATCCAATTTTCGCACCGTAATGGGCTGGATCAGGCCGAGCTCCCGTATAGAGGAGGCGAGTTCTTCCAGGGAGTCGTCATCGAAATTGGAGCGTGGCTGGAAGGGGTTTACTTCGATGTGTTCCAGGTCGAGCTCCACAATGCTTCCGACTACCTTATCGGCATTCTTGTCCGAAGCCGACTTAATGTCGTTATCCGGATCATTCAGCAAGGCGGAAAGCCCGCGACCCAATGCCTGTTTTCTGGTTGCCTTGGCCATTATACGGTTTGTCTGTTTTTCTGAAGCAACTCGTGGGCCATGTTCAGGTAGTTGGCCGCTCCTTTGCTGCTCGCGTCGTATTTGATGATGCTCTCCCCGTAACTCGGTGCCTCCCCCAGTCGTACGTTTCGCTGGATGATGGTTTCGAAGACCATATCGCCGAAGTGCTTTTTGACTTCTTCCACTACCTGGTTGGACAGCCTCAGGCGGGAATCATACATGGTCAGCAGCATCCCCTCTATGTCCAGGTCCGGATTGTGGATACGCTGCACACTTTTAATAGTGTTAAGGAGTTTGCCCAGGCCTTCCAGTGCAAAGTATTCACACTGAATCGGGATGATTACGGAATCCGCAGCTGTCAGGGCATTCAATGTTAGCAATCCGAGGGAAGGGGCGCAGTCGATCAGGATATAGTCGTACTGGTCCCTGAGTCCTTCGATGGCTTTCCGGAGCATATATTCCCGGTCATCCTTGTCGACCAGTTCTATTTCGATGGCCACCAGGTCTATGTGAGCCGGAATCAGGTCTACGTTAGGGGAGTTGGTGCTGACGATGGTATCAATGGCTTCACTGGTGTGTTCCAGCAACTGGTAGCTTCCCTTTGCCACATCATCCACTTCGATCCCCAGTCCGGAAGTCGCATTTGCCTGGGGGTCCGCATCGATCAACAGCACCTTTTTCTCCAGAACTCCCAGGGACGCCGCCAAATTGACGGTTGTGGTTGTTTTTCCCACGCCGCCTTTCTGGTTTGCAATCGCAATTGTTTTACCCATTTGGTAAGATTGAGTTAGGGGTTAAAAATACGATTATTTGGCGTGGGAGAAAACGGAATTTGTTAACATGAAGTGAATAACTTCACGCCTTTCGTTAAAGTTTTGCCTTAATAAAATAGGCCCCGAAAGGTCTAAGGATCGTCCCGAAAAAAACCGGATTCACACCTCCAGGAGGAGTTCCAGGATTTCGATGGCAGCATCCGGGATACGGGTTCCGGGTCCGAAAATTCCCACAACACCCGCCTCGTACAGAAAGTCGTAATCCCGTTTCGGGATGACTCCGCCCACAATGACAAGGATGTCTTCCCTGCCCAGTTCCTTCAGGGCCGATATGACTTCGGGTACCAGGGTTTTATGGCCTGCCGCAAGGGAGGATACTCCCAATATGTGTACGTCGTTTTCCACGGCCTGCTTGGCCGCTTCGGCCGGTGTCTGGAACAGGGGCCCGATATCGACATCAAAACCCAGGTCCGCATAGGCCGTCGCCACGACTTTGGCACCCCGGTCGTGCCCGTCCTGCCCCATTTTGGCGATCATGATACGGGGCCTGCGCCCTTCCCGTTCGGCAAAGGCATCGGAGAGGGCACGGGCCTTCTCAAAGGATGCATCATTTTGAATTTCTCTGGAATACACGCCGGTAATGGATTGGACGCTGGCACGGTGCCTTCCGAACGCCTTTTCCATGGCAAGGCTGATCTCTCCGAGGGTGGCGCGGTGCCGGGCGGCTTCTACGGCCAAAGCTAGCAAATTTTCTCCGGCCCCGGTTTTTTCACCGTCTGCCTTCTTACGGGCGGAAACTTCAATATCTGAAAGGGCCCGTTTTACCGCTGATTCGTCCCGACGTGCTCGAATAGATTCCAGTCGGGCGATCTGTTCTTTCCGCACCCGGGTATTGTCCACTTCCAGGATGTTCAGGAAATCTTCTTCAGGGCTCTGAAACCGGTTCAAGCCCACGATCACATCCTGTGCGCTGTCAATACGGGCCTGTTTTCTGGCGGCAGCCTCCTCGATCCGTAATTTGGGAACCCCTGCCTCAATGGCCCGGGTCATCCCTCCGTGCGATTCTGTTTCCTCGATCAGCTTCCAGGCGCTCTCGCAAAGTTCGCCCGTCAGTTTCTCCACATAGTAGCTTCCTGCCCAGGGATCTACCGTGCGGGTTATCCCTGTCTCTTCCTGAAGGATCAGCTGGGTATTACGCGCTATCCGGGCGGAGAAATCGGTGGGAAGTGCGATGGCTTCGTCCAGGGCGTTGGTATGCAGGCTTTGTGTCCCCCCAAAGGCGGCTGCAGAGGCCTCGACCATGGTACGTGCCACATTGTTGAACGGATCCTGTTCGGTCAGGCTCCAACCGCTGGTCTGGCTATGGGTCCTCAGCGCCATGGATTTGGGGTTTTGGGGGTCGAATTGCTTAACCAGTTTGGCCCATAGGAGCCTCCCGGCCCGCAGTTTGGCGATTTCCATGAAATGGTTCATCCCGATCCCCCAGAAAAAGGACAGGCGGGGGGCAAAATCATCGATCTTGAGCCCGGCCTTAAGGCCCGTGCGGATATATTCCAGTCCGTCGGCCAGGGTATAGGCCAGTTCCATATGGGCGGGGGCATATGGGCGGGCGCCCCTGCCTCGTGCATGTGGTAGCCGGAAATACTGATGCTGTTAAATCGGGGCATATGCTGGCTGGTGTATTCGAAGATGTCCGCCACCAGCCGCATAGATGGGGAAGGGGGGTAGATGTACGTGTTGCGTACCATAAATTCTTTCAGGATGTCATTTTGAATGGTCCCGGAAAGCTGGGCGGCTTCAACGCCCTGCTCGGCAGCTGCCACGATGTAGAATGCCATGATGGGGATGACTGCCCCGTTCATGGTCATGGAAACCGACATTTTGTCGAGGGGGATCCCATCGAAAAGCAACTTCATGTCCTCCACTGTATCGATCGCCACTCCGGCTTTTCCCACATCCCCTTTCACGCGTGGGTGATCGCTGTCGTAACCCCGGTGCGTGGGCAAATCAAAGGCCACGGAGAGTCCCTTCTGCCCGGCCGCCAGGTTCCTTTTGTAAAAGGCATTGCTTTCCTGTGCCGTGGAGAAACCGGCGTATTGCCGGATCGTCCAGGGCCGGCGTACGTACATGGTGCTGTAAGGGCCCCTGAGGTAGGGCGGAACACCTGCCACAAAACCGAGGTGTTCCAGGTCCCTGAGGTCCTTTTTCCGGTAGCGGGGTTTCAGGGAGATCCCTTCCGCGGTCAGGACAGAATCGTCGGATTGATGCCCGCCGGTGCCCGGTAATTCTTCCTGTTTCCACCGGAGTTGCTGAACCTTGGCTCTACTCATCTCGAAGTCTTTTTTGTTCGTAACCTTCTGCAATCTTTTTTGTTCGTAACCTTCTGCAAGCCGCCTCGGTAGTATGGGCTCTATCAGGGTTTTTTCGACCCGGGTTTTCAGAAATGGATTCCGCTGCAGGTCCGCCTTCATCCGGTCTTCCGGGTTGGGGTATTTATTGGACCCCACCAGGATCAGCCTGCCCTCGTCAAAGGCTTGCTGTTCCGCCTGCGCGCTTTCCCGGATCTTTTTCTGTATGCGGTGCTCTTTGAGTTGCTTAAGGAATCCTCCCCCTTTTTCCAGGGTCTTGAACAGCTCCAGTGCCTTCCGGCCAAGCTGGTCAGTCAGGGATTCAATATAATAGGCCCCGTCAGCCGGATTGGAAACACTGGCGAAATAGCTTTCATGCCGAAGCAGCAGGAGTTGATTGCGGGCGATTCGGTCTGCGAAGGCATTGGGCTCGTGATACAACCCGTCATAGGGAACGTTGGTCACCAGATCTGCACCTCCAAGGACGGCGGCCATGCATTCGGTGGTGGTACGGAGCATATTGGTATTGTAGTCATACAGGGTCTTGTTCCGATGGGTTGGGGTAGCGAATATGCGGCAGTTTCCGGAGAGCCCTGCAGATTTGCCGAGTATTGCCCAAAGGCGCCTCAGGGCCCGTAGTTTGGCAATTTCGAAAAAGTATTCATTTCCGACCGCCACCAGGAAGACAGGTTCCTCCAAAAGGGGATTGATACCAGGGATCTGCTTTTGATAATGGGAGGTGTGCACCGCGAGGAACTTTTTCCCTGCTGAAGCCTTCACGGCAATACCCAGACAGTTAAAGTCTGATTCCATTCCCTGTTGCCAGTTCCCGCTGTGAACCAAATCCCCAATTGGATCCATAAGCCATTCAAAGGAAGTGTCCCCCATTTTTTGCAGATTCTCCAGCAGCTCCGGGGTACCCCCCCTGACCTCCATCCATTTGGTCCCCTGGAGTGATTTAAGTTCTGAGATCGCCTGGGTGTTTTCGGAATTCACAGCCGCCATCAATCCGTCGGCTCCCTGCTGCAGTGCTTCCCCGGCCAGGTTGCTCCACCCTTCCGATTCCAGGTGGGTCATATGACCGATTTGCCATTTCAGCGGATTTTCCCGTCCCTGTTCACCCGTTCCTTCGGGGAGGTCCCCGACCGTGTAAAAGGGTTTAACGGTAATACCTTCGGGAGAAAGCCAGGTAAGTAACTCGTTGTAATCCCCGCCTTTGAGGTCCGCCTGTATCCTTTGTTTCCAGCCGCGTGCAGAAACCGGTTCAAAATCCCAAAAGGGTTTATGGGTTTTCATCCTTCTCGTGTTTTAAGCTGTCCTCATATTCGATGAGGTAGATCTCCTCTCCCTTTCGTTTTAGGTAGTATTCCTCCCGGGCGAATTTTTCCAGCTCCTTCGGGTCAGACAGTTTTTCAATAATTTCTTTGTCCCTGGCAATTTCATGCTGCAGGAATTCCTGCTGCTTTTTTAGTTTGTCGATCTCCCGTCGCAATTCCAAATGAATCAGGAGCGAATTGGTGTCAAAGAATATCATCCAAACGGTAAAAATGGTCAAAACCAGCACATAGATATTGCCGATGATCCCAAACCACTTCTTTTTCCGGAGGTCTTTCCAATTCATTTCGAGGCCAGTTTTTCTGCAATAATGGTCCGTACAATCTCAATGGCGACCGTGTTGTATTTATTGTTCGGGATGATGATGTCCGCGAATTCCTTGGTCGGTTCTATAAACTGGTCATGCATGGGTTTTAATGTATTCTGATAGCGGTCCAGTACCTCTGGCAGGTCCCGTCCCCTTTCTGTGATATCCCGTTTTAACCTGCGGATCAACCGCTCGTCCGAATCGGCATGTACAAAGATCTTGATGTCAAACATGTCACGGATCTCCGGTTGGGTCATGACCAGGATCCCTTCTATGATCATCACCTTGCGCGGGTAAGTCGCTAGGGTCTGAGGGGTCCGGTTGTGATCCACAAATGAGTAAACGGGCTGCCTGATGGGGTTGCCCGCTTTCAGTTCCCTCAGGTGTGCTTCCAGCAACCCGAAATCGATCGCCCCGGGATGGTCGAAATTGATCCTGGACCTCTCCTCATAACTTAGGTTGGAAAGGTCTTTGTAGTAAGAATCCTGTGAGATGATTCCGACCTCATTGGAGGGGAGCTGCTCAATGATCTGATTTACGACCGTTGTTTTCCCACATCCCGTACCTCCAGCGATTCCGATGGTTAACATGAGGGACCGATTTTACATCAAAAATAGGAATTTAGATTCACCCGGCCGTCCTGAATAAGCGACAAACCTAACCCAATTAAAGAGGGATCGCCCTCCGGATCCTTCCGGCCTGTGGATAAAAAACAGGATTCCGCTCCTGAACATTACGCCCGAACCCTTATTTTTATCAAAAAGCCTAAAAACACACCATATGTCTGCCATTTACAAGGCCCTGGTTAACGGGGAATGGTCGTTTGAAATGAACGAGCAGGCCCTGGATCCTTTTGACATGGCCCGTATGGATGCCACCTCCATACATGTCCTTAAAGATCATAAATCCTATAAAACAACAATCCTGCAAGCCGATTTCCAAAAGAAGTCCTATCGGGTATCCGTGAATGGAAACCCTTATGATGTTCAGATTTCGGATGGATTGGACCAGCTGGTTTCGGATATGGGATTCGAACTGGGTTCGGCCCGAAATATTTCCCAAATTGAAGCGCCTATGCCGGGTCTTATTCTGGATATTCAGGTTTCGGAAGGGGATTCGGTACAGGAAGGGGACGCGCTTTTGGTGCTGGAGGCCATGAAGATGGAGAATGTGATCCTTTCCCCGCGGGAAGGAGTCGTAAAAAAGATTGCCGTAACAAAGGGAATGGCGGTGGACAAGAAACACCTGTTGGTGGAATTTGAATAAAAGATACGGGAAGATGGAAAAAATACTGGTAGCCAACCGGGGTGAAATAGCGATCCGGGTCATGAAGACGGCTAGGAAAATGGGAATTAAGACGGTGGCAGTGTTTTCCGAAGCCGACCGGGACGCTCCCCATGTGCGGTTCGCTGACGAGGCGGTTTGCATAGGGGAAGCCCCTTCATCCAAGTCCTACCTCCGGGGGGCGCATATAGTAGAACTTGCCAAGTCTATGGGAGTGGATGCGATCCACCCGGGATACGGTTTCCTAAGCGAGAATGCCGGGTTTGCCCGGACCGTCACTGAGAATGGCCTGGTCTTTATAGGTCCTGGTCCTGAAGCCATTCATACGATGGGGGATAAACTCGCAGCCAAGGAAGCGGTAAAAGCCTATGACATACCCATGGTGCCTGGTACGGACCATGCCATCTCGGATACGAAAGAGGCCCTGGAGGTGGCCCGGGGTATTGGCTTTCCCATTCTGATCAAAGCAGCTGCGGGAGGCGGTGGCAAGGGAATGCGAGTGGTCGAAACTGAAAAGGAGTTGGAATCCCAGATTCAGCGGGCTATGAGTGAGGCCGAATCGGCCTTTGGGGATGGTTCCGTGTTTATCGAGAAATACATCAGCTCCCCCAGGCATATTGAAATACAGGTAATGGCCGATACCCATGGAAACATCCTCCACTTCTTCGAACGGGAGTGCAGCATACAGCGCCGCCACCAGAAAGTGGTCGAAGAGGCGCCTTCCTCGGTGCTGACCCCCGGGCTCCGGGACCGTATGGGCAGGGCAGCCGTGGATGTCGCCCGGGCGTGCGGGTATGTGGGGGCCGGGACCGTGGAATTTCTCCTGGATGCCGAGCACAATTTCTATTTTCTTGAAATGAATACCCGCCTGCAGGTAGAGCACCCGGTTACAGAGCTCATTACCGGGGAAGACCTGGTGGCCCTTCAAATCCGTGTGGCCAGGGGAGAGGAACTCCCCATGGCACAGGAGGAGCTTAAAATTAAGGGGCACGCCCTGGAGTTGAGGGTATATGCCGAAGACCCCTTAAATGATTTTCTTCCCTCCGTGGGTACCCTGGAACGCTATCGCCTGCCGGAAGGCCCCGGGATTCGGGTGGACAATGGGTTTGAGGAAGGAATGCAGGTACCCATCTATTACGACCCCATGCTCTCCAAACTCATTACCTATGGGAGCAACCGCATCGAGGCTATTCAGCGGATGCTGGAAGCCATAGCCATGTATCAGGTGGAAGGGGTGGCAACCACACTTCCTTTCGGAGACTTTGTATGCAGGCATCCGGCCTTTCGAAGCGGACAATTCAATACGCATTTTGTGAGGGAACACTATGCGGCAGAACTGCTGCGGACCCGTGAAGAACAGGAGGCAGGGATTGCTGCCGCTGTTGCGTTTAAACAATATCTCGAAGACCGGAAAAAACTGCGAATCCCTACTCAATAATCATGGACAAGAAAATCGAAGAACTGCAGAGACGACTAAAATTAGCCTGGGAGGGGGGAGGCCCGAATCGCATCGAGCGGCAACATTCCCAGAAAAAATTGACGGCCCGCGAGCGCATCTCATACTTGCTCGATGAGGGATCGTTTGAAGAAATGGGGGCTTTGGTAACCCATCGTACGACCGATTTCGGTATGGCGTCACAACAATTCTATGGAGACGGGGTGGTGACCGGGTATGGTACAATAGCCGGACGGCTGGTCTATGTCTACGCCCAGGATTTTACCGTCTTCGGGGGGTCCCTTTCAGAAACCCATGCCGAGAAAATTTGCAAGGTGATGGACCTGGCCGTGCAGGTAGGTGCGCCTGTCATCGGATTAAACGATTCCGGAGGGGCTCGCATACAGGAAGGAGTGCGTTCCCTTGGGGGATATGCCGATATCTTTTACCGGAACGTCAGGGCCTCCGGGGTTGTCCCGCAACTATCAGCCATTATGGGCCCCTGTGCGGGCGGAGCGGTGTACTCCCCGGCGATGACGGATTTTATTTTGATGGTGGAAGAAACCAGCTATATGTTTGTGACGGGCCCCAACGTGGTAAAGACCGTAACGAACGAAAATGTAACCTCGGAAGAATTGGGCGGGGCAGAGACCCATGCTGCAAAGTCCGGGGTTGCCCACAGGACGGCACCCAATGATGTTGCCTGTTTGGAAGACCTGAAGTCGTTGCTCTCCTACCTTCCGCAGAGCAACCGGGAAAAAGCCCCTGACCTTCCTTACGAGTTGTCTGATGAAATGCGGGAGGAGCTGATGGGGATCGTCCCGGATAATCCCAACAAGCCCTATGACATGCTCGAAGTGATCCGGGGGATTATCGACCGGGATTCTTTTTATGAAATCCATAAGGACTACGCCGAAAACATCATTACGGGTTTTGCGCGCCTGGGAGGCAAGAGTATCGGCATCATTGCCAACCAGCCCTTGTTTCTCGCCGGGGTCCTTGACAGCAACAGTTCCCGGAAGGCAGCCCGGTTTACCCGCTTTTGCGACAGTTTCAACATCCCGCTCCTGGTGCTGGTGGATGTCCCGGGTTTCCTGCCGGGTACGGATCAGGAGTGGTCCGGAATTATAATGCACGGGGCAAAACTCCTCTACGCCCTGAGTGAAGCGACTGTGCCACGTATCACGGTCATCACCCGTAAGGCCTACGGGGGTGCTTATGACGTCATGAATTCGAAACATATCGGGGCTGACCTTAATTTTGCCTGGCCCGGGGCGGAAATTGCCGTTATGGGAGCCAAAGGTGCAAGTGAGATCATTTTCAGAAAGGAAATAAAGCAGGCGGAGGATCCTGAGAAAATCCTGGCAGAAAAAGAAGCAGCCTACGCTGCCAAATTTGCCAACCCTTACCGGGCCGCCCGTCGCGGGTTTATAGACGAAGTGATCCTGCCGCGGGAAACAAGGAGGAAGCTCATCAAGGGGTTTGCTTCCCTGAATCACAAGGAAGTGGAGCAGCCCAAAAGGAAGCACGGCAACATTCCGCTTTAAGGGGGTGAGTTACTGGGCATGGAGGATGGTTGGTTCAGGAGGAAAAATAGCGTAGGGCACCCCCACCCACCCGTAATCAAACTAAACCACAACCCTGCAACCCACAAGCACCTCCCCCGTGCTACAACAAATAACTTCCCACAAAGCCGGGAGGATGGGCCAAGCTGCCCTTGCAGCACTTCCATCAGGTACGTATTCAGGGCACCACCCCCTGTTACCAGGACGTTGCCTCCCTTATGGGCAGAGAGCTCCTGAAGCTGCCGGCTGATTTGCCCTGTAATGTGATGCACGGCGGTATGTAACAGGTTTTCTGTGCGGTCAGGCATCTGATCCAGCAGGGGCATAATGGCATCACGAAACCATTCGTAGCCCGTGGATTTCGGATAGGTTCGGGTATAATACGGCAGGGAGTCCAGGGCACTTAATAATTCGGGGTTCAGACGGCCAATACTGGCCAGTTTACCCTCCCGGTCATAGGGAAGCCCCAGGGGTTTGCACAGGTGGTTGAGCAGCATGTTAGCGATTCCGATATCGAAAGCTATTCTCGTGCCGTTCTCTTCAAAGGAAACATTGCAGATGCCTCCCAGGTTAAGGCAAAAATCGTAGGTATCAAAAAGCAGTCGATCCCCCGCAGGCACCAGGGGCGCGCCCTGTCCTCCCAGGGCGACATCCAGGGAACGAAAATCCCCCACCGTTTTAATGTGGGTGACCAGAGCGATTTGCTGCGGACAGCCCAGCTGGAATGTAAACCCCTCTTCAGGTCTGTGGTGGATGGTATGTCCGTGACTCGCTATGGCTTCGGGGCGGTCCCCATCTTTATCCAAAAAGTCCCTTGCCTGATTGCCCAGCCATCGTCCATAGGTTTGATGAAGCCGGAGCAATTCTTTTCCGGATGCTTTTATCGCCGTTTCGAGTTCGCTGCACATGTTCTCGTCATACGCTCTGAAACCTGTTTTCAGGATATGGTAGGACCATCCCTGACCGGATTCTTCGAATTCACAGAGGGCCATATCCAGGCCATCCAGAGAGGTGCCGGACATCATGCCAAGAATCTGCATTTTGTTTTTAGCCATGATCCAAATCTATAGAAAGTTCCCCTTCGGCCCTGAGTTTGCCCAGGAAATGTGCCCCGGCAGCCTTTTGGAATCCCGGCAGGGGTTGATAGGCACAAACCACCCCCTGAAACAGGGCAGGAGGGAGGTGCCTGAGCAGGTAGGGATTTCCAAAAAGGTATAAAACCACCTGTCTTTTGGAGGCGAGTTCACGGATGGCTTCCAAAAAGGAGGCGGGCAGGCCAAAACGCTCAGCCGGTTTCATGCTGGGAGGATTCAGTACAAAAAGCACGTTTGAAGTATCGGGAATTTTTAAATCAGGGCTCCATGCCCTTTCCCTTTCGGAAGATCCCACCCCGATTTCGTCGAGAAAAACCCCCGGCCGCTCCCCGTAATAGACAGCAGTGAACGGTTTCACCCGGAAGGCTTCCAGGGAGTCTCCCGGGTTCCCGATTTCAGTAAGGCAGTGCAAGGCAATTGCCTGGTTGAGGTCCCGCCAGGGCCGTACAGGCTGCCTGGGGGGCTTCTCAGGTTTGAAAACCCGTTCTTTTAGTTCCCATATCCTCCTGAAGGAGGCCTCAAGCCTGCCGTCTTCGGTATTTGAAAGGATCAAATCAATGCTTTCAGGGATATCCGCCGCAAAACACAGCAGGTCATTTCCAGCTTTATGGGCTTTGAGATTGAGTTGCGCTGCAGATTGGTCCATACTGTGCAGCGCGTGCATGTTGAGCGCATCTGTTACCACTACTCCCTGGAATCCCATGGGATTGCGGAGCAGGTCGATGGTGGTTTTGGACAGGCTCGCGGGAAGGCCAGATGGATCGAGCCCCGGGACAGAAAGGTGCCCCGTCATCACCGCTGTGACCCCTTCCCGGATGAGCTCCCGAAAGGGCATTAATTCGGTGGATTCCAGGGCTTCCGGGTCCCTGTCGAGCACCGGCAGGTCCAGATGAGAATCTACCGCTGTGTCCCCATGCCCGGGAAAGTGTTTCAGGCAACTGAGAATTCCTCCGTCGGCCAGGCCCCGAACCATTTGACGCGCCTTGCTCAGGACACTTCCCGGCCTGCTTCCGAAGGCGCGAAAACCGATGACGGGATTTTCGGGATTTGTGTTGATATCCACCACAGGGGCAAAATTCCAGTGAATCCCTGCCTCCCGGCAATCTTTGGCAATGGAGAGTCCCACCTCGTGGATCAGGCTCTCAGCGGATGCCTTCAATGCCCCGAGTGTTATCGCATAGGGGTATTGGGGAGCCTTTTCTATTCTCATGGCAAGGCCCCATTCCGCATCTATGGCGATTAAAAGCGGGTAGGAGGCGGCCTCCTGATAGCGATCAATCAGCGCTTTTAAGCGCTGCAGGCTGTCATGGTAGTGGGGGACTTCCTTTTTCCCCTCGAAATTTGCTGCGGCGCTTGCCCGGCTGTGGAAAAAACAAAGCCCTCCTACCTGATGGGTATGGATCAGTTCCTCCAGGGCTTGGACCTCTGTTTCCGAATCGTGGATAAATGCTGCCGGCATGAACAATTGACCTGCCTTGGCCCTTTTGGAAAGCGACCTTCTGATTTCCTCATATACGGGCAGGTTATGCATTTTCAGCCGCTTCTTTTTTTCCGAAATCCGAGGGATAACGGATGAATCGGAGTAAAACCAGGGCCGGGAGGGCGGCAGCGACCACCCAAAGGAAAAACCCCGGATACCCCAGCCATTCCTGCATATAGCCGCTGATCATCCCGGGGACCATCATTCCCAGTGCCATAAAACCTGTGGCAAGGGCATAATGGGCCGTTTTGTAAGGTCCCCTGGCGATATAGATAAGATAGATCAGAAAGGCGGCAAACCCGAAACCGTACCCGAATTGTTCAACCATGACGGTTCCCCCAACAGCCCAGAGGCTATCTGATCCGGTCCAGGCAAGAAGGGCATACAGGGCATTGGGTAAATTCAGGGCGAATAGCATGGGCAGCATCCATTTTCCTAACCCGTCACGGGAGATAAGAACCCCACCGAGAATGCCCCCGGCAGACAAGAAAATAATCCCCAGAGTTCCATAAATGGTTCCAACGGCTTCCGTGGAGTAACCCAGTCCGCCGGCTGAAGAATTGTCCAGCAAAAAAGGGGCGGCCATCTTGACCAGTTGGGATTCTCCCAGGCGATAGGTCAATACGAAGGCGAGGGCCCAACCGATCCCGGGCTTGGCAAAGAAATCTTTCAATACCCCGAAAAAACTCCGCTGTTTATCCTCTTTTACGGGATCTTCATAGACCGGGGATGCAAAAAAGTTGCTTAAGGTAAGCAGAAGCATCAGGACGGAGCCCAGGATCATCGTTATGGACCAGGCCTTTGCCGGATCGCCGAATCGCTGTTCGAGTATTCCGGCAAGGATTACGATCAACCCCTGTCCGGTGATCATCGCGAGGCGGTAAAAAGTACTGCGAAGGCCTACAAAGAAGGCCTGTTTCTTTTCTGAAAGGGCGATCATATAATACCCATCGGAAGCAATATCATTGGTAGCGGAGGCAAAGGCCGCCATCCAGAAACAGGCGAGGGTGGCAACAAAAAATCCCTTCGTCGGCAGCGTTAGCCCCACCCCGAGAAGGGCGGCGGAAATCAGCAATTGCATCCAAAGGAACCAGCGCCGTTTGGTCCCCTTAAGGTCTACCCAGGGGCTCCAGAGGGGCT
>JARRQA010000150.1:0-9145 GCA_037382325.1 Robiginitalea sp.
CCAGGGGCCCATCACGATTGTATTCTCGGCCTTTGGGCTGGAGGCCTCAATGCTTTTGTAGATATTCAGGGGACCGTACAAATCCTCTGCGTCAAACCAGCCGCCCACGGTCATTACGGCATGGTCAATACCCTTCAGGTGGGGCAGGATGTTACGTTTTTGCCAGAATTCGTCATAGTTGGGGTGGGATATGATCTGTTTCCAGAAAAAATTGTCATAATGATATTTCTCGGTGATATTTTTCAGGGGACCCTGGGCCAGATGGAAATCATATCCATCCTTTGCAGGGGAATCGTAGAAGCGACTGATCTTGTCCCGATACCAGGGTTCCCTGGTACGTTCCTCTTTCTGGTAGCCGAAGACCGCAAAGGCTGCCGTATAACTCTGAAGATACGCCCCCTGATGGTGAAAGTCGTCAAAGAAAAAATCTGCAATGGGTGCCTGGGGGGAAGAGGCCTTCAGGGCCGGGTGTGCATCAGGAAGGGCTGCAGCAGTATAAAAACCGGGGTATGAAATCCCGAACATGCCCACCTTGCCGTTGTTGTCAGGGATATTTTTTAGAAGCCATTCTATGGTGTCCCAGGTATCTGAACTTTCATCGATGGCATCTTTGTCCCGGGGATCGTTACCCGGGATGTTGGGCCGCATATTATCAAAGGTCCCGTCACTCATGTACCTGCCACGCACATCCTGAAATACCAGAATATACCCGTCCCTGACCAGGTAGTCCGAAGGATATCCGCTTATCTGGTAATTGGTGTACCGCGAGGCGTTATAGCAGGTTCGGTTCATGAGGATGGGATATTCAGTCCCTTTCTCCTTGGGGGTATACACCACGGTGAAAAGTTCGGCCCCGTCCCGCATGGGGATATGGTATTCGGCCAGGTCGTAATGCTCAGCTACATAGAGGGAATCGACTTTCTGGCTGAAGGCAGTACCTGACCAAAAGGCGAGTAGCAACAAAAGGTATAGGGATCTTCTCATCGGACATGCATTTTGAGTGGTCCTAAAGATAGCCAATTCAAACCATTCGGAAAGGTCGAAAGAGCAGGGCAGCGGAAATAGCAAAGGTCCTCTGGAATTCTTTCTAATGTATGAAGGGAGACAGGGTCAGGACAGTTCCGATACCACTTCAGAAGTAAGAGGCTGCAGGGCAGAGATAGCCCGGTCCACGGAGGTGACTTTATCGATAAGCAGGAGCAGGCGAAGGCCTTTTCTGGTTTGTTTTTCCTTTAGTCTTCCCTCCCCGGGATGTGACTGAACGTATCTGAGAATTTTGCCAAAAGTCTCAGACTGGTAGAAGGCCGACTCCTGATCCCCGATAAAATACCCTACAAATTTGCCGTTTTTCAATACCAGCTTTTCGATGCCGAGTGCACTGGCCATCCATTTCAACCGAACGGATTCAAGGAGGTCCGAAGCCTGGTCGGGCAGGGGGCCAAAACGGTCTTCCAGACGTCCCCGGAAGGCTTCCAGCTCCGTCTCGTTTTTCAGGTTGTTTAATTCTGTGTAAAGGTTCAGACGCTCTGAAATATTATTGATATAGTCATCCGGGAACAGGAGTTCAAAATCCGTATCCAGTTGCAGGTCCCTGACGAATGCCCCTTTCCTTTTTTCGGTTCCCTGATAGAGGTCCTTGAATTCATGTTCCTTTAGTTCCTCCACGGCCTCTGCGAGGATCTTCTGGTAGGTTTCAAAACCGATTTCGTTGATGAATCCGCTTTGTTCTCCTCCCAGCAGGTCCCCGGCCCCGCGGATTTCCAGGTCCTTCATGGCGATGTTGAACCCGCTTCCCAGCTCGGTGAATTGTTCTAGCGCCTGAATCCGCTTTCGGGCCTCGGTCGTCATCACTTCGTATGGAGGCGTTATGAAATAGCAAAAGGCCTTTTTGTTGCTCCTTCCCACCCGGCCGCGCATCTGGTGCAGGTCACTCAGCCCGAAATTATTGGCATTGTTGATGAAAATCGTATTCGCATTGGTCACATCGAGGCCACTTTCGATAATGGTGGTTGAAACCAGTACGTCAAATTCCCCGTTCATGAAAGCGAGCATGAGGTGCTCCAGTTTTTTGCCTTCCATCTGTCCGTGCCCTATCCCGATTTTGGCATCCGGCACGAGTCGCTGGAGCATCCCGGCCACCTCCCGGATGTTTTCAATCCGGTTGTGCACGAAGAAAATCTGTCCGCCCCGCTGGATTTCATAGGTGATGGCATCCCGGATCACCGTCTCGTTAAAGCGGATCACCCGGCTCTCGATCGGATAGCGGTTCGGAGGGGGGGTATTGATGACGGAGAGGTCCCGGGCAGCCATCAGGCTGAATTGAAGGGTCCTTGGAATTGGGGTGGCCGTCAGGGTAAGCACGTCCACGTTTTCCTTCAGGGTTTTGAGTTTGTCCTTGACCGCCACTCCGAATTTCTGCTCCTCGTCCACGATGAGCAGCCCCAGGTCTTTGAAGACTACTTTCTTGCCTACCAGCAGGTGGGTCCCGATTACGATGTCCAGTTTCCCGGAAGCCAGGTTTTCCTGCAATTCCCTCCTTTCTTTGGCCGTGCGGAAGCGGTTGAGGTAATTCACCGTAACCGGCATATCCTTCAGCCGTTCGGTAAAGGTTCGGAAGTGCTGGAAAGCCAGGATGGTCGTCGGTACCAGCACGGCAACCTGTTTTCCGTTATCAACAGCCTTGAAGGCGGCACGGATAGCCACTTCCGTTTTCCCAAAACCCACGTCTCCGCATACCAGGCGGTCCATGGGCTGTTCACTTTCCATATCCCGTTTGATAGCTTCAGTGGCTGCGCTTTGGTCCGGAGTGTCCTCATACAGGAAAGAGGCTTCGAGCTCGTGTTGCAGATAACTGTCGGGATGATAGCGGAACCCCTTGCGCAGGCGCCGTTTTGCATAGACTTGTATCAGGTCGAAGGCGATCTTTTTGACACGGCTCTTGGTTTTTTGCTTCAACTTTTTCCAGGCGCCGGAACCGAGCTTGTAGATTTTCGGGGTGGTTCCGTCTTTCCCGTTATACTTGGCAATTTTGTGCAGGGAATGGATGCTCACATACAGGATATCCCGGTCCCCGTAGACCAGTTTGATGGCCTCCTGTTTTTTTCCCTCCACGTCTATTTTCTGCAGCCCTCCGAATTTGCCGATGCCGTGATCTATGTGGGTGACGTAATCCCCCACTTCCAGTTTGTTGAGTTCCCGGAGGGTGATCGCCTGTTTTTTGGCATACCCATTTCGCAGGTGGAAACGGTGGTAGCGTTCAAAGATCTGGTGGTCCGTATAGCAACTCAGTTTGAGGTCAGGGGAATCGAAGCCCTGGTGGAGCGGCTGCACGATGGTGGTATAGGGGACCTGTTTGCCTATTTCCTCAAAAATATCGTGAAAGCGCTTTGCCTGTTGTTCGGTGGCACAAAAAATGAAATTCCGCATCCCGGATTCCTGGTTCTCACGGAGCTTGTCCAGCAACAGGTCGAAATGTTTGTTGAAGGCAGGCTGGGGGTGGGTCCTGATTTCAATGGGTGGCTGCTTTGAAAAACGTTCCGGGACCGGATCCTCCAGGGCGATTTGCCGAAACTGACCAACCGTTTCCCGGAAGCGATCCCCGTTGAGAAAGAGGGACTGCGGACTCGCGTGGGAGACGGCAGAGTCCAGTTTTCCGAAGGCCTCTGTTGCTTTTTCAAACAGCCTGTCCAACCGGCCTTCGCACAGGGAAGGGGTTTTGAGCAGCACAATGGTTTGTGGGGAAATGTATTCCAGGAAACTGACACGGGCCTCGTGCAGGATCTTGTCTGCCACGTTGGGAATAATCGTAATTTTTTACAAAATCCACCCGCTTGAAATGGTATTCAAAAAGGACTTCGTTCAAAAAATCCAGGGTAAGGGTATCCCCTGTCCGAATTTTAAGGGTGTTTTTATCGAGCTCCTTCCGGGTTACGACTTTTTCGAAAAGCGCATCCGGATAGCTGACGATCAGAGCAGGTTTCCTGCGGGAATTGATGCGGTTGAGCACTTCGGCCCGCAACAACACATTCGCATTGTCGGTCTCCTCAATCTCATAGGGACGGCGGTAGCTGCCGGGATAGAAAAGGACATCTTCAGGACTGAGGAGTTGTTCGAGGTCATTGAGGAAGTAGGCTGCCTCTTCCTTGTCGTTTAAAACCATCAGGAAAGGCAGCTTTTGTTTCCTGAAGGTTTCTGCCGTCAGGAAGGAAAGGGCGGAACCACCGAGGCCTTTTAGCCGTAAGGCGGCCCCCTGCGGGGCAATAGCCTCCTGCAGATCCCTGAAAGCAGGGGCCTGTGTAAATTGCTGCCGGATGTATTCCAGACTCAAATGCTGAAAATTTGTGCAAAAATACGAGCCAAATTTTGGCTGCACAAAGTTAGGGCTGTAAAAAGAGGTTCAATGCTCCGGTGGGATGTTCCCTAGAGCATTTTTCGCGCGGCCTGCTGCAGGGGAATGATCTCCTCTTCAGCCAGGGCGAAAATGCGGTCGCCGGGCCGGGGTTCCATGACATGGCTGCCGGTAAAGGCCCCAAAAGCGGGCAGGATCATCTGCCTTCCGTTCAGATAAAAGCAGGGGAGACGTAATTGCTGTCTTCCCGGGCCCTTTAACCTTACAGCCGGGTGTACATGGCCCGATAGGTTGAAACCCCCGAAAGCTTCCAGGGGATGGTGGGTCAGAAGAAAAGGACCTTTAACCAGGGATTCCGAACAATGTATACCCAGGGCTTCATATCGCAGGGGAGAGATGACATCGTGATTGCCGACCACGAGTTCCAGTTCGCAGGAGCATTGCCCGGCCCATCCCTCAAAAAGGGCCCATTCCCGGTTCATGTGCGAATGGAAAAGGTCTCCCAGGAAACAGATCTTCCGGGGGCTGAAAGTTTCGCAAAGATCCTCCAGGCGGCTGAAATTGCGATGCAATGCCTGCAGGGGTACTGCCGCCCCGTATTTCCGAAAATGCGTGATCTTCCCGAGGTGCAAGTCACTGATGAGCAACAGGGATTCCCGCTCCCAGTAAAGGGCTCCCCAGGGATGCAATTGCAACTCCTCACCGCCAAATTCAACCGGATGGGTCATGAGATCTCAAAGGTAAGAATTCCGGGGAGGAAAATAGACCACGTTTATCGCCTGCGCTGGCGTGTCAGGATACGGGTCATGCGCTTGATCCGGTCCGCCAGTTTTTCACTGGAAAGTTTTTCTCTCAGCCGGTCAGTGATAATGGGAAACGAAAAGGGAGTGGGTTTTTCGCACGGCTTCCAGACGACTTCCTGAGAGGCGATCCGCTCCAGGGCAAGGCGCAAACGTCCCTCTTCCAGCTGGTGTTCAAAGGTTTCCCGAAAGGCCTGCTGATATAAAAGGTGGTCTGGTTCGTAGTCCCGGAAGACGTCAAAAAGAAGCTGGGAGTTGCTTTGGAGGTGTTTCATTTTGATCCCTTTTTTGGGATATCCTGTAAAGACCAGCCCGCTGATCACTGCGATATCCCTGAATTTCCTCCGGGCCATTTCAGTGGCGTTCAGGCTTTTCTGAAGATCTTCCGTGAGATATTCCGGAGTAAAGAGGTCGTTGTCGAGTACCATCTGCATGTCGAGTTCCCGGTCGGAGAGCAGCTCAAAACCGTAATCATTATAGGCCAGGGAAAAAGTGATGGGAGATAACAAACTGATCCTGTAACTCAACAGGCTTGCCATGGCTTCGTGGACAAACCGTCCCTCGAAGGGGTAGAACAGGTGGTGGAATCCCTCCCGGGTCCGGAAGGTTTCAATGAGAAATTCCCCGGGGCCCGGGACGATGCTCTCCCACTTTTGTCGCTCAAAAAGGGGGGCAAGGCTTCGGATCTCAAGGGACTGCTGCTCCCCTGGAAGAGCGGCCGAATAGAGTTCCCGCCTGAGCAATTCGGACATCTGGGCAGAGAGCGTAAGCCTGCCTCCCATCCAGCTCGGTACTTTGGCGGTTTTCCGTGATGATTTCTGCACCAGTACCTGCATATCCCGGATACGGATGAATTCCAGATTACGGCCCGCAAATGTAAAGACGTCCCCTTTCCGAAGTTTGGAGACAAACCATTCCTCAATGGTTCCGATATACCCCCCTTTCTGATAGCGGACCGTCAGGTCGGCATCCCCCACGATCGTTCCGATCTGGAACCGGTGCCTCATAGCGATCCCGCGGTTGTTCACTTTGAATCGCCCATCTTCCATCACTTCGACCTTTTTGTACTCATCGTAGGTTTGGAGACTCTGGCTGCCCAGGACCAGAAAATTCAGCAACCACTCCCATTGATCCCGGGTCATCGCCTGGAAGCAAAAGGTCCGGGAGACTTCCCGGAAGATTTCCTCCGGGTAAAACCCGTCGGAAACCGCCAGGGTGATGAGGTACTGGACCAGTACATCAAAACTGCCCAGGTATGGTATCCGGTCCTCGACTCCCTCGCCCTCCACGGTCCTTTGCAGGGCAGCGGCTTCCACCAGTTCTATGGCATGGGTAGGCAGGAAGTAGATCAGGCTCTCCTCTCCGGGCCGGTGACCGCTGCGCCCGGCCCGCTGGAGGAACCGGGCAACTCCTTTTGGCCCCCCAATCTGTATCACGGTCTCCACCGGGGCGAAATCCACGCCCAGGTCCAGGCTGGAAGTACACACGACGGCCTTGAGGCGCTCCTGCCGGATTGCCTGTTCAACCCAGAGCCGGGTTTCCTTGTTAATACTTCCGTGGTGCATGGCGATTTCTCCTGCAAACCCGGGTTCCCGCTCCAGGATTTTCTGGAACCAGATTTCACATTGGCTTCGGGTATTGGTAAAGATCAGGGTGGTCTTGCTGTTCCTGATCACGGGGATTACGGCGTCGAGGAGGTGCAGCCCAAGGTGGCCCCTCCAGGGAAAGGTCTCCATTTTTTTGGGCAGCAGGCTCTTCACCGTGATTTTCTTCGGCAGGTGGGCCCGGATCAGTACCGAATTCTCAAGTGCCTGGGACTCGGGGCCGAGTAAGACCTGGCGGGCCTGTTCCAGATTGCCTATGGTGGCTGAAATCCCCCAGATTCGAAGACCGGGACTTATTGTTCTTAAACGCGAAAGGGCCAGTTCCATTTGCACGCCTCTCTTGCTTCCCAGCAGTTCGTGCCATTCGTCCACCACGATGGCGTAGCAACTTTTGAAGGTTTTTGGGTAGCCTTTGGTGGCCAGAAGCAATTGGAGGCTTTCCGGGGTGGTGATCAGCAGGTCCGGCATTTGTTTTCGCTGCCGGGTCCGCTCGCCCTGGGAGGTGTCTCCGGTTCGGATGCCCACGGTAAAAGGAAGTTCCAGGTCCCGGGTAATTCGCTCTGCGGACTGACGAATTTCCTGGGAAAGGGCCCTTAAGGGGGTAATCCATACCGCTTTCAGGCCTTTGGGCGGTTTATCCCGGTAATCCGGATGTTCCCGGAGGTACTGCAGGAGGATGGGAAACCAGAGGGCATACGTTTTCCCGCTTCCCGTCGGAGCGTTGAGCAATCCGTGCTTTCCGTCAAGAAAGGCATTCCAGGTTTTTCGCTGAAATGGGAAAGGTTTCCATCCCTGGTCTTGAAACCATTGGGAGGCACGCCTGATGAGTTGTTCTTTGGAAGGTGTTTTTCCCATCTTCAGGGGACTAGCTTTTTAACTGTGGAAAGGGTGTCGGCCTCCTCAGGCGTCTTGTCCTGCCTCCATCGAAGGATCCTTGGAAATCGCGTTGCCAACCCGCTTTTGTGCCGGGGGGAATGAGCGATCCCTTCAAAGGCGATTTCAAACACATGGTGTGGCGTTACCGATCGCACCGGCCCGAAACGTTCCAGGGTATTTTTCTTTATCCAGGCATCCACCTTTCGGAATTCGGCATCTGTAAGGCCGGAATACGCCTTGGCGAAAGTCACAAGTTCCCGGCTGCCATCTTCTTTTTCATCCCAAAGGGCAAAGGTGTAGTCCGTAAAGAGGTTGCTCCTCCTGCCATGCCCCCTCATGGCATAAGTAAGCACAGCATCTACGGTAAGCGGGGCCACTTTCCATTTCCACCAGTCTCCCTTTTTGCGTCCTACCCGGTAGGGCGCATCCTTCCTTTTTAGCATCAGGCCTTCAGACCGCTTTTCACGGGAGTGTTCTCGTTCCTTTTTCGCAGCTTCCCAGTTTGGGATTTCCATGGTGTGGGAAAGATCCAGGGGGATCCCGGGGTTTTCAGCAAGTGGCAGCACGAGATCTTTTAGCAGTTCACTGCGGTAGCGGAAAGGCTTTTGCCGGATATCTGCGCCCTGCCATTCCAGAAGGTCATAGACCCTTAAAATAACCGGGATTTTTTTCAAAATTGCCTTGCCTACTTTTTTTCTTCCGAGTCTTTTTTGCAGGTCGTTGAAACTTCCCACTTTTCCATCCGGATACGGTAGGATTTCTCCGTCGATCACGGTCCCGTCAGGGAGGTGGTCCGGCAGGATGCTGAATTCCGGATAACTGTGGGTGATCAGTTCCTCCCCCCGGCTCCATACAAAAAGGTTGCCCTCACGTATGATCAGTTGTGCCCGGATCCCATCCCATTTGTGTTCCATCAGCCAGTCAGAAGGATCTCCCAGGTCTTCAGGGGAACTTTCCAGCGCATAGGCGAGGAAAAAAGGAAAGGGTTTTGAGAGTTGTTCCTCCTTTTGGGGCTCCAGCACGAGGTCCCGGAAGGAGATCCGGGAGGGATCCCAATTTCCCATCAAACGGAAGGCGAGCAGGTCCTCGGCAATACCGGTAGCCTTTGACAGGGCCCGGGTCATGAGCTTTTGGCTGATTCCAATGCGGAAGCCTCCCGTAAAGAATTTGGTAAATACAAAGCGCTCGTAATAATCCAGATAGGGCCAGTTCCGGAGCAGATACTCCTTCTTTTCCGCTTCGGATTTGGGTTTGAGTTCGATCAGGTCCTCGAGATAGTTAGAGAGGGCAGGCAGTTCGGTTTCGGAAGTTCCCCTGTACGGAACGACCAGGGCAATGGTCTCGGCAAGGTCTCCCACGATGTGATAACTTTCTTCGAACAGCCATAAGGGGATGTCTGCCAGTTCGGAAGCCCACAGTCGAAGCAATCGGGTATTCACGGGCCTGGGCGGTCTTCGGTGGGAGAGGATGGCAATGGCCCATACCTTGTCCGGGTCGGAGGCGCTCTGGAAGTAATC
>JARRQA010000151.1:0-5453 GCA_037382325.1 Robiginitalea sp.
GGCAACCAGGGCATTTTTTGAATCCCTTAGCTCCAACTTCAATACCCCACTTGGGCTCAGGCGCCGGCGGGTGGGTGCGTTGAAAACATACGCCTTGAAAAAAATCGCTTCTCCTGCCTCGGCATGGGTCCGGTCTGTGTGTAAATACACTTTCTCTTCCCACAGGGACAGGGAATCCAATACCCCCTGGTCCTGAATCAGTTCCCTTGAATTCCCGGAGTAATTCCGGGGCGTAGTCACCGCATCCCCCTGGGAAAACCCGGCTTGCTGACTACAAGTAAGGAACAGGCAAAGCAAAAAGCGGTATTTCATTTTTTAGTATTGTTTTCCATGGAAAGATAATATATATGACCTGGAAAGATGATAGAATTGTCTTTTTAGCAAAAAATCATCAAAATCCATGCCGGATCCTTAAGGCTAGCCTAAAACCTGGTTTCCTCAAATGCAAAGGGAAATGCCTTCTTATTCCGGATATTCCACCCGCAGGTGGTAGATATTGGTCAGCCGCTGCTTGAGGACTTTCTTGACTGCCTCGATGTCCTTGAAGGTAATGTCTGCGTTGAGGAACTGCCCGGCCTGCATCTGACCGCCCACAATGCGGTCCACGAATTCATCGATGATGGGATACGTAGGGTTGACCAGGCTCTTGGAAGCCGCTTCCACGGCATCGGACATCATCAGGATGGCCGTTTCCCGGGAGAAAGGAATGGGGCCCGGGTAGCGGAAGTCTTTTTCCTCCACGGCGTCCGGGTGCGCTTCTTTGAATTTCTTGTAAAAGTAGTACACAAAGGTGGTCCCGTGGTGGGTGCGGATAAAATCGATCACCCGGTCCGGAAGCTTGTTCTTCCGGGCCATCTCGATCCCTTCTATCACATGTCGGATGATGATCTCCGCACTGCTTTTGGGGTCCAGGTCATCATGGGGGTTGATGTTGGTGGTCTGGTTCTCGGTAAAATAGGTGGGGTTGTTCATCTTCCCGATGTCGTGGTACAGGGCCCCTACCCTTACCAGCATTGCATTGGCGCCAATCTCATTGGCGGCTGCCTCAGCCAGGTTGGCCACCTGCAGGGAGTGGTTGAAGGTTCCCGGGGCCTTGTTGGACATTTCCTTGAGCAACTTTGAATTGGTATCCGAGAGTTCCAGCAGGGACACGTCTGAGACCATCCCGAACATTTTTTCGTAGATGTAAATAAGTGGCTGGGCAAACAGGGTGATCATCCCGTTCAGGAGGAAAAACCCAAAATTGACCCAAATCACATTGTCCAGGTTCCCTTCATGGATGATGTGGAAGGCGAAATAGCCCAGGATATAAATCAGGGTGATCTGCCCGACGGAGATAAACAGGTTGGCCCGCTTATACAGCTCCGATACCGTCAGGATAGTAACGATTCCGGCCACGATCTGCAGGAAAATGTATTCAAAACTATTGGGTACCACAAACCCCAGGATCAGTACCGTCAGCACATGTACAAACAGACCCAGGCGGGCATCGAAGAAGGTCTTCAGGATCAGGGGAAGGATACACAGGGGAACCACATAGACCAGGTCGGCATCGTATTTGACCACCAGGGTGGTCAGAAATACCATCACCAGAATGTTAAAGAAAATAAAGGTGACATTGATATTGTTTCGGTAGACCGCAGGCCGGTATTTCTTAAGGAAGAGCAGGAGCATCATCAGTACCAGGGCCACCAGGATCGTATATCCGGCCAGGATGAAGTAGGCATTGCTGGCGGTCCACAGTTCCGATTCGTATTCTGCTTTCAGGGATTCCAGCATTTTGAGGTTTTCGGCCTCCACCACTTCCCCTTTCGCGATAATCAGCTTCCCCTCGTCCACACTGCCCCGGGTCAGGGAAATATTGTTCAGGCGGTTTTCCAGTTCCTTCTCGGTAAGCCGTACATCCAGACTCACATTGGGCCGGAGGACCCTTGACAACAGCGGCAGATAAGCTTCCTGATAGGATTCCAGTCCTTTTTCGCGTATCAGCCGGGTCAGGGATTCTCGGAGGTTTTGGGTCCGGTGGATGGACTCCCACGGCATCCGCCGGGCTTCGTTGTCCCTTACCAGATACACATCTCCGGAAGGGGGACGGGGCCCGAGGTCACCCAGCCCCGTGCGGTAGATGCTGTCCAGCATGGCTTGTCCCAGCCGCTTCAGGTTGTTTCTGCTCCGGGTCGAGTATTCATCCTCCGGGAAGGCGGAAGGAAACTCCTTTTCATAAGCATCGTAGGACGCCTGGGCCGCTTCCGTGTTAAAGCGGTAATAGGGAATCTGGTTCTGCTGAATGGATTTGCGTTCGGTGACGAGCTCCTGGTCGGTCTTCCGGATGGAAAAATCAAAGGGGGCATAGAGGTTTTCGTATTGCCAGGGTTTGCTCTTCTGGAATTCGTATTTGAAATGTCCGCCTCTGGGGAAGAAGAACACAATGCAGGCAATCGTCAAAAAATACAGAATGTATTTATAGATCTCGGATTGGGATCGGTACAGGGAATCCAGGGTTTTGGACATTGAAACGGCTCTAGGATTCAAAAATAGGAAAATCCAGCGCTTTTGAGTACTTCCGGAAAGGCATCCGGTTTTAATTTCTTAATTTCGTGCAAGAAATTTTACGTCCTATGAAAGAGGTTGTCATCGTATCTGCCGTGCGGACTCCGATAGGTAGTTTCCTGGGGTCCCTCTCATCTGTTCCCGCCCCAAAGCTGGGGGCTGTGGCCATTCGCGCCGCCCTTGAAAAAATCAATCTGGACCCCGCCAATGTCGAAGAGGTTCTGATGGGCCATGTAGTGCAGGCCGGGGCCGGACAGGCCCCTGCCAGGCAGGCCGCCATAAATGCCGGGATCCCCGACACCGTTCCCTGTACCACCGTAAACAAGGTATGCGCTTCGGGTATGAAAGCGGTTATGCAGGCCAGCCAGGCGATCGCCCTGGGGGATCGGGAGGTTGTGGTTGCAGGGGGCATGGAAAACATGAGCAGCATACCCCACTACATCCACCTGAGAAACGGCAAAAAATTTGGTCCCGCCACCCTGGAAGACGGGATGCAGAAAGACGGGTTGGTAGATGCCTATGACCAGCAGGCGATGGGGGTTTGTGCAGATGCCTGTGCCCTGGAATACAAGTTCAGCAGGGAAGCGCAGGATGCCTATGCCATACAATCCTATGAACGTTCGGCTAAAGCCTGGGAAAAAGGATGGTTTGCCGATGAGGTGGTACCCGTCGAGGTGCCGCAGCGACGGGGAGAACCCCTTGTAGTTGCCGAAGACGAGGAGTTCAAAAACGTGAAAATGGAGAAGGTGCCACAGCTGCGCCCGGCTTTTTCCAGGGACGGTACGGTTACTGCGGCCAATGCTTCCACCATCAATGACGGGGCAGCTGCCCTGGTCCTTATGAGCGCCGAAAAAGCCAAAGAGCTCGGACTGGAACCCCTGGCCATCATCCGATCCTCCGCCGATGCAGCCCATGAACCCAAATGGTTCACCACGGCACCGGCCAAAGCCCTTCCTATTGCCCTTCACAAAGCCGGAGTAAGCCTGGAAGATATCGACTACTTCGAATTCAATGAAGCTTTCAGTGTAGTGGGGCTTGCAAATATTAAGCTCCTCGGCCTGTCTGATGAAAACGTAAACGTCCATGGGGGCGCTGTCTCCCTCGGACATCCATTGGGATGTTCCGGAGCGCGCATTCTGGTAACGCTCATCCACATCCTGCGCCAACACAATGCCCGCCTTGGGGCTGCGGCCATCTGTAACGGAGGAGGCGGAGCCTCTGCCATGGTGATTGAACGACCCTAAATAACCATACCGTCAAGCGAATGCAATACGGAATTTGTTCCCTGAGCATAGTACCCGTATACGAAACGGCCGACGGAAATTCGGGCCTGCTCACCCAGTTGCTCTACGGGGAACTCTTCAAGGTTCTCGAATCCAGGAAACACTGGAGCCGGATCCGTACACAGCTGGACGGCACGGAAGGCTGGATACACAACAGACAACTCCATTCCATTTCGGAAACCCAGTACGGAGAACTCGAAGAACCGAGCTCAAAAGGATGTGCTGCAGACCTGATATCCCATATCATCACCCGGGAGGGCATCATGCAACCTGTCCCGGTGGGTTCCAGTATTTCCGGGGCGGCTGTCCTCTCCCACCAGCATGAAGGGGATGTCTTTCCGGAAGATGCCCCCAGGGAGTCCCTCATAGATACGGCACTTTTATATTTGGGCAGCCCCGAACTGAAAGGGGGGCGCTCCCCTTTTGGCATCGACGCCTCGGGCCTGAGCCAAATGGTTTACAAGACGCAGGGCATCCTTTTAAAGCGCGACCCGGAATCGCAGGCACGGCAGGGTGCCCCCCTGAGCTTCATAGAGGAAAGCGAGCCCGGTGACCTTGCCTTTTTCGACGGTCCTGACGGGATCATCAATCACGTGGGCATCATCATGAAGGACAACTATATCATTCATTGCCATGGGAAGGTTCGCATCGACCGGCTGGACCATACCGGCATCTTCAACGGGGAGCTTCGGAACTACACCCACCCGCTGCGGGTAATTGTCAAAATCCTCTAAATAAAAAGCCCCGCCGAAGCGAGGCTTTTGGGTTTATAAAGTCCCCTGGGGTTACTCTCCCAGCAGTTTTTTGATCCTCATGAAGTTCTCATTGTCCCCAAGGGCCCCGTAGATGTTCTTGAGCTGAGTCAGGATCCCCTGGTTGTCGGGATTCGTTTTAAGGGCATTTTCCAGGACTGTGGCTCCCTCCTGGAAGAGTTCGTCCTTTTTCTTCTTGAGTTCATCGTATTTAGCGATGTCCTCACGGGAAGTACCAAGGGCATTCATCTCATCGATCAGGGAGTTCCCCTCATTGACATAAGTAGTGGAGAGGTTCAGCTGGGCGTTCACATATCCGGGGTTAATTTCAATTGCCCGCTTGTAAGCTTCGCGGGCGGCTTCAATGTTGCCCTGCTCCATGTTGATCACCCCGATATTATAATGCAGGTCTGCATTGTCGGGAGCCATTTCAGCGGCTTCCGCCATCAATTCCTTGAACTTCTCCTTGTCCCCCATCTGGTAATAGAGGTTGGCCTCGTTGAGGACCAGGTTTACATCGTCAGGGTTGTTGGCCCGGGCATCCCGGTAGGCTGCAAGGGCTTCCTCGTTTTGGCCCAGTTGTGTGTAAATCAGGGCGATATTGCGAACGATTTCAGCCTTTTTGGATTCGGTTTGCTCATCTACCGGATTGGTATAAGTACCGGATTTCACCATGAGGTCCCGCTGGGTCTTGGCCATGACCTCTTCTTCTCCCGTCTCCACATTGGTAGCCTTGTAGACCATCTGACTGCCGTCATAATCGAGGTCCTTCAGTTCCTTGTAGTATTTCAGGGCCATTTCATAGTCCCCGCTGTTGACCGCACTGCTGGCAGCGTAATAGAGGTAAATTGTGTCTTTCGGGCTCAGT
>JARRQA010000152.1:0-1382 GCA_037382325.1 Robiginitalea sp.
TTTCGGTTAATCAATAGAAGGCTAAAGATACGGAGGATGTATGACTACCTTTATGGGTGGATAACCATAAATTATGACTGAAAATACTGCCTGGGGGATCTTCGGCCGGGGAAATATAGCCGGCACCTTCGCGGGAGACCTGGCCCTGGTTCCCGGAGCCCGCCTGAGGGCTGTAGCATCAAGGGACCTTGAAAAAGCAACGTCTTTTTCCAGGGAATTCGAAGCTGAGCAGGCCTATGGGAGCTACCAGGCACTTTTCGCCGATCCGGAAGTGGAGGTGGTTTACATTGCTTCCCCCCACAGTTTCCACAGGGAACATACCCTTGCCGCCCTGCAGGCTGGAAAGCATGTCCTCTGTGAAAAGCCATTGGGGATCAATGCGCGGGAGGTAACAGATATGCTGGATTTGGCACGAAAAAAAGGACTGTTTCTGATGGAAGCGCTCTGGAGCCGTTTCAACCCGAGTATCCGGGAGGTATATAGAATGGTCCGGGAGGGGGCGCTGGGGCCGCTGTCCTACCTGAGGGCTGATTTTGCCTTCCCGGCCCTGGACCGGGATCCGCAGGGGAGGCTGCTCAACCCGGTCCTTGCGGGCGGTTCCCTTTTGGATATCGGCATCTACCCGGTATTTCTGGCCTATCTGCTGTTGGGGGTTCCCAGGGACTTTCGGGTGCTGGCCCACTTTCACGAGACGGGTGTGGAAAAACAAATTGCGCTGCTCTTTGATTATCCGCAGGCCATGGCGGTCCTTTACAGCGGTTTGTCCTCCCGCAGTGAGATGAAGGCAGAGATCTCCTGCAGGGATGGCAGTATTTTCCTAAGCCCCAGATGGCATGAAGCGGAATCCTTTACGATCCAGCGCGAAGGGGAGCTTCAAAGGGTAGAAAAACCACTGGAGGGGTCGGGATACACCTATGAGATTCAAGAAGTACAGTCCTGTCTGAAAGGGGGGAAAACCCAGAGTGATCTTTGGTCCTGGGCAGATAGCGGTGCCCTGCACACCCTCCTTGACCGGATCCGCGAACAGGCCGGTATCGTCTTCCCGGGGGAATCCTGAAACACAACCGGGCGCCGGACTTGCCTAAAAAATTCCGATATTTGTCTTACTACCAAACTAACACATTATGGGAATGAATAAAAACACGGTGCTCGCCTGGGCGACCATTATCATGATCATCGTAGGGCTTGGCCTTATTGCCCTGGGGGCTTTTCGGTATGACGATGTGGCCGGTTGGGGTTTCGCCTCCGTGGGGATTGGTTTTTTTGCCATCGCCTGGGTATTCAATGCCCTGAAAGGAAGGGTGTGATTTCTGTATTATCTCACAATTGTAAATTCTAAACTGCATGTCGGACGATAAGAAGGTCATTTTCTCCATGTCTGG
>JARRQA010000152.1:1412-8163 GCA_037382325.1 Robiginitalea sp.
TTTTTATGGGGCCAAGATCGGAATCCTGGGCCTTAACGGTTCCGGGAAATCCACCCTGCTAAAGATTATCGCCGGCAGGGATTCCAATTATCAGGGGGATGTGGTCTTTTCCCCGGGCTACAAGGTCGGTCTGCTGGAACAGGAGCCAGAACTGGATCCGGAAAAGACCGTACTGGAAATCGTCCGGGAAGGGGTTTCCGAAATCGTGTCCGTACTGGATGAGTACAACAAAATCAACGACATGTTCGCCCTGCCGGAGGTATACGAGAATGCTGACAAAATGCAGCAGCTGATGGATAAGCAGGCTGCCCTGCAGGACCAGATTGATGCCACGGGGGCCTGGGAGTTGGATTCCAGGCTCGAAATTGCCATGGATGCCCTGCGCACCCCGGAACCCGACCGGAAAATATCGGTACTTTCCGGGGGGGAACGACGGCGGGTGGCCCTTTGCAGGTTGTTGTTGCAGGAACCCGACGTCCTGCTCCTGGACGAGCCTACCAACCACCTGGATGCTGAATCCGTCCAATGGCTGGAACACCACCTGGCCCAGTATAAAGGGACGGTGATTGCCGTAACCCACGACCGGTATTTCCTGGACAATGTGGCCGGTTGGATCCTGGAACTGGACCGGGGGGAAGGGATCCCCTGGAAGGGGAATTATTCCAGCTGGCTGGAGCAGAAATCCAAGCGACTTGCCCAGGAGCAGAAGCAGGCCAGCAAAAGGCAGCAAACCCTGGAACGTGAGTTGGAGTGGATCCGCCAGAGCCCGAAAGGAAGGCAGGCCAAGCAGAAGGCCCGGCTGAACAATTACGACAAGCTTTTGAGCCAGGACCAGAAAAAACTCGATGAGAAGCTGGAGATTTACATTCCAAACGGCCCGAGATTGGGAACCAACGTAATAGAGGCCAAAGGAGTCAGCAAGGCGTATGGGGACAAACTATTGTACGAAGACCTGAATTTTAACCTGCCCCAGGCGGGAATTGTCGGTGTGATCGGTCCGAACGGGGCCGGAAAAACCACTGTTTTTCGCATGATCATGGGGGAGGAAAAGCCGGATAAGGGAACCTTTACAATAGGGGAGACTGTCAAAATAGCCTATGTGGACCAAACCCATGCCAATATCGATCCGGAGAAGACCATCTGGGAAAATTTCAGCGGGGGTCAGGAATTGATCACCATGGGAGGCCACCAGGTAAATTCCAGGGCTTACCTGAGCCGGTTTAATTTTTCCGGGAGCGAACAGAACAAGAAGGTGCGGATGTTATCCGGAGGGGAGCGGAACCGGCTTCATTTGGCGATGACCCTGAAGGAGGAGGGGAACGTACTGCTGCTGGATGAACCTACCAATGACCTGGATGTTAATACGCTTCGGGCCCTGGAGGAGGGACTTGAAAGTTTTGCGGGTTGCGCGGTAATTATATCGCACGACCGGTGGTTCCTGGACCGGATCTGTACACACATCCTTGCCTTTGAGGGGGATTCACAGGTTTACTATTTTGAGGGTTCCTTTTCAGAGTATGAGGAAAACCGGAAAAAGAGGTTGGGTGCCGAGGCGACCCCCAAGCGCTTCAAGTACAAAAAGCTCATCAGGGAATAAGCCATTCCCGTCCCTTTATGGCCTGTATGCCGAATACGATCACCCCGACAATTCCGAGGATGATCAGTACGGCGCTAATGATTTTCATCTGTTTTTTCGTTTGCTGGTTATAAAGAAAGTGTACCCTGAAAGATAGGGAATAAATTTTTGGAACGTCTATGCTGCCAGGACAACAGCCTTAAACCACAGTATTAATAGGCTTCCCCGGGATACCAGTCCAGCTGTACGACCCGGATATCCGGATTTCCTTCCCCGACCAGCTCAGCGAACCGTTTCACGTCGCTAACCTCCGGTCTACCCCTGTAGTGGTACGGGTATACTTCGGCAGGGGCAAAGTCCAGTACTGCGTCTGCAGCTTGCTGGACGGTCATGGTATAGGGCAGGTTCATACAGACGAAGGCCTTATCGATATCCGTCAGGGCCCTCATTTCCGGGATGTCCTCCGTGTCCCCTGAAAAATAGATCCGCATCCCGTTTTTCTCAAGGACATATCCATTCCCCCTTCCTTTCACGTGAAAATCCTTGGCTTCTTCCCGGAGATTATACATCGGGATGGCCTTAATTGTAATACCATAGCGCTCTTTTATGGAGCCATTGTCCAGCACGTCGATCTGAGGCGTAAAGGATTCCGGAAGCTGATTGGCCACCACCCTTGGGGCGATGATCTTGGCATTTTGGGTCGGCAGTCCTTCCAGGGTTTCCAGACTGTAGTGGTCCCCGTGTTCGTCCGTGATGAGAATCAGGTCGGCGTTCGGATAGCCCGCAAAGGCGTCAGCGCCCCCCACGGGATCGACATAGATGGTGGTTTCCCCCCAACGGAGTACCGCCGTGGCGTGGGAGACCGGGTGAACTTCAACGTCATCGGTTTGGGCCCTGGATTCGGTTTTTGCTTCTGCCGTTTCAGAAGCCGGTTGCTTTTCGGTTTTTTCCTTGCAGGCGAATAGCAGCAGGCTGCAAGCCAGGGCAAATATTGAGCTACGTAACATGGTCATTCATCTTTTTAGGTTCTCCTTAAAGGTACAAAGGCACAGATCCCAAACATGGCCGTCGTGATAATTTTTTTCGATATGGAAATCTAAATGAACAATCTTGCCGTATATAGACTGTAACCATATACTTTTTAAGTAAATAATTTTTTCACTTATGGCAGAAACCAAAAACAATAACGGATTAAAAGTATTAGCTGGACTCCTTGGGGTTATCCTTCTGGGAACCATCATTTACACCGTGAGCCTTTATCAGGAGAAAAAGAAAAACGAAGCAGTTCTGAAACAAGAGAAAGAGCTGGTCGTAGCTGACCTGGAAAGTCTCAAATCCGAGTACGAAAAAGCGATTATTGAAAGCAACAAGACCAATGAGGAGCTCGTTGCAGCCCGGGATAACATCGCAAAATACATCGATTCCGTTAACGGGATGAAAGCGGACCTGGCTACACTCTCCCGCTACCGTCGTCAGGTTAGCGTCCTTAAAAAGGAACGGGAACAACTCCTGAAACAGGTGGATTCCCTGAAGCAATCCAACACCATGATTGCCATGCAGCGTGACAGTACCTATGCGGAACTGGAGAAGCAAACTGTCTTCAACGATTCGCTGATTGTACAGAATACACAACTGGCAGAAGCCGTGGAGCGGGGTTCTGCCCTGAACCTTACACAGTTCAGCGTGGATGCCGTACGGGAACGCAACAACGGAACCCTGCGTTCCACCTCCCGCGCCCGCAGGACAGACAAACTCAAAGTTTGCTTTACAGTGGCGGACAATGTGATAGCGGAGGCCGGAGACCGGGAATTCTATATTGAGGTCCTGGATCCTCAGGGGAATGTGATGGGGGGTACCAACTCCAAAAGCATCGAGGATGGTCCGACCATCTCCTTTACCAAAAACACCAATTTCTACTATGAGAATGCAGCCCTGGATGTATGCGACTATATCAGCAACTACGCTGGGGAATTCGAAAAGGGAAATTACATGGTGAATGTTTATGACGACGCGCTGAGGCTTCTGGGAACATCCCGGTTCGAGCTCAAGTAAGCCCACACCGGTTAAACACAAAAAGGGATCCCCGACAGGATCCCTTTTTTTATGCGTTCCCTTTTGTCGGCCCTATTTTTTCAGGCTGCCAACCATGTCTCCGGGCCGTACCCATGCATCGTATTCTTCTTCCGTCACATAGCCGAGCCGAACGGCCTCCTCTTTTAAGGTGGTCCCGTTCTCGTGGGCAGCATTCGCGATCTCAGCTGCCTTGTAATACCCGATCCTCGTATTCAGGGCGGTGACCAGCATAAGGGAGTTGTTGAGCAACTTCTCGATGGTTTCGCGGTTGGGTTCGATCCCTGAGGCACAGTTTTTTTCAAAACTAAGGCACGCATCCCCCAGCAAACCCGCCGACTGGAGGGCATTGGCAGCCATGAGCGGTTTGAAAACATTGAGCTCGTAATGGCCCTGGGTGCCTCCCACGCTTACCGCCACATCGTTCCCCATGACCTGAGCGCAAACCATGGTCAGGGCTTCTGCCTGGGTTGGGTTTACCTTTCCGGGCATGATGGAACTGCCCGGTTCGTTGGCAGGGATCAGGATTTCTCCAATCCCGGAACGCGGCCCGGAAGCCATCATACGGATATCATTGGCAATCTTGTTAAGGGATACCGCCAGTTGCTTCAGGGCTCCGTGCGTCTCCACGATGGCATCGTGGGAGGCCAAAGCTTCGAATTTGTTCGGGGCGGTTTTAAAAGGCAGGCCGGTGAATTCGCTGATGTATTTGGCCACCAGCACATCATACCCCTCCGGCGTATTCAGTCCGGTTCCCACGGCGGTTCCTCCCAGGGCGAGTTCACTGAGGTGCCCCAGGGTGTTTTTAAGGGCTTTCATCCCGTGGTCCAGTTGGGAAACGTACCCGGAGAATTCCTGTCCGAGGGTCAGGGGGGTGGCATCCATAAGGTGGGTCCGCCCGATTTTTACGACGTCCATGAATTCAGCCGATTTGGCCTGCAGCGTGTCCCGGAGTCTCTGAACGCCCGGCAGGGTGGTCTCCACCACTTTTTTGTAAACGGCGATGTGCATTCCCGTCGGGAAGGTGTCATTGGAAGACTGGGACTTGTTAACATAGTCATTGGGTTGCAGCGTTTTTTCCCCTTCCCCGATTCGGTGTCCTGCCAGTTCGTGCGCCCTGTTCGCGATCACCTCATTGACATTCATGTTGCTCTGCGTTCCCGATCCGGTTTGCCAGATCACCAGTGGGAACTGATCGTCGTGTTTGCCTTCCAGGATTTCCTCACAGACCTGTGCGATGAGGTCCCTCTTGGTTTCCGGGAGGACGCCCAGCTCGCAGTTGGCGTAGGCAGCGGCTTTTTTCAGATAGGCAAAGCCCCGGATGATTTCAAGGGGCATGGATCCTTCTGGCCCTATTTTAAAATTGTTTCGGGACCGCTCAGTCTGGGCCCCCCAGTATTTATCGGCGGGGACTTTCACCTCGCCCATGGTGTCTTTTTCAATTCGGAATTCCATGGGTTATCGTTTTTAACAAAGGTAAGGATTCGAGACGCAGCCGGGCAAGAAGATAGACCGTCTGATGAAAATTTTTGATTCGACTTGTGCCATTTATTGAATTCCTCCTATCTTTGTCATCCAAAGCGCGTTTCCATGTTCGAATTTGATCAATACCTTGGATTTTTAGCCTTTCTTACCATCCTTACCATTGGGTTCTGGCTGATGATGTTTTTGATACTCTTCGTGGTTCCCTACTGGCTTGGAGGAAACCTTTTGGAGATGTGGAAAGAACGCCGGGCGGCCAAAAGGGCTGAAAGAGAAGCATAAAAAAAGCGGGAATTTCCCGCTTTTTATTTTTAGAAACCCGGTGGCCTCCTAGCTGCTTCCCCCGAATTCCCCTTCTTCTTCATAATCCAGTCCACCTCTGCCGCGGCCATTGCGCTGCTTGGCCTGGTTAAAGCGGTAGACAAAGGAAAGGCGGACAGACCGAACCCGCCACTGGAATTCGCTGTCCGAGGTAAAGAAATCGGTTTCTGTAAAAGACTGGCGTTTCCGTGAATTAAACACATCCTGTATGTTCAGCAGGATGGTGCCGTTGTCGTTCATAATGTCCTTGCTGAAGGCCAGGTTCATGGAAAAGATCCCTTTGAATTCCGTCTGCGCATTGTTGGAGGGCCCCCGGTAGAACATATTGGTCTGCCAGTCGATTTTTCCAGGCAGGGTGACCTTGGAGCTGAAACGGCCGAACCAGCTGTTGTTCTCGGCCCCGTAGTCCACCCCGTTAAACTCGCCAACAGTTACAAAGCGGAAGAAGTTAAAACTGCTGTTGATGCGCAGCCATCGGGTCGGATTATAGAGAATGCCCGCTTCCGCCCCGTACCGCTGGTTTGTGGAGAGGTTGATCGGGATCGTCCTGATAATTTCAATGCCGTCCGGGGTGGTAATCCCCGTAGGCTCCTGCACCCGTTGGAAGGAGCCCGTCTCCCGCTGGTAATACACCGAAGAAGTCAGGGTAAGCTCTTTCCAGCGCTTCAGGTACCCGAGATCAAAGGCGTTCGCAAATGCCGGGTCCAGATCCGGGTTCCCCTGGAAGATGTTGGTCCGGCTGCTCCTGGAAGGGAAGGGGTTGATAAACCAGCCCCTTGGCCGGTTGATCCGGCGGTTGTAGCCCAGGGATATATTTTCATTGTCCGACAATTCATAGATCAAGTTAAGCGTTGGGAAGAGGCCCAGATATTCCTTATTGAAATTCAGGTCCACATCCTGACCCAGGAGTTCTTCCAGGTCGGCAAGGTCAAACTCGGTCTCAACCTCCCCTTTGAGCTGGGTGTATTCAAGCCGCAATCCTGTCAGGAAAGAAAAATCGCCCAGTTTATTCCCATACTGCAGGTAGGCGGCATGTACGTTTTCGTTATAGGTAAAAATATTGGTAAGGGCTTCGTTTATCACAAACTCACCTGAGGCCTGGTCCAGGGAATCCAGGCGGTAGTCCGTGATCGTTTCCTCGAGGTTGGAGCGGAACCCGGCTTCGAACTGGGCGTCCTCCATGGGACGTACGTAGTCTGCCTGAATAAGCCATTCGGTCTGGTCTTCCTCCTGAAGCACATTCTCCAGGGCGAGCAGGTCGTCGCTGGGGAAGGTGATCCGTTCCTCGATGACCGCCTCCTG